>NZ_JAAHGM010000008.1:144712-312902 GCF_010692625.1 Okeania sp. SIO2C2
CAACGTCTTAGTTTTTTTGTTTGAATACCCAGAATATAAACTACTGAAAATTAATCAATACTTTTGCTGAGACTCACAGCCGGAAAAATTTAATAGGCAAAAATTCTGGCTCAGACCGAAGGAAAATCTCAAGGTAGAGATGACTCAAAACTGCAACGTCTTAGTTTTTTTGTTTGAATACCCAAAATATAAACTACTGAAAATTAATCAGTAATTTTGTCGAGACTCCCAGTCGGAAAAATTCAGTAGATAAAATTTCTGACTCAGAGCGAGGGGAAAATTTCGAGGTAGAAATGACTCAAAACTACAACGTCTTAGTTTTTTTGTTTAAATACCCAGAATATAGAAAATTAAGTAATATTAGCAAAAGTGATGAATATTGATAAAATTCTTGTTCCGTTGGACGTTCCTACTGAGGCAGCAGCGATCACTCTGATAGACCAATTACCGGAAATAATCTGGTGGAAAGTCGGTCTAGAATTGTTTGTTAGTTGTGGCCCGAAAATTCTCTCAATTCTCAAAGAACGTCAGAAGCGGATTTTTCTAGATTTAAAGTTTCACGATATTCCTAATACTGTTGCTGGAGCTTGTCGATCTGCGGCTAGTTATGGTGTAGATCTGTTGACTATCCATGCTACTGCTGGCAGAGTGGTTTTGACTGCTGCTCAAGAAGCTGTTGTGGAAGGGGCAAAAGTTACAGGACAAAACCCTCCCAGGTTAATTGCTATTACTATTTTGACCAGTTTGACTTCTCGTGATGTGGCTTTTGACCTCAAAATTCCTCTGGAGTTGCCAGAGTATGTTTTGCAGATGGCTTTGTTGGCTCAGGAATCTGGTTTAGGTGGGGCGGTTTGTTCTCCTCAAGAGGTGGAACAGTTGAGACAGGTTTGTGGTGATGATTTTGTGTTGGTTTGTCCGGGAGTGAGGCCAACTTGGGCAGAGAAAGGAGACCAGAAGCGATCGCTTACACCTAGTCAGGCTATTAAGGCTGGTGCTGATTATCTTGTTATTGGCCGACCTATTACTGCTGCTGCTGACCCAAAAGGGGCTTTGGAGCGCATTTGTCAGGAAATTTAAGGGGCGTTTTATTCAAAGTATTGCTATGTTTGATGCTCGATTGTTTCAAACGTCATTTTACATAAAGAGTACTATATTTAGGTTGAACAAAAAGTCATGCGTAGGTGCGAACGCCTCCCAATAATTACATACTATCAGGATTTTTGGCAGAATGCAAGGCTAAATATCTTTATCTTTCGGTTTTTTTGAGCTTCATAAAATGAAAGATAGCTTTCACTTCTAATACCATTTCTCTGTAACAATGCGCTTAATAATTGTTGCTCAGACCTTATTACACTGACTATTCTATATTAAGTGATACATCAAGGAGAAATGGTATGATACCAAGTTGATAAATTTTTGCTACAAATATCTAGGGTATTTCTGAGGAGTCAACCCACCCCTCGCCCCTCCCCCTCCCAGGAGGGGAAGTCAGGAGTCAGGAGTCGTATGGGAATGTCTTTAATACCATTTTTTAGGGCGTAAACTATCTTTTTAGTCAAAGGGACATTTCCTATAAAGTTTTTTTATCGCTCTTACTATTCGTAACATTCTTTTTTCACGCTTGGTATAACCTACCCCTCATAACAATTACAAAAATATTGCTATAGCAGTCGCCATTAATGTTAGGAAATTCTTAAATCCTCAAACTTATTAAAAAACTTATTAAATTATTGGGAAAATTTGCTGAACTGTAAATATTTTTCAGACATGATAACTTTCAGGGAAATATCAATCTGAAAATCCTAAAGTCGAATGCTATTTTATTTGAAAATATTCATTTCTATAATCACGATTATAAGTATAGCCAGTGACAATTTATCTTTACCTAATTCCCTATTTTTGACGATTGACAATTATTTGATGGTCAGAAAAAGACGACCTAGAAGACCTAGAAAACCTAGAATAGAAATAGAAAAAATAGAATCAACAGATCCTTGGAAACCAAAATCTACTTGCCCGGATAATTCAGAAGATTTAGAAATTCTAGCCACAGATTTAATATTAGATTTGCCTGGTTATGTTAATCGTGAAATTCAACGCGATCGCCAATCAAATGAAGATTATTTAGAACGGAATATAGTTATAGCAGGTCGTCCTGAGTTTGAACCTTTACCGATAGATGATATGCCTTTTTTTCAGGAGGATATTAATCAAATTTTTCTGACAACTTTAGAAAGGCAATATCGAGATAGTCAGGTAGTTGAATTACAAAAATTTCATTGGTTATTTCTGAGGAAAAGTCAGAGACAATGGGAGTTAGTTAATATGTTTTCTATAGAAGAAAGTTTACTAGGAAATTTACCACCACAACCAGAAGATAGTAGTAATGGAGTATTTGCTAGAGGTATTAGAGTTTGGTTACAAGGATGTTATTTTGGAGATAGGGGTCAGGAGACAGGAGTCAAGAGTCAGAATGAGGAATGATATGGCATAAGGAAGAAGTAAGAAGGAAGAAGAAAGAAGGCTTTAGTTATCTAGGAGAGAAGGAAAACTCAGAAGATGTCAGATTTTTCAGCTTTTGATATGTCAAATATAGTAATTGTGACTGCTATATCTTACCTTTACAATTTAATTTATGAAGATTTTTATTGGCAACTTAATTTGGGCTATTTTCCAAGTAAAAGTTCAACCAAATTCTCCACAACAAAGTATTGAATAACAGAGTATTCAGGAGATAGGATGAGGAATGAAGTATTATTTTTTTATGTGATTTATGGGGATTTTTATTGGTAATTTAATTCTGGCTATTTTCTAAGTAAAATTTCAACGGAATTCTCCACATAAAGTATTGAATAACAGAGGATTCAGGAGATAGGATGAGGAATGAAGTATTAATTTTTTTGTGTGATTTATGGGGATTTTTATTGGTAATTTAATTCTGGCTATTTTCTAAGTAAAATTTCAACGGAATTCTCCACATAAAGTATTGAATTACCTCTACCAGAAACCAAGGCTATTTCATTTTAAATTGTGCCATTTTATGTATTGACGAAACCACGTGATTTCAAGCTTTAATAAATTTCTCTTTAGCTGTCTGAAAATCAATAAATTAATTGCAAAAATCGACATTGCTGATTCTGGGTATGATTTGATAATTTTGTATTTGGGATTTTTTATTTTGGATGGTTTGAACTACTTGTTAATATTAACTGTTCCCTGTTCCCTGTTCCCTGTTCCCTATAAACCTACTTTCATACCTTAATTCAGCAATGCCCAAAAATCTAATAAGTACTTCTTTTTTACTTAATTAAATCAATTTTAAGCTTTCGTCATAGTACTTTTATTTGAGTAAACTTCGTATTTATTGGGAAAAAATCGCACACCGAACCTGTCATAGGGGATAATTTAGAACAGAGGAGGCTAAGTGTTCAACAATTAATAATTAATAATTAACAATTACCTCTCCTTGAAAACGGATAGGATTGACGCGGTAGGGAAAATTTTTTCTTGTTTCTCCTTTAAACGAGAAGCTTTAAACCTTAATTATTCGGTAATGCTCGACTCTAAATCATATATCCCTGCTCAAATTATCATCAATAAATAACCCCCATCTATCAATGGCTATTTTCCAAGTAAAAATTAAACCAAATTCCAAACAAAAAAGTATTGAAACTGAAGCAGATGGTAGTTTCAAAATATGTTTGAAGTCTCCACCAGTAGATGGTAAAGCTAATCAAGAATTAATCAAACTATTGGCAAAAAAGTTTAATGTGAAAAAATCAGAAATTACGATTAAATCGGGTTTATATTCAAAGAACAAATTGATTGAAATACCTCTACCAAAAATCTAAAAATCTATAGAATTACTATCTCCCTCTAATTCATCTAACTTTTGTTTAACTGCCTGAATATCTTGCCACATTAACCACTTTGGTTTGCCTGGCTCCCGAGAAGGATTTCGCAAAAGATAAGCTGGATGAAAAATGGGCATACAAAGTCGCCCTTCCCACTCCAGCCATTGGCCTCTTATTTTAGTTATACCTCGTTTCTCACCAGTCAAAGCTTTAACTGCCGTTGCTCCAGTTAAAAGAATAATTTTTGGGTCTACAAGACGTATTTGCTCTAGTAAGTATGGTTTACAAGCTTCTATTTCTTGAGTAGTAGGAGTCCTATTTTCTGGTGGCCTACATCTAATAGCATTAGAAATATAAACGTGGCGATCGCTACTTAGCTCCACCGACTCCAAAATTTTGTCCAGCAGTTGCCCAGACCTACCAACGAATGGTAAGCCTTGTTCGTCTTCATTTTGACCAGGTGCTTCGCCAATAATCATAATTTCTGCCTGGGGGTTGCCTCTACCAATGACAGCATTAGTACGGTTTTCTCCTAGCTCACATCTGCAACATTGGTTACAATGGACAGCTATTTGCTCCATTGTTTGATATGTTTCTGATGGAATTGGAATTTTAGCGTCTGTGGGGATGAGGTTGGAGTCGAAGTCTGAATCAGAGGTAGATTCTGAATAATCATTATTGTTTGACCAGTCGAAGAGACTAAGTTGTTTTTCGTTAGACATGAAAGGAGATTTAGGAATCAATTGCCACTATGTGTTTAGTCTAAAGTTTTGGGTAAAAAGTCTCAACTTAAAGGCCATTAGTTGACATACTCCCTACATCAAATCACAGATTATGATGCGGGATTCTCATCATTGATGATTCTACGCTCATAGAGACAACTTTAGATTGGCAACATTGCTATCACCAAACCAGAGGTTGGACTCTCCCGTAGCTTTTGGGTTTCCCCCAGGTTCCGAGTGCCCCTCGGTACTGTTGACTATTGCTCCTAGCATTTCTAAACCTTTTGCCAGAATATTTCTTGCTGCGTTATGGTCTCTGTCAGCAATATAACCGCAGTGTGGACATTTGTGAGTCCTCACTGACAATAATTTCTTAACTGTTTGACCACAATTTGAACAATTTTGGCTAGTGAAATGGGGAGGTACTGCTACACAAACAATTCCGTGCAATTTAGCATAATACTCTACCCATTGTGTGAATTGATACCAACTTGCATCAGATATTGACTTGGCTAAATTATGGTTTTTAACTAGGTTAGCAATTTTCAAATCCTCATAGACTACCAAATCGTGAGATTGGATTAACGCCCGTGCAGTCTTTACCGCATGGTCTTTACGCTGTCTACTAATTTTCAGGTGCTGCCTAGCTAATTGAATTCTTGCTTTGTGGTAGTTATTTGATTGCGGTTTTTGGCCTTTTTTATGCCGACGCGATACTCTCCGCTGTAGCTTTTTAAGTCGTTTTTCTGACTTTCTCAAATACTTAGGATTATCTACAGCTTTACCATTACTATCAGTATAAAAAGTATTTAAGCCTAAATCAATTCCTACTACATTACCTTCAAAATTATGAGTCTCTTTTCTCTCAACATTTACTAGAAATTGACAATAATATCCATCAGCACGTCTTACAACTCTAACACGACTTATTTGTTGCTCTGAATACCAAACTAAATCACGACTTGTCCATAATTCAAATACACCAGCTTGAAAACCATCTTTAAACTCAATTTTTTTTCTGTCTGGAGATAGCTTGTAGCCAGTTGTTTTGTATTCTACCGACCGAGTGAATTTCTTGAATTTTGGATAAGCCTTTTTGCCTGGTTTATTTTGTCTACAATTTTTGTAGAATCGTTGTATTGATTGCCATGCTCTATCGGCTGATGCTTGTCTAGCTTGAGAGTTTAGCTTTTTAGCCCAAGGAAAATTAACATCTTTTGCTAGTTGTGAACAAAGCTTTTGTAGGTCGTTGCGCTTAACATCTTTATGATCTATCCAATAACGCAAGCAAATGTTTCTAATGAACTGACTTGTTAGTATCATTTCATCTAAAACTTTGTACTGATTTTGACTGCCTTTTAATTTGGCCTCAATTACTAGCAAAGTATTATTAATTCCTTGAATATATCTATCATTATAACTGAATTTACCTGAAATATCTACTGGATAAACTATTAATTTTTGTATATAATTGTGACATCGTTTGCGGAGCATTCCGTAGGAAATCACAATTATATACTCACCATTCATCCAGGCACTATAATCTTTGATTTAGTGCTGGCCCTCTGGTGATAGAAGGTAAAATTTAAGTGTCAGTAGCTGGAGAAAATTATGTCATCTATTCCCATATTTCGAGACCGCACTGATGCTGGAGAAAAATTGGCTGAGGTTATTTTTTCAGATTTCTGTCAAATGAGTTTGACTACTGAGTGGATGATTAAGCCTATTGTCTATGGTCTACCAAGAGGGGGGTTGCCAGTAGCAGTAACTATTGCGCGTCGGTTGGGTTGTCCTTTGAGTGTGGTGGTGGCGAAGAAAATTACTTTACCGGATAATCCAGAATTGGCTCTTGGTGCTGTGACAGCGGATGGTTGTATTGTGTGGTCGAGGCACAAACCACGCAATTTACAAGTCCAAAAGGCTATAATTGAAAGAGCAAGGGAAAAAGCACAGTCTCAATTAGAATGTCTTAGTGGTGGAAAGCCTGAAGTTATTCCTCTGGGTAAGTTAGTAATTTTAGTTGATGACGGAATAGCTACGGGTATGACGATGATAGCTGCGCTAAAGTCTATTAAGTTGCATAAACCGAATGCTGTCTGGATATCTGTGCCAGTTGCTCCTCCAGAATTGATTAAATTTTTGGCAGATTGTTGCGATCGCTTAATTGTATTGGAAACTCCTCAGCCGTTTTTGAGTGTGAGTCGATTTTATGCTGAGTTTACTCAGGTGGAAACTGAGGTTGCTTTGGCTTGTCTTCAACAACAGACTGAATGGCTGTGAGAGTAAAAAAATTTTTAATTTTTATTTATATGGTTGATGTTTTTGATGTTGAATATAATGATTAAACAGTCAAGGCAAATTAATTAGGTTATCCTGTTATTAGGAGTTAGGAGTCAGGAGTCAGGAATCAGAATGAATGGTTTAAATACCAGTTTTTAGGTCGGAAATTCTCTTTTTCTCTTGGTGCGCGTTCCCTCTCTTGGTCAGCATTCCCTTGCGTCTGTGCCAGACGCGGGATCTGACCGCTTGCGACTGGCGTCGTCGCGGGGTCGCACCGCTCTCTTGGTCGATTGGATATGGTGAGGAGACCCGTTCTTGCAAACCCGCTCCGAAGATCGCCATCCCACCCTACGGGAAGCTACGCTAACGACCGCTTTGTTAAAGGGAGATCCCCTGTCAAGTGTTTTTATCGCACTTACTATTCGTAACATTCTTTTTTTAAAATGGTATAACACAAAAAAAATAGTAAAATTTAATTTTATTATTCCATAAATTTTGTGAATTAACTGTATTAACAAATCATGAAAATTTTTGCTATTTAAGTATAAATGCCATAATTTTTTTTCTGGTAATTAATCGGAATTTTGTGATTTTATTTAATATCAAAATTATGAGAATTTTACAACTGTGGTGTCAAAATCTTAGGAGTGGTATACAATATAATCCACCAGGCTTTATTGAGTTAATAATGTTAGTCTTTGCCATAGTATTATTATTGTGTTGGAGTGTTACAGAGCAATGGCAATATTTAGTCTTATGCCTGAGTTATGTAATGGGTTATTCTATTTCTATTTTAGTTAGAGAAGCGCTTACACCATCTCCTCAAATACAGGCTTCCCAATTCACAGCTATACTATTATTAATTCTTAGTACTTATAGTTTTGCTGATTTAATTCGTTAGAAAATGTTTGATTTTAAATCAACAAAAAATAGCTTAGTTTATATAGCAATCAAGAATCAGATGTGAGAATTGAGATGTCTCTTAAAAATATATAATATAGCAGTTATCTTATTCATATATATTTATTTTATCTGCTCCCTGTTAGTGTAAAAATATCTTATTTAATTATCCATTTGTAATTGGAATTAGTAGTTTTTTATTACTGTTTACAGGAGGTTTATTATTTCCTATTATAATTATTTGTATTTAGATAAATAAATAATCATAATTCAGGAGGAATTAAGAAATTCAAGCCTCCCAATCAACTGAGTTTATCTTCAGTTTTAACTTCAGCATTCAGTTTTCAGTGACGATCTACAGTGTTATCCAAATCATTATTAAAATAGTCAGCCAGAATTAACAGTATTGTTCAATAATTGATAATTACCTATCTCTAAAAGGAAGAGGATTGAATAAAAGGAAAATTTTTTCTTATTTCTCCTTTAAAGGAGAGGCTTTAAACCTTAATTATTCGGTAAAATGAGTATAAGACTGTTAATAAATTTCCTGGTGAACGTTATGGGAAAAGTCAAAGAATGCCATTGGCGGGAAAATATTTTTATGAATTTGGGAACTGTTTTAAGTCAATTATGGATTTGTTTTAGTCTCAATACAAAATAAATTTACTTCCTGACTTGTAACTTATAGTAACCTAATATTTTTTGTGGTATAACTTATGGTAACTCAAAACCCTAAAAACATAAACATAGTTTCTACTACTGCCAACTTTAGACTTAATAATTAGGGCTTGCTGATTAAATATAAAAACATTTACAGATAAATATTTTAGCTTTTTTAGAGGGAAAAAAAGTGCAACTTTTTAAGCTTGAGTGACCAAAAAGTTAGGATTTTGGGCTGACTATGGCAGAAAAATCACTCTTATAATTTTTCCGAGTACCTCCTATAAATTCCCCATTCCTCGTGACTCCTGACTTCTCCTCCTGGGAGGGGGAGGGGCGAGGGGTGGGTTGACTCCTACCCCTACGATTCATACTTTTTCAGCAAACCCTAATTATGTAATATAACTGACTTATTGCTTTATACTCGAAAAGTAAAAAAACAATAATTTTGTCTAAATACTAAGAAGATTTACAGGATACAATTATCTCAAGTAATTAATTTATTCAAATCAAAATGAGTCACAAAATAGAAGCAGAAAATTTTATCCAAGATTTAGAAAGAGTAGCTAAAGTTAGAACCGAAGTAGCTGCTAGTTTATGTACAATAGCTGAAACTTTAGAAAAAGCAGAATCAGAAGGTCAAAAAACTTCTGGAAAATTAGGTTTAGAAAGAGAAATAGAAGATATTAAAAATGCTGGCAAAAATCTCCGCCTTGGTGTGTTCCGCTTGATGGTATTGGGAGATATGAAACGGGGAAAAAGTACATTTCTTAATGCTTTAATAGGTGAAAATATTTTACCTAGCGACGTTAATCCTTGTACAGCATTATTAACTGTATTAAAATTTGGACCAGAAAAAAAAGTTACTATACATTTTAATGATGGAAAAAAACCTCTGTCACTAGATTTTAAGAGCTTCAAACGAAACTATACAATTGACCCAGCAGAGGCAAAAAGATTAGAACAAGAAAAAAAACAAGCATTTCCTGATATTGATTATGCAGTGGTTGAATATCCCCTACCAATTTTAGAAAAAGGAATAGAAATTGTTGATAGTCCTGGTTTAAATGATACAGAAGCACGGAATGAATTGTCTCTTGGTTATATCAATAATTGTCATGCTATTTTATTTGTGATGAGAGCAACTCAACCTTGTACTTTAGGAGAACGTCGCTATCTAGAAAATTATATTAAAGGTAGAGGGTTGAGTGTGTTCTTTTTAATTAATGCTTGGGATCAAGTACAAGATAGTTTAATTGACCCAGATGACCGAGAAGAATTAGAAGAAGCAGAGATAAGATTAAGAAGAGTTTTTCAAGCTAACCTCAATGAGTATTGTGTAGAAGAAAATAAAAATATCTATCAAGAAAGAGTTTTTGAACTATCTTCAATTCTGGCATTAAGAAGGCGATTAAAAAATCCTTCAGTTTCTCTAGAAGGAACAGGTTTTCCAGAATTTTTTGGTGCATTAAATCAATTTTTGACTCAAGAAAGAGCAGCTCAAGAATTTAGGCAAGCAAAAACTTTAGCAGCTCAAGCAGATAGTCATTTACGAGAGGCGATCGCTCGTCGTACTCCTTTATTAGAACAGAATATTGAAGAGCTAAAAAATAAGATTAATTCTGTAGCACCAGAGTTTCATAAACTTGCTGAAATTCGCGACCAATTTCAGTCAGAAATTAGAACAGTTAGAGACAAAGAAGCGACTGAAATTGCTAATTCTTTTCGTTCTTATGTTCTCGACCTGGAACATACTTTTGAATCAGACTTTTTGCGCTATCAACCAGATATGAAATTTATCGATTTCATTAACCCTGGTAAAAGAGAAGCTTTTGAAATAGAACTAAAAAAAGGATTTGAACAATATATTAGTGATAAATTAGCAGCATGGACTATTACTGTTGAAAATAAGATGGATGCAGCATTTTTACAACTTTCTAGAAGAGCTGCTCATTATGGTGCTTCCTATACAAAAGTCACAGATAAAATCACTGAAAAACTAACAGGAAAAAAGGTCAAATCTGCCCTTTCTGTTTCCAGTGAGGATAATGCTCCTAGTTGGGCAAAATGGGCTATGGGATTATTTTCATTAGCTAGAGGTAATATTGCAGGTATGGCGATGGCCGGAGCGGGTTTTGATTGGAAAAATATCTTGCTAAATTTATTGGCTGTAGGAGGAATATATACAGCAATTACTTTCTTTACAGGGATAACTTTAGGACCTATTGGTTTAGCTTTATTAGGTTTAGGTGTGGGTGTAATGCAGGCAGATGAAGCACGGAAAAAAGTAGTTCAAATAGCGAAAAAAGAGTTGGTCAAACATTTACCTGAAGTAGCAAATGAACAGTGGCAACCTATTTATGATGCTATTAAAGAATGTTTTGATACTTATGAAGGGGAAGTTAAAGAAAGGATAGATGATGATATTAAGTCTCGGAAGTCAGAATTAGATAATTTGCTGCAGCAAAAACAGGAACAAGAAATTAATAATGATGCAGAATTAGCTCGTTTTCAACAGTTAGAAATTGATGTGTCATCTGAGTGTACAAAAATAGTTGCCGTTTATCAGGATTTTATGAAAGCAATTGTATAGCAGAAGGAAGAAGGAAGAAGAAAGAAAGAAGAAAGAAAGAAGAAAGAAAGAAGAAAGAAAGAAGAAAGAAAGAAGAAGGAAGAAGAAAGAAAAAGGAATAAATGTGGCGTTGTCTGAGTTTTAAGCTTTTGATATGTCAAATACAGTAATGGCGACTGCTATATAATACCAAGCGTGAAAAAAGAATGTTACGAATAGTAAGAGGAATAAAAAGACATGTGCAGGATAGTCCTTTGACAAAGCGGTCGTTAGCGCAGCTTCCCGAAGGGTGGGATGGCGAGGAAAACTGCGCCATATCCAATCGACCAAGAGAGCGGTGCGACCCCGCGACGACGCCAGTCGCACCTGTTAGCGCACCAAGAGAAAAGAATGATTTCCGACCTGAAAAATGGTATTGAAGCTATTCTCGTGTGACTCGGTCCTCCTGAGTTCCCCTCCTGGGAGGGGCGCGCGGGTGGGTTGACTCCTAAGAAATATCCTAGCTATTTGTAGCAAATATTTATCAATTTGGCATAAATTATAAATGTAGGTTTGGTTTAGTTTAGTTCCTCAACTCAAGAGTAGTATAGTATGCAAATATTCAGTTATGGATATCAATAGTAAGTCTGACGCTCTTTAACTACTTTACCCTAGTAAATATTTAAGAAATAGGTATTATTTAGGATTGCTATATAGTAATCCTAAATGATTTGTAAAAAACCCATGAATTAGATAAAATATCTAAAACTCTTATACCAATTTTATGTGAAACTGCACACAATTAGGTGGTAGGTGGCATGGTGATAGGTCTTAGTTGTTAGGTAGTAGGTGGTAGGTGTTATACCAATTTTATGTGAAGTAGCACAGAATTATGAAATTTATTAACTTGTCTATCTCGATCTACAGTCAACTCTGATTAATATATTATTCTATGCAGTTTAGAAATGAATTTGGGCGTTGGTGAATCAAACTATGAAAGCTAAATTTATAAAGTATAAAATGCTTTTTAATTAGTATTTAGGTAATCGCCATTTAAAAAAATCATAGCCAAAATCACCAACGCCTGAATTTGGTATTACCCCTGTTCCAATACAATTCAGATTATACCAAAATTCATAAATTATGGAACCATTAGAGTAGGTCTTCAGATTACAGAACTGCCAAAAAAAATCCTTAAGTGAACTGTATTGACCCCTGTTCCTTTTTTCTAGAATATTTTTTTCAGAACTGTAAAGAGGAATTCTATATAATATGGATATATAAAGGAGAAATGAGAATTGCAGACTAATTTTGATAACTTGATTCGCTATTTTAATTCTGCTCTGGGAATGTTAGAACTTGAGCCAGATTCTCAATTGAAAAAAGATATAATTTCTATCTGTGAATATCTGAAAAATTCCTCTTTTAAAATTGCTGTTTTTGCTCCATTTAATTATGGCAAATCTACTTTGCTCAATGCTTTTTTAGGTCAAAGAACATTACCCATTGATTTAATTCCTACGACTGGAGCTGCAATTTATATAAAATATGGCACAGAGTTACAGACTAAAATTAATCTGAAAGATGGAAGTCAAATTTGTGAAACTGGTACAGATATTCTCAAACAATATGCAGTTTTAGATGATAACCGTCGCATGAGGGATGATGTGACTTCAGTAGAAGTTTATTGCCCTCATCCTTTCTTGAAAAGAGGAGTTGAATTTTTAGATTTACCAGGAACAAATGACCGGGAAGCTCAAGATATTTTGGTGCAGGACAAATTGTTAACTGCCGATCTAGTAGTACAGGTTTTAGATGCCAGAAATTTGATGACTTTAGGAGAGCAAGAAAATCTCAGAGATTGGTTGTGGGAAAAAGGTATTAAAACAGTAGTTTTTGTCGTTAATTTTATGAATTTACTCTCCTCAGAAGAGCAAACAGAAGTTAACAATAGAATACGGTTTCTGGCAGAAAGTTTTCGCTCAGAACTACCAAATAATATTAGTAACTTATATCGAGTTGATGCTTTGCCTGCTTTGCGGGGTCGCTTAAAAGGTGATGTTTCTGTGGCGCAAACAACGGGTTTAGTAACTTTTGAATCTGCTTTACAAAATATTGTTGAAACTGATGGGAAAAAGATAGATATTCAATTGCCAAGAATACAGGCGATCGCTTTTCAGTTATGTCAAGTTATGGAAGCTAGTGCTAAGGAAGTGACTAAAGAGTTAATTGCTATTCAAGAGCGGAAAAGTGAAAAATTTGAGATTCAAAAGCGGGCAGAAAAATTAATTAAACAAGGCTTTCAAAAAAGTAGTTCAAATTTCCAAAGTTGGCTATATTTAACTAAACTTTTGGAGCGCCATCAATTTGAATTGGCTATAGTTTTGGAACAAAGAACTTTTAATATTTGGGAGTCGGAAAAATTTCGACCAGAAGCTCTGAAATATAAACAAGAAATTACCGAATGGATAGATAAAGCTTGTGAGTTTTTTCAACAAGAAGAACCAGCAGAATTAATTATCACATTTCCTGAAGCTCCTAAAGTCTTTTTGCCATCCCCACCCCCATCAGAAACCAAAAAATCAGGGGGGGTAAAAAATATAGCGATCGCCACTGGAATAGGTTGGTTATTAGGAGGTCCGATGGGTGCTGCAGTTGCTGGTGGTGCTACCTATTTTTTAAGCGATAATCAACAGAATAAATCACAAAATTTAGATAGTTATCAGCAACAGGTAAAACAAGCTTATGCTAATGCAGCTAGAGATTATTTAAGTCGTTTTAGTGCTGTAGCTCTAAAAGCAGTTGAGAAATATGAAGAAAAAGCAGAAAAAGTGATTAAGGTTCCTGTTAGTCAGCAGTCACCGGAGGCGATTAAGTTAAGAAATAAATTACAGTTATTGAATAATTTATCGGCAGAAATAAATCAAGAGTTGGATTTTTTAGCTGGTTAAGACATCGGAATATTTTGATGGAAATCTAGGTAACTAGACAGTGCAAAGTTCTGGGAATAACTATTGCTAGTCAAGGGTTTCACGGACTCAAGGTTAAAAATTCTCCATTCACAGAGCGTAGATGCTGTAAACCTTTCCCAGTAACACTTTCAATCTTGAGAGCCAACTGTTTTTTAGCAGAACTTTGTACTCTCCAGTAGGTAACAACTCTATTCAATATAATTATAGATATAGCAGTCTTATTTGAATTGTGAGAGATTGTAGATTTTTAGGGAACAGGGAATATCTTCACTGGGAAAAGGGAAGAAAGAAAAGAACTGTATCTTATCAATATGATCACCGTTAGATTTTAGACTTTTCAGAAATAGTCAAATTCTCAAATTTGATTCGGCCTTGCTATATATAGGTTTTGGTTGGTTTCTGTTAGCACTTAATCCAACCTTATATATGATATGAAATCCGGTTATACAGTTATCACACTTTCTACTTCCATTCAATGCAGACATAAAATGCTGGAATATCCCCAGATAATTCCCACTCTCATCTTTCCTTTCTCCTGACTCGGTCCTCCGCTCATTATAGGATAACTAATTATCCGGAGACTATATTAGGAGAAATAGTAGACCATATTTATCTTACTTTTTCCTTCTCCATACCACAAAATAGTTAATCTATCAATCTGCCGAAAAATTAGGCGAGGAATATTAGTCATTCATGGTAAAAGAACTGAAGAGTCTTTGCCTCTCAAAACAACGAGATTGTAGGTATTTGGAGCTTAATTTTTTAAAAAAGTAATAAATATCCTTTGGATTATAATATTATTTAGAATATCACAAAACCTAGCTTAAGTGCTAAAAATATTGAAACCTCGTTAAGTTAATCAGAGAAATTTTCCGATTTTTTGTCATCAACCCCTGACAAAATTAAAAATTTTCAAACTAAAAGACTAAAATTCATAACTAAAACTTAAGGATAAACCTAAATTTGTGAGATATGGCAATTTTTGTAGCGATCGCTTAACAAGCAAGATATTTCCTACAAAATATAATGACTAATTATTCAGGCATAACTTCAAACATCAAAGAAATAGACATTACCAAAACCCTCCAATACTTAGCTAGTGGTTTAGTGGAGTGGGAAAAGTTAGATTTGGATAAGCACAATGAACTTCCAAAAGCTCTCCCCATTGGAATGTCGAAAATATTGGCAATTTCAATTTTAGAGGGAGAAACTACATTTTCTTAGTCGATAATCTCAATTATGTCGGAAATATTAGGGAATTGAAAAATGCAACTTATTTACTGGTAAATCGACATCTCAGTAACTTGAGAAACACTATAGCTGTATTAATGGTGCGAGTTAATCCTATTATTGGAGAAGTAGAATTTACTACCCCTAACTTATGGCAGAACAACTGAAAATGGGTATCATCTTGGGACATTTACCAAATTTTTTTGACGGAAAAATGGGAGTAAAATTCCACTAATATAGAAGAGTTAGAAATAGATAATCAACACCAAAGTTTAGTTAACAATTTTATTGGTAAAGCTTTAAAAGATTGTTTGTACACAAACATTGGAGATAATTCTCAACCCCATGTTTTATTTATGTTAGAAGCTCAAAATTTTAGTAGTATCCTGAAATGGTTAACTAATCCTAATTTACCTTCAGGAAAATTGCCTCAATAAATTCAGCGAAATTTGCGAAGACAGGCAGACCATAACAGATTATCAATTGTGAGAATTCGTACTTATAAAAATCAATAAGCTCCTGTGTGGTCTGTGGAAAATAAACCAGGAAGTCGAGCCAGTGATGTATAGCACTGTGCGCAGGCAACAGGCAACAGCTCCGGAAGGCAACAGCTCCGGAAGGGGGAATAAAAAACCTATAATATAAGACTTTTAGCTATTGGACACCTCTTGTAATTTGTAAATATGCCAGCGCACATTGCTATATTTACTTGGGATGATGTTTGTGATGAAAATAACGGGACTTTGATATTTGTTAGACTGAAAATGGCTTCAAACTCAACCGTAGGAATGAAAACACGTTGCTCTAGCTAAAAATGGCTCAAATCTAGATATATCAAGAAATAGGCTTTTTTGACGTTAAAGCATTACACAGCAAGGGTTTAAAACTATTTTTAAGGCATTTTTTGCTAAAGTCCCGATAATCAATCTATCTACTTCAGTTTAAGAAAAGGTTTAAATACAGAACAAGATGTTCTAAAAATCAAAGAGTCTCGACTTGATAAGGGTAAGAAACTAGTCGGAAATCTTCCACTTTTAGAAATAGCAATTTTGGTATTACTTGAATTTTTGCTGGCGGGATAACTATTGTTAGTGAGTCTTAATTTGGAATTAAATTTTCGGAAATATTGTCAATTTTTTTAGTTTGGATTGAATATTTTGAAAAGCCGTAGAGACCTGGAAATTATGGCAAAATATAAGGGAAAAGAAGAAAGGGAAAAATAAAGGAGACAATTAATCTCGATCGTGAAATCTAAAAATTATATTCAGATGTAGAAATAGTTACTAATGATTGGAATTCAATCTTTTGATTTGGTATTTCATATCATACATAGGGCTTGCTGATTAAATATCAAAGCATTGACTGATATTGGTTTGTAGCATTTTTTTGTCTAAAAAAGTGTCAGCTTTTCGGTGGCAAGAGCTGCATAAAGCTAGTATTTTGGGACGATTATGGCAGAAAAATCACTCTTACAATTTTTCCGACTACCTTCTCTATAATTCCCATTTATCCTGACTTCTGACTTCTGACTCTGTCCTCCTGACTCCTGCCTCTACCAAAAGACTTTATTCAGCAAACCCTACATACATATAACAGGGAACAGTAGGAAAAACATTTATCTTTATTCGCTTCATCATCAGCATCAGTCAAACGCCAACTCGTTCGCGTCTTATAATATAATGCTAAAAATGTAAGAAAGCCTGAGCCATGCAACTTAGCATTGGTGTCAGGCTTTAGGTACTAATCTTGCATACTTCTTTGAAACTCTTCATAACTTGCGCCATCTGGCATTATGACTCCCTGGAGAGCTACTCCATCTATACTCAAATTGGAAATATTAGCACCCAAAAGACTTGCTTCATTTAAGTCTGCAGCACTCAAAATAGCTTCTGTCAAATCAGCTCTCATTAAACTTGCTCCAATTAAATCTGCTCCTGCCATATCTGCTCTGGTAAGGTTAGCTCCAATTAAGTCTGCTTCATTAAGAATAGCGCGTCGGAAATTCACGCCATATAAGTTGGCCCCGTGCAAGTCTGTTTCACAGAGTATAGCTCTTGAGAGGTCAGCATTAATCATATTAACTTGACTAAAATTAGAACGACTTAAGTCTGCTCTGGTAAGTTTTGCTCCTGTTAAGTCAGCTTTGTTGAGTTTAGCTCCTGCCAGAATAGCTCCAGATAAATTGGCCCCGCTTAGATCCGCTCCAATTAGATTAGCTCGACTAAGATTAGCTTTGGCCAGATTTACTCGACTGAGATTAGCCCGACTAAGGTTAGCACCGATTAAGTCTGCTTCAAAAAAATTAGCCCCTTCTAATTCAGCTTCTAGCAAATGTACTTCATGTAGATAAACACCACTGAAATTTCTTTCTCCTCTTGCGTACTGCCTTAATAATTCGTCTATTTTCATAATATGTTCATCAAAACTTTTCTTTGAAATATACTCCCACCAGAATAGATAAACAGGATATTATGCCAATTTGATCAATATTTGCTACAAATAGTTAGGCTATTTCTTAGGAGTCAACCCACCCCTCGCCCCTCCCCCTCCCAGGAGGGTAACTCAGGAGTCAGGAGAACCGAGTCAGAATGAATTGCTTCAATACCAGTTTTGAGGTCGTAAATTCTCTTTTTTGTCAAAGGGAAATTTACTCCAAAATCTTTTTATTGCACTTATTATTCAAACACATTCTTTTTTCAAATTGGTATTATACCAGGAGGAAGAAGGAAAAATCTGGCTTTGTCTGAGTTTTAATATTTTGATATGTCCTAACCTTTCCTTCAACTGCTATGTATCAAATTTCACGCATTTTTGCTATATCTTCTTGAGAGCAGGGAGTAGATACATAACGAATAAGATATGTTTATTTTATAAAAATAATTGCTAAAAACATTACCGAATAATTAAGGTTTAAAACCTCTCCTTTAAAGGAGAAAAAAGCGGTTGAGGGATGGCGTTAGCGGAGCGGGTCTGTAAGAACGGGTCTCCTCGCCATATCCAATCAACCAAGACAGCGGTCGATCTTCGCAGCTTCCCGAAGGGTGGGATGGCGAGGTCTCCTCGCCATATCCAATCGACCAAAAGAAGAAAAAATTTTCACGCTCCGCGTCAATGCTCTTCTTTTCAAGGAGAGGTAATTGTTAATTATTAATTATTAATTATTAATTGTTGAATGAACCTTACTTATTAGTTAATAACTGAAGTGTTCAATAAATATAGAATTATTTTGAAAAATTGGTATTATCTATTAACAGTGTCTGTCGCCGACGGGGGTCGAACCACTATTCCCTAAAACCATAAAACTTTGTATCTTATCAACTCGAAAACTGCTGTAGTTACTTTGATGATTCAAATTTATTTTGCTTTCATGTTTTTCTACTGGTATTCAAATGTTAATTCAGAAATTTATCAAAATAATTGGGTTGCACAACCCCGCCTTTTAAGGCGAAATATTTTTGGAGAGTTGATCAAATCCCCGTTACAAAAATAACTTCTGTACGTCGCCAATCCGACAGCTCCCCTATCTGACTTCTGACTTCTGACTTCGTTAAGCCAAGTCCAGTCGAACAAATAAATTTATAATTTTCTCTATTTCTTGTTTCTCTTTCCCTTTGTTTTATCAAAGCTATGCTTCTTTTGCTGGTAGATTTTAAGTGTCGAACAAATAAATTTATAATTTTCTCTATTTCTTGTTTCTCTTTCCCTTTGTTTTATCAAAGCTATGTTTTTTTCACTGATAGATTTTAACTGTAGAAAACAGTTGCCATTCAATTAGGTTAAAAATCCCACATTCAGTCACGCTATCTGCAATGATTTCTGTTTTAATCCCCTAAAAATTAAATCTAAAATATGATTCAATTTCATAATTTAATTTCATAGATTATCTGAAGCTTTCATAAGGAAACTTACCTTTTTCAGAGTCAAACCACTGATGCAAAAGTTCAGTATTTTCATCACTCGCAATAGTAGTATCAACTAATTTATCCCAATCTGGATTTTGTAATGGCAAAATACAACCATAATTTTCAAAAGTAAAAGGAATTTTAGGTATTAGTTCAAACTCACTAATAGTTTTATTTTGTTGCCGAATTTCTCCTAGTAATAAAATTCCATCACTAGCAACAGCATCAATTTTACCATCATCTAATTGACTAATACCTTCAACTCTGTTGGAAAGTGACTGCCAATTTGCATTGGGATAAATAGGGCGAAATTCTTCATCAGTAGTTGATCCTGCTAAAAATCCTATGGATACTTTTCCAGTAGTACCTTTCATGGGGTCAAATCTTTCTACATCTGTTTTTCTTACTAACAATTGAATGCCTGTAGTAAAAAAAGGAATAGAAAAATCTACTATTTTTTCTCTCGCATTATTAATAGTTGTAGCAGCACAGACAATATCTAATTTTCTATCTTGGATTAGTTCAAAACGGTTTTCTAGAGATACTTCTTGCAATTCTAACTTGATTGATTTACCAAGTTCTTGTTCTAGACGTTGATGAATTAATTTAACCAATTCAACAGAATAACCTTCTAATTGATTGGTTTCACTACTAATATAGCTAAAAGGAACTGCATCACTTCTAAATCCTGCTTTTAGTACCCCCGTTTGTTGAATTTTTTCTAATACAGTTTTTTCTACAGTTTCTTCTATAGTTTCTGCTAAACTTATGAGAGGAAAACTGATTAAAAATATGGTGATTAAGAAGGAAGAAGGAAGAAGGAAGAAGGAAGAAAATAACTGGAACATCAAAATTAATGAACTGATAATTTAAGTATTTATGTAGAAAAGTTGGCTTTTTGATAAGTATTTTATCTGAGATAAAAATCTCATACTAAATTATACCATACTTGACAATCAAATTTCTTGATAATTGGTAACAATTTGCTATTTAAGTAGGCATTAAGATGAGAAAATCACCAAAAAACTGCTGAGGAGATAATACAATGGCAAAGGTGATTTTTTATGAAAAACCAGGCTGTAAAAATAACACCAAGCAAAAAACTTTGCTAGAAGCAGCGGGTCATCAATTAGAAACTCACAACCTGTTGAAAGAAACTTGGACAAAAGATAATTTGCGTTTATTTTTTGGCGATCGCCCGGTAGTAGAGTGGTTTAACAAAGCTGCTCCAAAAGTTAAGTCTGGAGCAGTAATTCCCGAACAAACTGATGCTGAAACTGCTCTAACAATGATGCTGAATGACCCATTACTTATCCGTCGTCCTCTAATGCAAGTGGGCGATCGTAGAGAAGTGGGATTTGATGTAGAAGTTGTGAATAACTGGGTTGGTTTACAACCTGTAGATGAAACCCAGAGGGAAAAAAGTGAGGAGTTGATGGCTCAAGACTTACAAACTTGTCCAAATAGCCATCACCACTAGAATCTAACAAAGTCTATTTTTACTGATAAATTTGCTTAGGAATGAGGATTCAATAAAGTCCAGATTTTTTTTTGAATAACTCATATAATAGGGAATTTGGATAACTCAACTTGTGTAGATAATAAAATTCTCATTCCTTAATCTCTCGTTAGATATCGTTAGAAAATTTTCTAGCGGGAGATATTTTTCATAGCAATTTACACTCAGTTTTTTTGTTTCCCCAATCTTATAAAATGATGATAATTAATTCTTCAGGACTTACACAACAGCACTAATTATAGTGGATATATCTGGGATTACCACCAACTTATACGCTATATATAGCGATACTGCGTAAGTCCTGTTCTAGTATAATTGTTCTTCAAAATCAGTCATAACTCTTAATAATGAAATGTGCTTTTGCTATGCTACCTACTGGCTAATTAAAGGTTTTGGTCTAGCAATTCCATAACCCTGAGCATAATCAACACCTATTTCTTTCAACTTTGCTAAAATAGCCTCATTTTCCACAAACTCCGCAATTGTTTCCATCCCCATCATATCACCAATATGATTAATAGCCTCCACTATTTCATAGTTAATCGGATTATCCATCATATCTTTAATAAAAGAACCATCAATTTTGATGTAATCTACAGGCAAATTTCTTAAATAACCAAAAGATTACATCCCACTACCAAAATCATTTAAAGCAAACTTACAACCTAACTCCTTTAGAGAGCGAATAAACATCTCCGCTTTCTTTAAATTAGTGATCGCCAAAGTTTCTGTCAGTTCAAAACAAATCATTTGAGGTCGTACTTGATGAGAGTCAAATTGCTGATATAAAAATTCAACAAACATCTCATCATTAATACTAGAGTTGTCGCTAAATAGATAGAAAAAATCGCTCAAATTAAGACACAGTAGTAATTCCATACGTTTTGCACTGGAATTGCTAAAATCCTTACATGATAAGGGTTTAGCAGTTTTTTATAGTTATAAAGCGACAAGTCTACTATCACCAGAAAGATTGATAGTATACAAACAGTCAAATTTCTTTACTTCTTGAAAACACTGTTCTCAATATGCAAAAACATGGCTCACTAGCTAGGGATCGATTTGATTCATCACATTATAACGTTCTGCTACCGGAATAAAAGCCATAGGGGAAATAATCTTCCCAGAGCGATCTCGCAAGCGTAAAAGTATTTCTCTATGTTCCCAAACAGAATCAGTTTCTATCAAAGGTATAATAGATTAATAGTACAAACAAAAGCCATTGTCCTCTAAAGCTTGAGGAATTTTCACTGCCCACTTAATCTGATTGCGCTGTCTGACTAACTCATTATCATTTACTTGATAAACATGAACTTGATTCCTACCCAAATTCTTTGCAGCATAGAAGGCACTTTGAAGTTTGTATGTAGAATTTCTGATTAGATAATAAAAATTTGAGAAATAAATCTTGCTAGATTGATAATATTTTTCTTCTAACTCTAGAATCACAATACCATTGTAACGATGAATAATCCCATCCAAAAATGTATCTCCTTCTGCAAAAAATGAAAGTATTAAAGCTTGTTTTTAAGGTTTATTTAGATGATTCAAAGGTTTTTGACTAGGTACGCCAATTGGACGAGGATAATTGCTCGAAGTTTTATTTACTTTCTGCAAATATATACAATGACGAATACTGTTAGTTAAGGGAGTCTTAAATTCTTCAATAGTATGGATTTTTCCTCCCAAAATTTTCACAACTTCTAGCAAATTAGCCTGTTCATCAGTTGTAAAATTTCCCCGATATAAAATTGCTATACCACCTATTTTTAACATTGGCAAAGCATATTCAGCACAAACTATTGTAGGTGCAACAGCTCTTAAAAGAGCAATATCGTAAATTTCTCTGTGTTTAAACATTCGACCAATTTGTTCAATTCTGTTAGTTAAAGTTAAACAATTTTTAATAGCTAAATCTACTAGAATAGTATCAATCAAATTAACTTTTTTCCTTGTAGAATCTAGTAATGTAACAGTATTTTGAGGTAAACTAATAGCAACTGGTAATCCTGGAAAACCTGCACCAGTTCCAATATCAATAACCTTTTTTTCTTCTTGGGAGTTTATCTTATTTTCTAAGATAAATTTAATCCCTCTGAGGGAATCCCAAAAATGTTTTTCCCAAAAATCTTCTGGGCTAGTAATTCTAGTTAAATTTAACTTTTCATTACCAATAAGAATCAACTGATAAAGTTGCTGAAATTGCTGGTGTTGTTCTGCTGTTGGTTGCCAATTTAATGTTTCCTGCCAAAGAGAATTCATTTCTGGCAATATCTGGGTATTATCATCATTCATTTTACTTTTGACTACTATTTTATAGAAGGAAAAGAGTCTGATATTATATCATGTGCCCCCTCCGGGGGAACTACGCTATCGGTTGAATACTTATAAATAACTGTTGTGATGAGTCAGGATTCAGGTAGGGGAGACATCGGATTGGCGACGTACAGGGGTAAGGAGGGAAGAAAGAAGAAGAAAGAATAAAGAGGAGGAAAAGGAGAAAGTTTTTTTTCACTAATTATCCAAACATGATATAACCGGATTTCATATAATCATAGAAAAACAGAAGAAAGTAATCTCTAGTAGCTCCTGAAATCTATTTGTTCTACTTGCAATTATGTATTATAAGTGATGAATTAAATTTAGTATTATTTGAATGTAGATAAAAAGTCTAAAAATATTACTCCTATTCCCTATTCTCTGTTCCCTTACATTTAATTTTTCACATAGCTGACGGTCGTTATCAGAAACATTAGGATTAATATGTAAATAATCACTCACCCAACTACAACCTTTCTCCAACAAATCATCCAATGCCAAATTCCACAAAATAACTAACAGTGTTATCTCTGCTACCTGAAACTAACAATTTACCATCAAGACTAAAAGTAACACACATGACACTATCCCCATGGCCTCTCAAAGTTTTCAACAAAGTTCCATCATCATCATCATTAAAACTCCATAATTTCACTTTACCATCATAACTAGATGAAGCAATTACCTGACCATCAGGACTCAAACTAATACTGGTTACACTAAATCACTAGAACCTTTTAAAAAAGTTTTCAATAACTCACCATTTATACTCCAGGGTTTAACTGTATTATCATAACTTGCCGTAGCGATCGCCTGACCATCTGAGCTAAAACTTACTCCCAACACCCAATTATCGTGAGCAGGAATAGTTTTTAGCAGCTCACCATCTTGAGTCCATAGTTTTACAATACCATCATCACTGGCAGAAGCAAGCATTTTGCCATCGGGGCTGAAACTAACACTATTGACCCATTTTTTATGACCAACTAAAGTTTTAAGTAATTTGCCTTTGCGGTTCCACAACTTGACTGTTTTATCTTTATTACCAGAAGCAATAATTTGATTGTTCGGACTAAAACTTACACTCATTACACTATCAGTATGCTCTATGAGATTAACATTCTTAGAGATAGGATAAACAGAATGATAATTTATCTTCTTATCTTCCAATTCCAATCAACACAAATATTTCTGATATCCGCTGAACAACATTGTAGTCTGGTTGCAACTCTTGCCTGACGACCTGGGGTGATGTTAGTCAAACTAATATAGTTTCCTTCTTCAAAAGATTGATTTATCAAAAAATTGAACTGTGGTAGTGGGACTTACACAAAATAAAGCCAGAAAATAGGATCAAATATAGATGGGCAGAGGCTTTTACGTCAAAAAGGCATAAATCCTGAATAACCAGGGGTTCTAGCCATTTTTAAGGCATCGATGTAATTCCCTTGTCTAGACTGAATTTGATGCATTTTTCCTACGATAAAATGTCTAAGTACCAGTAGTAGGGTAAAATTCTTGGGAACCTGATACTAATATTTTACTATCAGCACTGAAGCTGACTGCTGTTACCTGATCGCTATGACTTTTCAGATTCAAGGGTTTAATTTCTGCTTGCTGAAGATTCCATATTTTAACTGTGCGATCGTGGGAAGCAAAAGCTAGATATTTTCCATCTGAGCTAAAACTAATTCTGCTTACACTATCTGTATGACCTTCTAATGTCTTTTCTAATTTGCCATGGTGCGTCCACAACTTAATAGTTTTATCTACACTAGCACAAGCAATGTTTTCCTATGCGTTGAAGTTCAATGTTAGCTCGTCCGAGTAATTCTTGATTGATTGATTCTAGAATGGTGCTGGTTCGTGGTTCTAGATATTGTCTTAATTGAGAACGTAGTTTGGGAGAATCTTTAGTTTTAGCAGTAATTTTGGCAATACCAACAGATACTTCTGATATTTCCGTAAATAATTTTTGGAAGTAGCCTGGTTTTAGTTTGATGTTGACTTGCTCTATATTTTCGCTGACTTGACGAGCGATCGCCAGTAAAATATCACTAATATCTACATCCCCCATATCTAAGTCTTCAGAGGATTCAAAGTAAACAATATGATATCCTTGTCTTTCTAGTTTATCTTTCAGTCTAAATAGTTCAGTGGACTTGCCACAACCGATGTGCCCTGTAAATAGTTGACAAGTTGGCTGATTTCCAGATAGTAGTGTTATTGTTCTTTCTAATTCTTGAATAATGTCACTACCTCTAAACACTCGCAAAATCTATGTAATATTTTCATCTTCAGGATGTCCTACTATGAGGGTCTTGGTAGGGTTACAGGACTTGTAAAATTTAATTAAGTCAAGAGTTTCTAACACAGTTTTTCCCATAACAAAAAAAAAGACGACATTATATATTACTTAACTATGTCATTCTCTGGAATTTTTTGGCTATGGGCAAGAGGTACCTCAGCCTCTAGGTGCTTAGAGCTGATTTATAGAGTAAATATTAAGAGGCTGAATTTCTTACAGGACAAAGGTTTTACCGATTGTAGGCCAGTAAAGTAGAAATTTATGAGACCTAGATAGCATAAGAGTTTTCCTGCGGAATGCTGCGCAAACAGCTCAGTTAATAAATCAGCTCTTAAGCCTTAATAGATAGTAATAATTTTAGGGAAAATTGAGTATACAAATAAACAGAACAGAAAATCAATTAGATATTTTTTCTATCTAAAATTTGATTAATTAGTAAAAACATCTACTGGTGTAGAAATTTTTGTATATATTTAAAAGTTATGATTTATAACTACATAAATCTCTATAAATTATCAATCATCGGCGACCATTTAACTTTTACCTGCTTGCTGAAAATCTCAAATATCTCACAACTAAAATAATATTTGTATAAGTGATTAAATCGAAATGATAATTGTGTAGGGTGGCATTAAAAATATTAACTAATTAGTGAGTAAATAAATATAATGGCTAATGGTATTGCATCGGTTTCTCGATCAGATTTGTCAAGTCGGCGACAAACATTGCTGCGTCAAAGACGATTAAGATTAGTAGTTATAATATGGCAAATACTAGCAGTTGGTGGTTTAGCAGGAACTTTGCTCTGGGCAATTACTCAGCCAATTTGGCTCATAACTAAACAGGAACAGTTAAGTGTAGAAGGTAATCAATTACTTTCAGACCGAGCAATATTATCTCTAATTCCTTTAGAGTATCCTCAGTCTCTTTGGAAAATTAAACCACAGGTAGTAGCTAAAAATTTAGAGTCCCACGGCCCAATTGCCCGGGCAAAAATTAGTCGGCAGTTATTTCCTCTCAGTTTAAAGATTGAGATTACAGAAAGACGTCCTGTGGCAATTACTCAACTGAAGAGTAAAGTAGGTGCTGGTAACTCACAAAAAATGGGGTGGTTAGATGCCGAAGGGAATTGGATACCCCTAGAAAGTTTTTCTGCTCTAGAAAGAACTCAATCTTTACCTACTCTAAAAGTAATTGGTTTTACTGAACAGTATCGTAAATATTGGCATCTGCTATACCAAAGCCTAAGTCTTAGCCCTGTTAAAGTGTTCGAGATTAATTGGCAGGATCCAGGAAACTTAATTCTAACAACTGAACTGGGAATAGTTCATCTAGGACAGTACAGTTATCGATTTAGCGAACAATTAAATGTTCTAGACCAAATGCGAGAATTACCAAATAAAATTGATGCTCGCCGAATTGCCTATATCGATCTGAAAAATCCAGAATCTCCTTTAATCCAATTACCAAATAAATCTAGAGGAATTAAAATTCAGTCGAATTAAATCGACAATAATTTCAAAGTATATTAAAATCTTGCCTTTAGTTTTAGAAAAAATCCAAAGTAAATTTAATTATATGTCCTTCCAATTTTTAAAGTTGCAAATTGAAATCTCCAAAAAAACAGAAAAATTAAATTAGAGACGTTCAATCATTAGTTAAGTTCCCAATAGAGAAAAACTAATAAATATTCTGAGTTTGTTGGGTTATAATCCAACAAGATTCGGCAAGAAGTCCCCCGTTATCATCTCCGATTTAACGGGAAGGGAATTGCCTATGGTAAATTAAACAGGTGTCGATTGATGTTCAAATATAGCAGTAATAGAGTAGTAGAAAAATTATGATAATTACTCATTGCTACAAAATTAAGCCCACTTGTGAACAGTCAGCCAAAATTGATTATTGGCTAGAACTTTTACGAAGGCATTGGAATTACGCCCTAGGCCAAAGACTAGACTGGTTGAATAGAACCAGATGTCAAATTGACCCTTGCTCAATAGTGTCATGTCCTATTGCTGAGATTCAAGAGTTGCCAGATTATTATTTTCAGCAATCAGCACTTAAACAGACAAAAAAGCTATTTCCTGACTACAAAGAAATCTCCATACGAAGTCCAGCAAGTTAATTTGCAAAGACGTAGATAAAGCTTGGAAGCGTTGGTTAATACCTGATAAAACTGGTAAACGTCGAGGACGACCAAGATTTAAAAAATCAGGTAAGTTAAGGTCATTTTGTTTCAGTAGAGTTAATCATCCGCTCATCAGTAATTAAATTTGATGGTAAGCAAATAATTACTACGAGGTTTTGTGCTATTCCTGTGATAGTTCATAGACCTATACCAGATGGGTTTGTGATTAAAACTGCAACTATAACTAAAAAAGCTGATAGTTATTATATAAGTTTAAGCTTAGAAGAGCACCCTCCCCTAACCCCTCCAGGGAGGGTAACTGAAGGGGTGGGTTTAATTCCTACAGATAATATTAAGACTGCTGTAGGTATTGATTTAGGCTGAAAATAATTTTTTACTACTAATACTGGTGAGACTATTTCTGTGCCGAATTTTTATAGAAAATCTCAATCTAATTTAGCCAGAAAGCATAGAATTGTATCTAGAAAAGAAATGGAGTTAAATAACTGGAAAAAGGTGCAAAATATAATAGCTAGATTATATCAACATATTGCCAGACAAAGAGAAGATATTGCCAGACAAAACTGCTCATAAATTAGTTAAAGAAAATGACTTAATTGCCGTTGAAAACTTCAAGATTAAAGGTATAGCTAGAAACACGAAACTCTCAAAATCAATTGATGATGTAGGTAAACAATGAATAATGAATAATGAATAATGAATGATATCAAATCCGTTGGCTTCACAGTAGTATAATTCTGTCCATCGTCATACAATCGGTAAGAGCAAATGGCCATTAGCCCCTACAATATAGACTCTGATCTTTAAAGATTAAATAACACCGATTCTACCATATTTGATGTGATTCTTTAATTATTAATAATTAATTATTAATAATTAATTATTAATTATTAATTATTTAAGGTGTTCATGTAATTAAAGTCAACCCGAATCATACCTCTCACTCATTGTAGTAATTGTGGTCAGAAAGTACCATTAACTTTATCAGTTAGAATTCATTCTTGTCCATTATGTAA
Organism: Okeania sp. SIO2C2; assembly: GCF_010692625.1. Classification (NCBI taxonomy): domain Bacteria; kingdom Bacillati; phylum Cyanobacteriota; class Cyanophyceae; order Oscillatoriales; family Microcoleaceae; genus Okeania; species Okeania sp. SIO2C2. The sequence goes on from NZ_JAAHGM010000008.1 coordinate 173,095, forward strand.
AATAGTTTTAGATAGAGATGAGAATACTGCAATTAACATATTGTAATAAAACATTAAACGAGGTGGGTATCATCTTGCCTGCTTGTGAAGGCGTAAGACGTTAATCAACCTGTGTTCGTCCAGCGTTGCGCCAGCAGGAGCAAGAAACTTCTTTGTTTGAGAAGCTCCCGTTATTATCTCCGATTTTAACGAGAGATAACTTCACCATACTTTAGAATATGACTAATTAACCTATGCTAAGAGCTATTCTGGTAATAAGGTATAAATTAAATTAAAAGTCAAAAATACTATATATCTACCATCCCCAAAAATGATAGTGAATAATCAACAAGGGGTCAACAGTGAAAGTCCCCAATCCCAAGGACAAGGAAATTTTCCATTACCAAAAAATGTCTCTAATCCCTTTCGCAATAGCTCGGGACTTTATGGAGAACAAAATTATGACCCCAAAGCCACCCCAAAGGAAGAATCTAGGAGTGATGATATTGTGCCAAGTAATACAGCAAAAATTAAAGTAATAGGTGTTGGAGGGGGTGGCGGCAATGCTGTTAACCGAATGATTGCTAGTGAGGTTTCTGGTATAGAATTCTGGACAGTTAATACAGATGCCCAAGCTCTAACCCTGTCCAATGCTCCTAAACGCTTACAACTTGGACAAAAACTCACAAGAGGTTTGGGGGCAGGGGGTAATCCGGCTATTGGCCAAAAAGCGGCTGAAGAATCTAGGGATGAAATAGCTAATGCTTTAGACCACCCCGATTTAGTATTTATTACTGCTGGAATGGGAGGTGGCACTGGTACTGGTGCAGCACCCGTTATAGCTGAAATTGCTAAAGAAGCAGGATCTCTGACAGTGGGTATTGTGACGCGTCCCTTCACTTTCGAGGGAAGACGTCGAATTACTCAAGCTGATGAAGGAGTTGCTGCTTTACAAAGTAGAGTTGATACTTTAATCGTAATTCCCAATAATCGTTTGCTATCTGTAATTAATGAACAAACTCCCGTACAGGAAGCTTTTAGAATTGCAGATGATATATTACGTCAAGGTATACAGGGAATTTCAGATATTATTACTGTGCCTGGGTTGGTGAATGTTGACTTTGCCGATGTACGAGCAGTGATGGCAGATGCAGGTTCGGCGTTGATGGGAATTGGTATGGGGTCTGGGAAGTCTAGGGCAAGAGAAGCAGCAAATATGGCCATTTCTTCTCCTTTACTGGAATCTTCTGTGGAAGGAGCTAGAGGGGTAGTATTTAATATTACTGGCGGAACTGATTTAACGTTACATGAAGTTAATACTGCTGCTGAGACTATCTATGAAGTTGTCGATCCTAATGCCAATATTATTTTTGGGGCTGTAATTGATGAGAAATTGCAGGGAGAAATCAAAATTACTGTTATAGCAACTGGTTTTAGTGGAGAAGCACAAATGAATCCTACCCAGGAAATAGCACAGCCAAGACGGTCGATACCAACTCCAACTCCAACTCCAACTCAAAGCACTGAGAAGCAGAAAAAATTACCAGGATTGGATATTCCTGATTTTCTGCAAAGGCGACGGACTCCACCTACTAATAGATAGATGGTTAAAGCAAGGGCTAATAGATAGATGGTTAAAGCAAGGGAATTTTCTTGATATTGACATCCAGGTCAATTCTATTAATTGTTATATCAAATTTGTTGGTCTTGCACGGCAGTGCAATTTAAAGAAGTTGATTAAGTTAATAGTAGTTTAGTTAGAGGTAAATTTAGGCATTCTTTAGTGGTTAACACGTTTATATAGTGTGGCACTATAGGTTTAACTATAGTTTATAAATGTTATGCAGTATTTGTGCATAAGTTCTATTTATTTAAAAGTAACTACAGACTATTGACTACTGACTACTAAATTTGATAATATGAATAATTTAAAGGCATCAAGTGTTCCTGTTGCTTTGACTATTGCTGGATCTGATAGTGGTGGTGGAGCGGGTATTCAGGCAGACCTGCGTACTTTTGCTTTTCATTGTGTTCATGGTACGAGTGCTTTGACTTGTATTACTGCTCAAAATACTTTGGGAGTAAATAGGGTTGACGCTTTGTCCCCAGAAGCGGTAAAAGCACAAATTCAAGTTGTTGTTACGGATATAGGCGTACAAGCAACTAAGACCGGAATGTTATTGAGTCAGGAAATTATCTTGGCCGTAGCTGAAGAGATAGAAGCTTTAAATTTAAATAAATTAGTAATAGACCCAGTGATGGTCTCCCGTGCAGGTGTTCAGTTGATTGATGATTTGGCTGTGGAAGCTCTACAGAATGTTTTGCTGCCTAAGGCGACTATTGTTACTCCTAACATTTATGAGGCAGAGATTTTTACGGGTTTAGAGATTAATAACCTAGATGATATGCAGATGGCTGCTCAGGAAATTCACATGCTAGGAGCAAAAACAGTTTTAGTCAAGGGGGGAGCCATGAAGAATGAGTTACTAGGAGTAGATGTTTGGTTTGATGGAGCGCAGTTTGAAATTTTAAGGACTGCTACGGTGGAGACTAATAATACTCATGGCACTGGTTGTACTCTCTCGGCAGCTATCGCTGCTAATTTAGCTCAAGGGCAAGATTTATTTTCTGCAGTTAAATTGGCGAAGGATTATGTCACAAATGCTTTGGAGTATGCTTTAGAAATTGGTCTTGGTCAAGGGCCAGTAGGACATTTTTTCCCTTTATTATACCAGAAGTAAGAATGTTTTAGCTATCTATCTCGATCTTGCGAGAAAAATTTAAGAAAAAAATTGGCTAAATGGCTAATGGTTAAGTTGGTAATAGCCATTTCAAAATATACTTAGGGCTTGCTGATTAAAAATCAAAGCATTGACAGATATAAGGTTGTAGCATTTTTTTGTCTAAAAAAGTATAAGCTTTTCGGTGGAAAGAGCTGCATAAAGCTAGTATTTTAGGACGATTATGGCAGAAAAATCAAGGGACAATTTTTCCGACGACCCCCTCTATAATTCCCATTTCTCCTGACTTCTGAGGAGGTCCTCCTGACTCCTACCTCTACCAAAAGACTTTATTCAGCAAACCCTACTTATCTTCTAGAACTCCCTAAGTGATAGTACTGACTATGCTTCCAATTATAATTTTTACTGCTTTCTTTATTTTCTGCCGTAGATCCTCCTGCTTTTGTTACTAAGGAGGATACTTTTTTGGTTTCCTCTGTAAATAGAGGAGTTGAGCTTTTCAACAAGTCTCTTTGTACTGCTGCAAAAGCATGACGTACTACTACCACAATCTCCTTTCTATAATCTTCTTGTGCTTTTTTTGTTTGAAACTTCCAGCCTTCCTGACTAGAAGCATATAAGGGTGGGAGACGATTCAGCGCATAAGTTTCTACATCAACTCGCTTAATATATTTCGCTAACTTTTGAGGTAATAAGGTAATTTGGCGATTTACTTCCTGTGCTACCATATCTTCCATGACATTTAGATATTTCTTTTTAGAGTTAGCATGAATCATTGCATATCTCCTTTTTATTGTTCCAATATTTAACCTACCTAGCTGTTGTACCTCCAACTTTAGGATAAGAATGCTTCTATACTATTAACTTAGTTAACTTAGTTAATTACTTGTATTGACTCAACTTCTTCTATTATTTATTTACAATTTGATGTAACAATTTAGTTACATAAATTATATTTACTCTACATAACAAGAGATACCTAAATATTAAATGTTTAGAGTTAAAATTTAGTCGAGAGAAGGAATCACAATTGCAATTAAGTCTTCTATCCTTTTGATGTTTGGGTTACCAGCTAAATATCCAATACCTCGATGCAAGTGTAGACGAAACTGAGTGGCCAAAGTTTCTCTTTCTATGCCTATTTGATCATTATAACAACGTTGCTTTAGAGCTAATAAAAAGATGTCAGAAAATTCTCCACCGAAAATTCTCCATGTTAATTCTAAATTACTATCAGCAGGGGTTGGTACTAGAGAGGGAATGCTTGATTCTGCTAAAGAGCAACAAAATGCCCAACGACAAAGAATATTCCATTGGTCTATTTTGGTATTACGCTTCAGCTTAGTTAACTGATCTTTAGCTGTTTGAGAAAGTCGTATTCTTTCAATTGGTGGTTCCATTAAAGGTCTTAAAGTTGCTTATTAAGTAAATGTTATGAGTCTGATGATATCACAATAAATTTTGATGATAGACCTGGCGTTGGCCATACAGTATGGTGTAGAAAATTACATATAACTTAATGGAGTTATCGTTAGTTATAATCAACATATTTTTTACTAGATTTTTGTCATCAACAAATTAGATAGTGCTAAACAAGTAATTATTTTTCTTGTATATCTTCGTCATGGGACTTACACGCTCGTAGAGTGATAAAATAGTCTCAAATATATACAGATAGAGATCTTCACGTCAAAAAGGTATAATTCTTTGACTACCAAGGGTTCCAGGCATTTTTAGGGCATTGACGTAATTCCCTTATGCAGACAGATTCTTCCTGCGGAATGCTACGCAAATAGGCATTTTTTGACCATAAAATGTGTAAGTACCACTAATAATTCAAGGAATTTAGCGACTAATATTATTACAGATTTAGAACTGCAAAAAAATAAATTGATTGCATTTTTAGTTCTATTTTTCAATTTAAATTATACTGTTTTTTTGCTTTTAAAAATCTTAAATTAATCATAATAAAAATTATAATATATTTCAATATATCAATCTTTTTTGAATATATTAAACCATTATAATTTACCAATTAAAATCAGATAAGCCTGTTTTTTTTTAAAGCTTGATAAAGCAATTGATGCGGTATTAAAATAGCATTTTAACCTGTTTAAAGTATGGTTTTTGAATTTTTATTTCAGCTAATATTTCCGGGATAATTTTCTCTGAAAACCAGAATACTGTAACTTACCAGTATGATAATTTTTATAGTGATAATTATACAAAATAGAGTTGTAAAATAGTCTCAAACATATACAGAAACAGGCTTTGATGTTAAAAAGGCATAAATCCTTAATTACCGAATAATTAATAATTAATAATTAAATAATTCTGGTTTAAAGCCTCCCCTTTTAAAGGAAAAAAAAGCGGTCGATCTTCGCAGCTTCCCGTAGGGTGGGATGGCGTTAGCGGAGCGGCTCTGTCACTCTTAGGGTCTCCTCGCCATATCCAGTCGAACAAGAAAAGAAATAATATTTCCTTATATTCAATCCTCTCAGTTTTAACCAGAGGTAATTATCAATTATCCATTATCAATTATCCATTAATGAACAAGGGTTCTAGGAATTTTTATGGCATTGACGTAATTCCCTTATCTAGACTGACTATCAGCCATTTTTCGACCAGAAAATGTTTCAGTCCCAATAGTATAAACAATTATTTTAAATATCTGTTAAAATCTGCCTATTTAATCAATTGTTGATTATATGTTAATGACAAATATACATAAATTTTTAACTACCCCTATCGTAGATGAAAAATCTTGTAAAGGGGTGATATTTTGGTTTAGCCTTAGCATGACTTTTGCTACAATTTATGCTTTTATGACACTTAAAAAAGCTTTTGCTAGTAGTCTGAGTGTTCAAGATGATGCTAGACAACATATTTTTTGGATGCAGCGTTTTTTAAATCCAGATTTATTCCCTAATGATTTAATTGCTGATTATTTTCAGTCAGTAGCTCCAGCAGGATATACTTTACTTTATAAAAGTGCAGCAATTATAGGAATTAACCCGTTTATCTTTGCCAAAATTATCCCTTTTATTTTGGGTTTAATTTGTACTTACTATATTTTTCAAATCTGTTTAGAGATATTACCAGTACCAATGGCAGGATTTATTGCTGCTTTGGTAATGAATCAAGCTATTTGGATGAAAGATGATGTTGCTTCTGCTACACCTAGAGCATTTGTTTATCCATTTTTTCTGGCTTTTTTATATTATTTACTCCGAGGTTCATTGGTCAGAATGGGAATAGCGATTGCTCTGGTCGGATTATTTTATCCTCAATATGTATTTATCGCTTCTGGCATTCTAATTTTCCAACTAATTTACTGGAAAAATGGCAGGTTTCAGTTATCATCAGAAAAACGGACTTTTCTATTTTGTGGAGTTGGTTTAAGCACGGCATTTTTTGTTTTATTACCCTACGCTTTAAGTTCTTCAGAATTCGGACCTGCTATTAGTCGAGAAGCAGCAATGGAATTAAGGGAATTTTATCCAAATGGGAGGAGTACTTTTTTTCACGTTCATCCAAAAGATTTTTGGTTAACTGGCAAACGTAGTGGAATGTTTCCCAAGTCTTTATTTACTCCAGCTACTCAATGTGCGGGGTTAGTATTACCGTTTTTATTGGCTTTTAAATCTGCTTTTCCTTTAATCAGAAATATTACTAATAGAATTTGGTTGTTAGTACATCTATTACTGTCATCTTTGGCAATGTTTTTCATTGCTCATGCCTTACTTTTTCGGTTACATCTTCCTAGCAGATATACAGGATTAAGTTTCCGCATAATTATTGCTTTGGCAACGGCGATCGCTTTGACTTTAATTATTGATGCTTTGTTTAATTGGGCTGAAAATAGACAAAAGTATTCTGTTAAATTTCAGGGTATTATTTCTTTAGTATTCACAAGTTTAATTATGGCATCTCTGTTGTTATATCCTGCTTTTGTTAAAGGCTTTCCTCTGGTGAAGTATAAAGTGGGTAGAGCTACAGATTTATATGAATTTTTTCAAGCACAACCTGAAGATATTTTGATTGCTTCTTTGGAGGAGGAGGCAAATTTATTACCTACATTTGCTCAACGTTCTATTTTGTTGGGTAGGGAATATGCTATTCCTTATCAAGTTGGTTATTATAGTCAATTTCGGCAACGAACTATAGATTTAATTGTTGCTCAATATAGCTCAGATTTAACAGATGTGAAAAATTTTATTCAAAAGTATGGAATTGATTTTTGGATGTTACACCGTGGTAGTTTTACGCCAGAATATGTTGAGGATAATAGTTGGTTAATGCAATATGAATCTGCACAGGAAGCGGTGACTTTTTTGCAGTTAGGATATATTCCAGCTTTGGCAACAACTATATCTGGTTGTACTGTTTTTCAGAATGATAGTTTATTTGTTTTGGATGCTAATTGTGTTTTGAGGAAGGGAGTAGGGGGTAGGGGAATGGGGGAGTAGTCCAGTAGTAGCGCGTCAAGCTGAAAATGATGTATTAAATTTTTTAGTATAATTCTTGCTATGACTAAGATTTGGATAATTTTCCTAAAACACTATTTCAAGCTTGACGCGCCACTAATGGATTGTTTCACCTAAAATAGTGCATTAGCTTTTTTCGTCACCCCATCCCCCCATCACCCCATTTTCTAATGCAACATTTAAGATGAAACAGTCCACTACAAGATGGCTTACTACTCACAATGCTTAATATCTTTTATAATTTTTAATGAAGAAGGCTAACTAACTACTCTAACTTTTGTAAAAAAGAACCTTCAACAAGTTCAGAATTATCATCAGACCTATAATAAAGTCTTAAAGAATCATCTTCAAATTTAATCACAAGTGACCTTTTTTGCTCACAAGCTTCTATTTGTTCAGTTCGACTATATTCTGTAGAGTCACTGGTAAAAGTATTGCCATTTATATTACCCGAATAACGATAATTAAGTGTACCATATTTTGATTTCAAAGAATGCACAACTAAATTTAACTGTGGCATATAAACTATTGTTTGTTCTCCTTCAATTACTTCAAAATTATCACTGTCACACCCATCATAAAGAAATTTAGTTGTAAAATTACCAGTATAATATCCAGTGTATTTATTTTGTTCTAATACTGCATTAAATTCTCGTCTTAATCTATTAGCTTGATTCTGAAATTTTTCACTATATTTTCTTCTAAGGTTAGTTCAAAATTTTTCTTGGCTATTTCCAATGTGAATTTACTATAAGAAAGATTGCTCATATAGGACAAGTTATTTCAGTTATCAGTTATCAGTTATCAGTCAAAAGTCAAAAGTAATCTCTGACTGAGTGGTAATTTCCTAAGCTATGCTTCGACGAATATAATTATTACTGAATTACAGGGCAACTACGGTTAGATTGCCCCTACATTTTTATTCCTTAATTATGGAATCCCGATACTCTAATTATCAATGTCGCTTCTAGTGCAGGACTTCCTTATAAGCGGGCAAATAAACCACTACTACCAAACTCACTATTACTGCCTTTTTGGTTGTTAAACAAATTGCCTTTGGTCTAATTGTAAACAATTGAGCCAGGAATTTTAGTTGAATAAAAAGTCATGTGTATAGGCGAACAAATCCATTTAACTCTTACTATATCAGAATTTTGGTGAGGATGCAACGGAAATTCCTTTGAGCCGCGATTTTTTCTGGAGCTTCAGACAATGAAAATGTTGGTGCTAAATTTAGGAGGAGAAAGATAAGACAAGATGAGCGTAGTTATAGCAATTGGAGAATTTTTTTTATCAAAATAATTGGGTCGCGCAACCCCGCCTTGATTGGCGATCAGGTTTTTGGAGCCTTGCTCAAATCCCCATTACAAAAATAACTTCTCAGTCCGAATGCTGCACAAACACACTTCTAATTTCTGACGAATTAATCCTTCTGCTGTAGCGATCGCTCCAACCAATTAAAGTATGACAAAGTAATCAGAAAATTATCATTACCGACAAATTTTGGGTATGCGCCTCTCCTTTTCAGGGGATAAAAAAAAGAGAATATTCGCCAAGGTCAAGCCTCCTGATTGCAGAGGTACTGATAACTGATAACTTAAATGACCTTCTGTTCTACTTTCTTCAAGGGAGCGCAAAATAAATTTCAAAAACAAAACTAAATTGCGACCCTTTTGCATAATTTATACTAATTAAATTTATTTTTAATATTATTTATATTAATCAAAATCGCCTCGTTTTTCGCTAATTATTACAAAATATTTCACGAACTTGCGTTATTTCAGGGATTTGTATCATACTCTGTACATTAAGATATGATGCTAATGTTATATTTAAATTCAAAAAAAGACCTTTTCAAGAAAGCTATAACCTTGTATTTACGTTAATTGCATCTCAAATATGCTAATTTTCAGCAGAGTTAGATAATTTCAAAAAAACAAATTTTGAACAAGTATAAATGCCTAAGTAATTCTAGCTATTGACAAATAGTAGATAAATGTAAGATGTAAATTTCAGACACTCAATATGGGTAGTCCTGCATATGTTATCATTAATCCTACTATGAGTAAATTAACTTTGACACTAAAACTACCTTTTTATCGCCTTAATGCTTGTAAAGCTGCTGAATTTGAGCGCCTTACTTTGCTCAATACTGAAGTAGCTAATACATTGCTAAGTGTTGATAAATCAGTTCGTCGCAAGTATACAAGCAAGGATTTTCATCATGTTGAAATTGGTTCAATGTGGATTAATCAAACTATTAGGAATACTTGTGCTCAAACCAAGGTGACAAAGTTTAAACGTTTGCCAATAGAAGTCAATAACCAAGGATATAGCGTTAATCGTGGCTGGTGATTTATTTACAGTTTCTCTGAGTCTATATCGAGGCCAGAGAAAACGAATACCTTTAACAGTTCATTCAGCTTCACACCAAAAAACTTTAGAAAAAATTATTAATGGAGATGCAGCCCTAGGCTCTCTCAAAATTTCCAAATCTAGGAAAGGTATTTGGTATGCACTAATCTCGGTATCTATGGATGTTCCGGAGCCTGGATTAGTTAATGGTTGGATTGGAGTTGATAGAGGTCAAAATAATATAGCAATGGCAGCATTACCATTAAGTTTTGGCAAGTTTTGGAGCGGTAAACAAGTAAAAAGCTTAAGACGCAAATTTCAAAAATTACGCTCCTTACTTCAAGAGTCGAAAAAGCTCAGGAAAGTCAAAGAAATAGAAAGACATGAGCATAGAATTATGACTCATATAAATCATGTCATTTCCAAGCAATTAGTACAATTTGCCAAAGACTACAACATGGGTTTACGGTTTGAGGATTTGTCAGGTATTAGACAAACTTCACTTCAACGTAGAAAAAATAAGTCAGATGCTAGCAAAAACCGAGACCACTGGGCATTTTATCAGCTAGAGTTATTTACTAGGTACAAAGCTAGAGTTGCAGGTGTACCAGTAGAGTCTGTACCAGCACCATACACTAGCAAATCAGACCACCGTAATGGTGTAATAGGTAAAAGAGTTAAACATACTTTTACAGGTTTTGATGGTTACACTTGCAATGCTGATTGGAATGCTTCTCAAAACATTGGTCAATGGCTTGGTTTTTCATGCCCAATGAATCTTCAGAAAGCTTTATCTGTAATGGGTATAGATGATTCAGAGGTAGGGGTCAATGACAGTCCCTCAACTGATGAGAAGTTTAAGCAGGTGGATTCATCCCCTGCTTAAACAACCTTTAGAATCCATGCGGTTTTAACCCGTGGAGTGTCAATTTGGATGATTCTATAGTAGCCATAAACTCACAATTTAAATTAGGAGAAAAAATTTAAGATATGGAAGTTGAAGGAAAGGTGAGGGTATATCAAAAGCTTAAAACTCAGACAACGCCAGATTTTTCCTTCTTCCTTCTTCCTTCTGCTATAGCCCTATATTAAAGCAGCCATCTTCACATCATTAGTTGCCAACAACTCCTGTAACTCATCAGAATCTACAGTCTCCTTGTCAACCAACATCTCAGCTAACTTATCCAAAACATGACGGTTTCCTACCAAAACTTCCTTCGCCCGACGATAAGCTTGCTCTACCAAATTGCGCACCTCATCATCAATAGCAGCAGCAGTTTCCTCAGAAAAATCACGCTCCGCCATAATATCCCTACCTAAGAACATATTACCGTTCTGACGACCAAGAGCAACTGGACCAAGGCGATCGCTCATGCCAAACCGAGTCACCATTTGCCTTGCCACACGAGCGACCTGCTGTAAATCGTTAGAAGCACCAGTAGTGACCTCTTCATCACCAAAAATAATCTCCTCAGCAAGACGACCACCCAAAGCTACAGCCATCTGATTTTGCAGGTAGGCACGAGAATACAAACCAGAGTCCATCCGGTCTTCGCTAGGAGTAAACCAAGTCAAACCACCAGCACGACCGCGAGGAATAATACTAATTTTCTGCACTGGGTCATAATCAGGCATTAACGCTCCGACTAAAGCATGACCAGCTTCGTGATATGCTACAAGTTCCTTACGCTTCTCGCTCATTACTCGGTCTTTCTTTTCTGGACCTGCTAATACCCGGTCAATAGCATCATTAACTTCATCCATAGAGATTTCTGTTAAGTTGCGACGAGCTGCCAGAATAGCTCCCTCATTTAATAGGTTAGACAAATCTGCTCCAGTAAATCCAGGAGTTCGACGAGCAATTTTTTCTAGGTCTACATCTTTAGAGAGACTCTTACCACGAGCATGAACATTGAGAATTTCGAGACGACCTGCATAGTCAGGGCGGTCTACTACTACTTGACGGTCAAAACGACCTGGTCGGAGTAGGGCAGCATCTAGAACATCTGGGCGGTTAGTAGCTGCAATAATAATGATACCTGTATTGCCTTCAAAGCCATCCATTTCGGTAAGTAGCTGGTTGAGGGTTTGTTCTCTTTCATCGTTACCACCACCTAAACCAGCACCCCGTTGACGACCCACCGCATCAATTTCGTCTATAAATACGATACAGGGAGCGTTAGATTTTGCTTGTTCAAATAGGTCGCGGACTCGGGAAGCACCTACACCTACAAACATTTCTACAAATTCTGAACCGGAGATGGAGAAAAATGGTACTCCTGCTTCTCCAGCTACTGCTTTTGCTAATAGGGTTTTACCTGTTCCCGGAGGACCTACTAACAATACTCCTTTGGGAATTTTTGCGCCTACTGCTGTGAAGCGATCAGCATTTTTGAGGAAGTCTACTACTTCTGTTAGTTCTAGTTTGGCTTGTTCAATACCTGCTACGTCGCCGAATGTGACTTGGGTTTGGGGTTCCATTTGGACTCTTGCTTTGGATTTGCCAAAGTTCATTGCTTGGCTACCAGGTCCACTTTGGGCACGACGTAGTAGGAAAAATAGTCCCACTAATAATAGGACGGGGAAGAATAAACTACTTAATGCTCTAACCCAGAAACCTTCTTCACTTTGGGGCAGTACGGAGATGTCTACGTTGTTTTTGGTGAGGATGTTTATTAGGTCGGGGTCGTTGGGTAGATTAACGCGGACTATACTACCGTCGGCGACTTTGACTCGTGCTGCTGTACGGTCGGCGCTGATACTGACTTTGTCTACGTTTTTGGTTTCTACCTGCTGAATAAATTGACTATATTTCCAGGTTTCGTTGGTTTGGGGTTGTTGATCGAAGAATGCTGTTGCTAAGGCGATGACTACTATTGCTAATAGGGCATATAGGCCAGCATTTCTCCACCTTTTATTATTCACTGGGGTTGCTCCTTCTTATCTTTTTATACTATTGGGACTATTTTTTAATCCTGGTATATTAACTTATGTTAACTGATTTCTAATATAATATCACAGTAGTTCAAAGTCAAAAGTCAAAAGTCAAAAGTTAGAAGTCAAAAGTTAGAAGTTAGAAGTCAAAAGTTAGAAGTCAAAAGTCAAAAGTTAGAAGTTATTTTTGTAACGGGGAAACGAAGTCAAAAGTCAAAAGTCAGAAGTCAGAAGTTATTTTTGTAACGGGGATTTGAGCAAGGTTCCAAGAATATTTCGCCTTAAAAGGTGGGGTTGCGTGACCCAATTATTTTGATAATGTTGTTTGGTAATTAAGTAAACAGTCATTTCAGTTATTAGTTATTAGTTATTAGTACTTGCTGTAATAGGGAGGCAAGAGAATACGGAGTTCTCTTTTTTGTTGGTCTGATGGATATGGCGTTCTCTTGAGGACTGGAGGGAAGGGAGACTTCATCCCTACCGCTTACTCCTTACTATCTCTTTTCTGGAGTAGTTTCAATGAGTAGTTCTCATAATTTTTGGCTATCTGTAGGTTATCTTAAGTAAACTCTTGTTTCTTTGCTTTATTTCTTTAATAGCTAGCTGAGAGTTATGGATTTATACTATTCTGATTTTGTATTATCAAGTTGGTAATTGGATGTAGAAGTTTTTTCTATAGTAATTACCAAGAAGTGTGAGGTACAAAATTCCTTTTTTACGTGGGAGTAGGGAATAGAAAATAAGAAAAAAATTTTAAGTAAGCAGACAAAATTATTTATATATAAGTTTGTTGTTAATCTTTTGATGGCTCTATAAAATAGCAATCAAAGGGGAAAAAAGAAATAATATTTCCTTATATTCAATCAAGAACGGTTTTAACCACAGGTGGTTATCCATTATCAATTAATGAACTCACCTCAATAAGTTGAAAAACGCTATATCAGTTTCCTTTAGTTTTCAACACACTAAATACTAATGCTCAAATAATATGACTAATTTGAACTATCTAGAAACTTCAGGATGGCTCAATTCATTAAAAGAAGGAAAGTCTATAGATTACAATTATTATCCTCTTCCTTGGTATTCTTATCCTTCTATTGAATTTATTGAAGATAAGTTAAAGGGTGATTTTCGAGTGTTTGAATATGGGAGCGGACAGTCAAGTTTTTGGTATGCTGACCGAGTTAAGGAGGTGGTTTCTGTAGAACATAATCCTGATTATTTTGCCTATATTTCAACTTGTATTCCTCAAAATGTGAAGCTATTTTTGAGGGAAGATAGGCAAAGATATGTTGAGGAAATTCAGAATTATGAGAATGGTTATTTTGATGTGATTATCATTGATGGAATTGAGAGAATTAAATGTGCTGAAATATGTGGTGAAAAATTATCTAAAAATGGCTGGATAGTATTTGATAATTCGGATAGAGAGGAAAATGATAGGGGAGTAATTTTGCTTCATCATCAAGGATTTAAACGTATTGATTTTTATGGTTTAGTACCTAGTCAAAGATATAAAAGCTGTACTTCTATTTTTTTTAAAAGTGATGATTTTTTATCGGATTTAAAATTACCTAGTCAAAAGCAGTCTTGCTTGGGTATTTCTTTGGGTCAAGGTGAAGCAAGATCTAAAAGAAAAAATAAAAATCTAGACAGTCAAGATCATCAGATTTTGGCTTATTACAAAGCTATTAAAAATCAACCTTATGCTGCTGAAGCTTATCAGGGATTAGGGGATTTTTATTATTCTAAAGGTCAAATTGAAAAATCTATTCGTTCTTATAAAAAAGCAATAAAATTACAACCAAACTTGGCAATAGTTTATGCAAAACTAGGCAAAATTTATTCCCAAAAAGGTCAGCTAGAACAGGCGATCGCTTACTATCAAGAAGTTATTACACTTGAACCAAAATCGGCAGGTATATATTGGAGTATTGGTGAGATTTTACAGCAACAAGGTAGATTATTTGAGGCTAATATTTATCAGCAAAAGGCATTAGAAATAAAACCTGATTTAATGAGAAAATCTTATGCTTTGAATCAGCTAGATCTTAAACTTGCTTCTTACTTAACTTGGGAAAATGGATTTTTTGAGGAAAAAGTAATTGAGATATTTCCCAGAATTAAAAGTTTCTCAGCATTCAGTACTCAGCACTCAGCTATCAGCTTTCTTACCTGATAAGCATTTAGCACTCAGCATTCAGCTATCAGTTTTTATTACTTTGAAAGGAGAAAAAAATCATGGAAATATTTTCCAGAATTAAAAGTTTCTCAGGATTCAGCACTCAGGTATCAGCTATCAACTTTTATTACTTTAGTAAGCATTTAGCACTCAGCAGTCAGCTATCAGCTTTTATTACTTTGAAAGGAGAAAAAATCATGGAAATATTTTCCAGAATTAAAAGTTTCTCAGGATTCAGCACTCAGGTATCAGCTATCAACTTTTATTACTTTAGTAAGCATTTAGCACTCAGCAGTCAGTTATCAGTTTTGATTACTTTGAAAGGAGAAAAAATCATGGAAATATTTTCCAGAATTAAAAGTTTCTCAGGATTAAGTAGTGAGATATCAGCTATCAACTTTATTACCGAAAAATCTTGGTCTAAAGCCTCCTCTTTTAAGGAAAAAAAAAGAGAATTTCGTATTTAAAGCCTCTTTATTACAGAGGTACTGATAACTGATAACTGAAATGACTTTCTCCTTCTTAAACAAATCTTTAGTTGAACTTGATTTATCTGTAGATTTATCTACTTTATTCCTTCTTATCTCTTCCTTCTTCCTTCTTCCTTCTTTCCTATTAAACTAAAAATGACTCAATTTCAATTAACAACTCCTGTAGTTATAATTATATTTAATCGTCCAGATACAACAGAAAAAGTATTTCAAGTAATTCGTCAAGTAAAACCTCCTCAATTATTTGTAATAGCTGATGCTCCTCGCCACAATAAATCAGGAGAAATTGAGAAGTGTATGGCAGCAAGAAAGATAATTAACCAAGTTGATTGGAAGTGCGAAGTTTTCACTAATTATGCTGAAATTAATTTAGGTTGTAGAAAGCGTATTTATACTGGATTAAACTGGGTTTTTAGCTTAGTAAAATCAGCAATTATTTTGGAAGATGATTGTGTGCCCCATCTCACATTTTTTCAATTTTGTCAGGAGTTATTAGAAAGATATCAAGATAATAATCAAGTAATGGCTATATCTGGAGATAATTTTCAGTTTGGTAATAATCCCACAGAATATAGTTATTATTTTTCTCATTATTCTCATTGTTGGGGTTGGGCAACTTGGCAAAGAGCATGGAAAAATTATGATAATCAGATGCAATTATGGTCGAAACTTAAAGATAGTAAATGGTTAGAAAATATCCTGCAAAATAGTCATGCAGTTCAATATTGGTCAGAAATTTTTCAGAAGAATTATCAAGGGTTTAATTCTTGGGCTTATGCTTGGATGTTTGCCTGTTGGAATCATCATAGTTTAACTATTTTACCTAGGTTTAATTTAGTTTCTAATATTGGTTTTGGTGGGGAAGCTACTCACACTTCAAGTGTAAATAGATTTGCTAATATGTCTGTGGAGGAAATGATTTTTCCTTTGAATCATCCTGCTTCTATTATTCGTAATATTCAAGCTGACAATTTTACAGAAAAAATAATGTTTAGTGGTAGTTTACAGGTTCAAAATATTCATTGCAAAGTTTGTGGTTCTATTTCTCATAAGTTTGATACGGCTCAAGTTTTAAATAAATATAAGGTTGACTATTTTCAATGTTCTAATTGTCAGTTCATACAAACGGAAAATCCTTATTGGTTAGGTGAAGCTTATGAGGAAGCAATTGCTGATAGTGATGTGGGTTTAGTATCTAGAAATCAGAATTTTTCTTTGATTACAGAAAATTTGATTCTGAACTTTTTTAATACTGATGATAAGTTCTTAGATTATGGTTGTGGGTATGGTTTATTTGTCCGTATGATGCGTGACTTAGGATTAGATTTTTATGGATATGATAGGTATTGCCAAAATATTTTTTATCAAGGATGGGAAGGCGATATAGATGGGGAGGAAAAATATGAATTAGTGACAGCTTTTGAAGTGTTTGAACATTTCATAAATCCTTTGGCAGAGATTGAGAAGATACTGCAAAAAACTAGAAATATTTTGTTTAGTACAAAGCTATTGCCGCCTGATAATCCTCATGTTAATGATTGGTGGTATTATGTTCCGGAGGAGGGTCAACATATTTCGATATATAGCAAAAAAGCATTATCTATAATTGCTCAAAAGTTTCAACTTAATTTATGTTCGGATGGAGAATATCTGCATCTATTAACTGAGAAAAATTTATCAATTTCTGAGTTTTTCAGCATCTTTAGGGTGGGTAGATATAAACCTGAAAAAAGGAAAGAAGCTTTAACGGAGTTAGACCATGAAAAGGTTATAGAAAGAAAAGCGAAATATCAGCAGCAGCTAACCGAGGTAGACTCTCAAAATATTCTAGAAAGAAAGCCAAAATCTCAGCATCAGCTAACTGAGGTAGACTCTAAAAATTTGACAGAAAGAAAATCGAAATATCAGCAGCAACTAACTGAGTTAACCTCTGAAAATCTGACAGAAAGAAAATCGAAATATCAGCAGCAACTAACTGAGTTAACCTCTGAAAATCTGACAGAAAGAAAATCGAAATATCAGCAGCAACTAACTGAGTTAACCTCTGAAAATATTGCAGAAAGAAAAGCGAAAAGTCAGCATCAACTAAGTGAGTTAACCTCTGAAAATCTGACAGAAAGAAAATCGAAAAGTCAGCAGCAGCTAACCGAGGTAAACTCTGAAAATATTCTAGAAAGAAAAGCGAAAAGTCAGCAGCAACTAACCGAGTTAGACTATGAAAATATTCTAGAAAGAAAATCAAAAATTCAGCAGCAATTAGATTTAAAGATTTTGATAGATGGTGTATTTTTCCAAATAAATAATACAGGTATCGCTCGTGTCTGGAAGTCTTTGTTGGAAGTATGGTCAAAAGATAGTTTTGCTAAAAATATTTTAGTGCTTGACAGAGCAAAAACTGCACCTAAAATTCCCGGCATAAAATATCGTGTTATCCCTGGATATAATTACGGCAGAATAGATGCAGACCGTCAAATTTTGCAGCAAATATGTGATGAAGAAAATGCTGATATTTTCATTTCTACTTATTACACAACACCTATCTTAACGCCATCTATATTTATGGCTTATGATATGATTCCAGAAGTTTTAGCTAAAAATCTTGATAACCCTTCATGGCAAGAAAAACATCGTAGTATTAAACAGGCAATTTCTTATATTGCAATTTCAGAAAATACAGCTCGTGATTTAGTAAAATATTTTCCTCAAATACCTGAAAATTCTATCAGAGTAGCTCCCTGCGGAATTGAACCTAAATTTTCTAGAGCGACCCCTCAAGAAGTTACTAATTTTCAGTTGAAATATAACATTAATCGCCCATACTTTTTGATAGTAGGTGAGAGAATAGGTTGGCTTGGTTATAAAAATATTATCTTGTTCTTTCAAGCTTTTGCTAAATTACAAAAGTCTCCAGAATTTGAGATTGTTTGTATAGGGGGAAATAGAAAATTAGAGCCAGAATTAAGCCAATATATTTCAGATAGTAAAATTCATTTATTACAACTGAGTGACCAAGAATTAAAATCGGCTTACTCTGGAGCGATCGCTTTAGTTTATCCATCAAAATATGAAGGTTTTGGACTGCCTATTTTAGAAGCAATGGCTTGTGGTTGTCCAGTTATTACTTGTAAAAATGCTTCAATTCCAGAAGTTGCCGCAAGAGCAGCTTTATATATTAATGATAATGATGTTAATGGATTGGTAAATGCTTTGGGTGAAGTGCAAAAATCAGAAGTTCGGCAACAATTAATAACTGCTGGTTTAGCACAAGCTAAAAAGTTTTCTTGGTCTCAAATGGCTAAGATTATGACTGATGTATTTATTCAGACTTTCGATCAGATTAAAGTGGAGAGATTATCTGTTATGGAAGATAGGAAAAATTTAGACAAAATTCAATTTCAAATAAATCACGAGCAGTTGCAAATGCAGCGTCATTTTTGGAATGTTAATTCTATCGATGAAGCTATGTTTGGGCAAGTGTTAGCTTACAGTGGAATGGATAAACTTTCCTCAGAAGAAAAAAAGCAAACTTGGGAAAAGTCAATAGAAATTTGGGTGCCACAAATTCTGGAGGGTATCCCTGTTAAACCAGAGTGGAAAGTATTAGAAATCGGTTGTGGTGTTGGTCGTCTTATTAAGTATTTACGAGAAAAATTTGCACGGGTAGATGGTGTAGATATTTCGGAAAATATGATTCAATTCGCTAAACAATATTTAGCTGATGGGAAACAGAATGGGGAGGTATTTGTTAATAATGGCTATGATTTACAAGAGTTGTCTGATGAATATTATGATTTTGTTTTTTCGACGATAATTTTTCAGCATATCCGTTCTATTTCTATTGTCAAAAGTTATTTCCGAGAAATATTTCGGGTTTTGAAACCGGGAGGATATTTGAGAATTCAAGTACATGACCACAGCGCTGAAAGTTTAGGAAATTTTGATGAGGAAGGGGCAAAAGATCAACAATATTATTTTTCTGGCAATGCTTATACTGAAGAAAAATTAAAAGATTTATTAATGGCAGCGGGGTTTAATTTAGTTTCTTTAAAATCTGCTAAACCTTGGATTTGGGCAACGGTAAGACGAGAACAACAAGTAGAAGTAGGTGTAGAAAAATTTCCTCAAATAGCTACTCTTAAAAATAATCAAATGGGTATTGAATATCCAGAAATTAATCCATTGCCAGATAATAACCATCGACCGTTTTGGTCTGTGATTATTCCTACTTATAAAAAGGTCAAATATTTAGAGCAAACTCTCAAGAGTGTATTGCAACAAGCTCCTGCTCCAGAAGAAATGCAGATAGAAGTCGTAAATGATTGTCCAGACCATAAAATTCAAGTTGAAATAGAAGCAATTGTCCGAAAGGTAGGGGGAGAAAGAGTTAATTTTTATCGACATTTTCCACAAGATATTGGTCAAGCTCCGATTTTTAATATTTGTCTACAAAGAGCAAAAGGATATTGGATTCATCTACTCCATGATGATGATTTTGTCTTGCCTGGTTTTTATGAAAAATTACGTCGTGGAATTGAACAAAATACAACAGTAGGAGCAGCATTTTGTCGCCACTATTATATAGATGAATATGACCAGAAAAAGTATTTGTCTGTGTTGGAAAGAAAAACTCCAGGTATTATAGAAAATTTCTTAGAAAAAATTACTATTGAGCAACGAATTCAAGTTGTGGGGATGGTAGTAAAACGTAAGGTTTATGAAAATTTAGGAGGTTTTTGTTCCCAGGCAGATTCGGCGGCTGATTGGGAAATTTGGAAGCGAATAACTGCTTTTTATCCTATTTGGTTTGAACCGGAAATTTTGGCTTGTTTCCGTTTACATTCCTCCTCGGAAACTTCCCGCTTAATGCAGTCTGGCGGTAATATAGAAAATGCTCGGAAAGCTATAGAAATTACTCAAACTTATTTACCAATAAAAATGGCTGAAAAATTATCTAATCAAGCTAGGGAACATTATGCAATTGAAGCAATAAAAATGGCTGCTTCTATGTTGAAAGGAGGAAATACTAATGGAGCGATAGCTCAAATTCGTGAAGGTCTTAAATGTAGTCAATCTCCTTCTGTAGTTAATTTACTTATCTCTGTTTTGGTCAGTGGGGAAACAGATTTAATTAAGACACCAAATCAGTCAGTCAATTCTCCAAAACCTCAGTCTATAGAACAACAAAAAGTTGTTCCTACTGTTAAAACTAATTTATTACCATCTCTGACAGAAATAAATCAGAATATTCAGCTTTATCAGCAAAACCAGTTGGATGAATCAGCATTAGTTAGATTGCAAGAAATCAGAAAGCAAATTGCAGAATACTGGCTGAATATTCAAACTTCGGAAGAACTCAAAAATATTTACTTGGGAGAATTTGGTCAAGCACATAAAGCATTATTAGCAAGTGGTATTAAAGACGAAACTTTAACTGAAATAGAACAAAGATTTGTAGACAAAATAAAAACTAATATTGCCAAAGGATTTAACCAACCTTTAGGCATTCAGTATTTATTGGCAGGAATGCTTTATCAAAGAGCAGATCGACTAGAAATTAAATACGAAAAAGCTCCCATACCTAGCTGGTTCGCTACAGACTATTTAAAATTTATGTTTGCCTCTCCCGAACTTTTTCAAGAAATAGGAGAAACAGATAATTATCATAATTTTCTAGTAGGATGGTTGAATTATGTGCATAACAATATATCCACTAATCCAGACTCAGAATTATGGCAAGTTATCGCCTGGTTTTTTGTGGAAAATGCTAATTGGATTCCTCTATATTTTACCACTACCCCCAATTTAAAAAATCTCTACATCAAGCGTGCAGAAATTATCGAATTTGCTCTAAAAAAACGTGGGTTAGAGTTAGATTATAAGATGAACGACCGCCCATTTAACCGCCAAAAAATTCGCTTAGGAATTCTCAAAGATCATTATTCTCCCCAAACAGAAACATATTCCTTACTACCAGTATTCGAGTATTTAGACCGGAGTAAATTCGAGGTATTTCTTTATGCAATAAAATCTAACGGACATCCCTTAGAAAAATATTGCCAAAGTCACGCCGATAAGTTTCTACAACTACCAGAAGAATTGAAAAGTCAAGCACAAATTATTCGCAACGACAACCTTGATATTCTATTTATTGGCTCTAATATTACTGCTACTATCAAAAATTCTACCTTGCTGGCAATACACAAACTGGCCAGAATACAAATTACATCCATCAATTCTCCCACTACCACCGGGATGCACTCCATAGATTACTATATCTCCGGCAAAATTACTGCACCAACAGATACAACCCAAGAACATTACACAGAAAAACTGGCCAACCTAGAAGGTTCCGGACTATGTTTCCGATACGCGATCGCCGACCCTCCCTCAGGAGTAAAACCAATTCGCTCTAGTTGGGGGGCAACCGACCAAACCACCATATTTATTTCTGGGGCTAATTTCTACAAAATTATACCGGAGATGCGGGAGACTTGGGCCAAAATTCTAGCAAAAGTGCCCAATTCCATTTTAGTCTTGTATCCTTTTAATCCTAACTGGACTAATTCTTATCGAGTTGCCCCTTTTATCAAACAGATGCGGTCTGTTTTAAAACGTCATGGTATCGACAGTAAGCGCTTGGTCGTAATTAAAGCATTACCAAGTAAAGCAGATATCAAAGAATGTTTGAAATTAGCGGATATTTATTTAGACTCTTTCCCTTACGGTGGTGCAACCTCTCTGGTCGATCCACTTATGGTTGGACTCCCACCAGTAGTTGTTGAAGGAAATGCTTTAAGGTTTCGACAAGCATCAGCATTACTGAGAGAGATAAAGATGGACGATCTTATTGCTGATGGGGAAGAAAGTTATATTAATTTAGCAGTGAAACTAGCAACTAATCCTCAGTTACGTCAACAAAAGCGGCAAGAAATTCTGGAAAAAATTGAGCAAAACCCTTCATTTTTAGACAGTCTTAGTTACTCTACACAGATAGGTAAATTATTTCAAGGATTATTCCAAGAATGGGAAAATATTCACGCGCCAAAAACTATAGAATCTACAGATAAAAATTCTTTAACTTCTGAATTTATCAATCGTTTGATTGGTTGTGTGAATCTCTACGAAATTGACCCTACTGACCAATCTTTAATAGAAGAATTACGTCAAATTCGTAAACAAATAGCTGATTTTTGGTTAGCTGTAGCTCCCAAAGAATTAGAAAATACTTATCAAGGCAAAATTAGACAAGCATATCAAGCTTTATTAAAAAGTGGAATTCAAAACGAACCTCAAACCGAAGACGAACAAAAATTTCTCAAAGAATTAGCTGAGACAAGTATGGGTTTAACTAATCCAAAAGCTATCAATACATTTTTAGGAGCAATGTTATATTTTCCTCCAAGCAAAATGTTAGTCCGAGATGCTAAAAATCGTTTGCCTCAGTGGTTGATAGAAGATTATAAACAGATATTTGAAAGTCGAGAAGTTGCCCAGAAGTTGGAAAAAACTTTTAAATCTAAATCGCCTCATCTACCAGAAAATTCTCCAGTCACAACTGCTGAAGTTAGACCAGAAAAAAATGTAGTTTTAACAGCAAATAAAACAGATAATTTAGACATTTCACAGCAAAAATTTATCAATCAATTATTGGGAAGTGTAAATCTTTACTATATTGACCCATCTGATGAATCTGTGGTTCAAGAGCTGCGTCAAATCAGAAAACAAATGGCAGATTTTTGGATAAATTTAGAACCGCAAAAACTAGAAACTTTTTACTTGGGTGAAATGGGTAAAGGTTATCAAGCATTACTCAGTAGCGGAATCCAAAATCAAACTTTAACTAATAACGAACAAACATTTTTACAACAGTTAGCTACTCAACTTGCCAAAGGAATAGAAGCGCCGAAAGCTATAAATTATTTATTGGCAGCAATGTTATATTGTCGTTCTGAACAGTTACGAATCGAAGATATAACTAAATTGCCTCAATGGTTACTAGAAGATTATCAAAAATTTGTAGGAAATAGTTGAATAAGGGAGTAGGGGAGTAGGGGAGCGGAGGAGTAGGGGAGTGGGGAAGTACGGGAGAAGTAAATATAAGAGAATAATTAATATTAACTAGCTAATAATTATCAAAAATGTCATTGCCCCTGTATTAATTACTTAGGGTTTGCTGAAAAAGTCTTTTTTAAAGAGTAGGGGAGCGGGGGAGTAGGGGAGAATTTTTTTGCCCAACTCTTGCTAAAAATGCTAACTTTTTGAGCATGAAGAGCTGAAAACCATGTACTTTTTCAATACCTAAAAAGGCTAAAACCTTTATCTGGTAATTATTTAAGATTTAATCAGCAAACCCTACTTAATAATTGAAGTTTTACCTCACACAAGCATTCTTTTTTACCGATAAATTGTGGTCTAAAGTCTCCCCTTTTAAGGGGATAAAAAAAAGAGAATTGCGTATTTTCTTGCTTCCTTATTCCAGAGGTACTGTTAACCTTTGCGTAGCATTCCGATAGGAAAGTTCCTCCGATAGGAGGCTAACTGGTAACTGATAACTGATAACTGATAACTGATAACTGAAATGACCCTTGGTATAACTCCCTATTCAAGCAAAAATTCAATATCATAAGGAACTCCAACAATTTAAAATCCAGGCATTCAAAATTCCTAAATCATTTCGTAAATATGCAATGCCAGAAAAAAATTTGAGACTACTGTAATTCAAAAAAACCTAATTTTATTAATCATGGTTTTTCAATCAAATTATGATAATATCATCATTTAAAAGTAACTTAGTTATCAAAAAACAATTTCTTCAGGAAAATTAACCATGAGTGAATATACTGGCATTACTGATTATTACGATCTTTTAATGACCCAAGGTTATTATGACTATTAAGGAATGGCTATTGCAGTCAATTCTTTCATCAAAAATGGTCACAAAAAAATACTTGAATTGGGTGTAGGAACAGGATTATTAGCCGAAAAATTAAAAGTACTTGCTCCTGAAGCTGAATTTACAGGAGTAGATATTACCTCATCAATGCTCGATATTGCCAGAAAAAGATTGGGGGAATGGGGAAAATTAATAGAAGCAGATGTCTATATTATGGACCTCCAAGAAACTTTTGATATTGCTGTTTCTAGTAGAGGAGTTTGGGTAATAAGTCAACGAGGCGATCGGACCGATCTAGGAAATCATACAAATGAGATTCCTCAAGATATTAAGGGACTAACTAATGTTGCTAAACACCTGTGTCAAGAAGGGTTATTACTGTTGAGTGTTCAAGGAGAACATAAAAGTCATCAACAAAATCTCCCGACAGGAATTGTTTATTCTCAGGAGATAGAAAAAATTGGGGAAAATGATGAAATTGAATCCATTGAGAAAAGTTATTTCTTTAAGAAAGACGGAGAAATATTAGCTCAACAAAAACTTAATTTGAATTACATTAAGCAATGGAAAAAAGAAGAAATTATGGCACAAGCTGGATTTAGTTTTGTTAGTATCCATGAAAGCCAAAAATTTCATGTTTATCGTAAAAAATGAAACATATAATCAAATAATTGTATCCAAATTAAGCATGATACAAATTCCCTATGAAGTTGCATCAAATTTAAAAAAGAAATAGCTGATTTATTGAGACGGATTTTTCAAAAAAATTATCATGCTATAGTTACTAAAAGCCAAATTATTTATTAGGGACTGCACTTTACTCCTGCAAAATTAACAATGAGTCAATATACTAATATCACCGATTATTATGATAGTTTTACTGATTATTACGACCTTTTGATGACCCAAGGCAATTATGATTATCAAGGAATGGCTAATGCAGTCTATTCTTTAATGAAAGATGGCCGGAAAAAAATACTAGAATTAGGTGTAGGAACAGGATTATTTGCTGAAAAATTATTGCCACTTGCTCCCGAAGCTGAATTTACAGGAGTAGATATTACCTTATCAATGCTCGAAATTGCCAGAAAGAGATTAGGAGAATGGGGAAAATTAGTAGAAGCAGATATCTATGATATGAACCTTGAAGAAACTTTTGATATTGCTGTTTCTAGTAGAGGAGTTTGGGTAATAAGTCAACGAGGTGATCGGACTGACTTAAGAAATCATACCAAGGATATTGATGAGGATATTAAGGGATTAATTAATGTTGCTAAACATCTGCGTCAAGATGGATTATTTCTGTTGAGTGTTCAAGGAGAACATAAAAGTCATCAACAAAATCTTCCCACAGGAATTGTTTATTCTCAGGAGATAGAAAAAATTGGGGAAAATGATGAAATTGAATCCATTGAGAAAAGTTATTTTTTTAAGAAAGATGGGGAAATCTTAGCTCAACAAACACTTAAGTTGAATTACATTAAGCAATGGAAAAAAGAAGAAATTATGGAACAAGCTGGATTTAGTTTTGTTAGTATTGATGAGAACAAAAAGTTTCATGTTTATCGCAAAAAGTGAAACAGGCGATCGTTAAATTTTAGGCAGTAGGGAATAATTAATAATTAATAATTAATAATTAATAATTAATAATGTAAGCATTCAGGTCTTGGAGTTGCATTATTCTTGATTTTGTGCATACTCAGTGTTTCAAAACTGAAAACTGTATCTAAGAGTACTAAATAGTCTATAAATGAGACTAAAAGGTTTCTGGAAAGTGATAAATACATAGATATGATTATTTGTCAACCCCAGCACCTGAATAGTTACTTAATAATTAGGGCTTGCTGATTAAATATAAAGCCATTGACAGATAAAGGTAAGTGCCTTGTTATCTCCGGAAAAAGTACAAGGAGTTAGGTCGCCCTTGGTTCCAAAAGGAGCGCATTTTGGAGTAAGTATGGCGGACAAATCAAGGAACCATTATGAACGATAACCTCCTCTATAACTCCCATTTCTCCTGACTCTTAACTACTCCCTACTCCCTACTCCCTTTTTATTAAAATAGTAGATAATTAATTTGATTAAATTTCATTAAATATTATGAGTGTTGTTGCAGCCAGAAAATATTCGGATCGCTTAATGTTTGCCTCTGATAGTATTCGAGTATCCGGTCATTTAAAAGAAAATTATCGTGTTACTGGAGACGAACAAAGTAAACTTTTTGAAATTAATGGTTTAGTTATTGGTGGTGTTGGTTTGATTATGGAATTAAGCTTTATGCAGATTTTTGCCAGAAATCACAAACCCGCAGCGCCAACCGTAGAAGCTGTTTTAGATTTCATTGTTGAATTTTACACTTGGGCTAAATCTAAAGATGATTCTTTTTCTAAGAGAAATGATTATTTAATTGGAATTGAGGGAAAAATTTTCCGCATTTGTGATAGTTATTTAGTGGAAAAAATTAATGAATTTGCGGCTATTGGAGCTGGAGAACATTTTGCTTTAACCGCAATGTATTTAGATAAAAATCCTCAAGAAGCTGTAGAAATCGCTAATGAATTATGTGTTTACTGTTCTCCTCCAATTAATATAATTACTAAACAGCTTAATGCTAATACTTAACGTGGTATAGCTGAATTTAGAATTCAGAATTTAGAATTCATAATTTAGAATTCAGAAGTAATCCCTGACTAAGTTTGAGAATTTATAAATGTCCGCTCCCTATTTGCGTAGTGCTTATAATTGCCTGAAGCTGACAGTTGAATGCTTACCTAAAACCAATCTTCTTGTTCGTTATTTTGTCGTTTATATACCTGACCTTTACTATGAATTACGCGGGTTGTTTCATGCAACTGTTCTTCTGTTAATTCCCATTTTTGCAGAACTTTTTCTAAGTCTCTCTGAATATCTCTCGCACCAGGAAAACCTCGATAACGAATTTTTAATCTTGCCAATTCCGCTAAATTGTAAGGAGTATCTTTTTCTGTTAACAGGGTGTTAACTATTTCGCGGTCTTTATGATATTGAGGATGCTGTTGCTCTTCTGATTTCATAAAAATAAGAAATAAGGGTGTTGCTGAATTAGTGTATGATATTCATTATGCTCAAAAAGTTAGTATTTTAGGCAAAAGTTGCGCAGAAAAATCATTCTTACAATTCTTAATCCTACCTCCTCGCTCATTCCCATTTCTCCTGTCTCCTGTCTCCTGTCTCCTGTCTCCTGTCTCCTGTCTCCTGTCTCCTGTCTCCTACTAAAAGACTTTTTCAGCAAACCCTAATTATTAATTGTTGAACTACCTTTGCCAAAAACTTTTTCAGGATACCCTATTTAATTCTATTGACTATGCCACTTTTTAAACACACTATCTTGATGATTTTTTTGATCGTTATTAACTAAACCTGGCTGAATTTCTAAAGCTTTTTCTTGAAAAAAAAATGCTTCGTAAAATCTACCTTCTTTCTCTAAAACTTTACCTAAATTCCAATAAGCTGCTGCTATATCTGGTTGTAGATTAATTGCTTTTCTATAGGTAATCATTGCTTCATCAATTTGCCCTTTTTTATAAAACATACTACCCAAATTGACAATAGCTTCAACAAATTTTGGATTAATCTTTATCGCTAATAAATAAGCACGAATCGCAGCATTGACTTTATTTTGTGCTTGCAGTACATTTCCTAAAGTTTTGTAGACTGGGGCAAAATTTGGTTGATTTTTTAGAGCTTGATGACACAGAGCGATCGCTTCTGTAAAATTCCCTTGATTATAATAAGTTTCTGCTAATTTATTAATGGCATCAACATCATTTTCTTCAGATTTTGATAACTCAGAGTAATAGTTTTTTACTTGACTTGATTGAGTAGAATTTTGGAACTTATTATCATGTTGAAAAGTTTTTTTATCTTGTAAATTTAGACTCATCTTTCTTCAGATACTTATCTCCAAAAATTTGATTTTTTACTTGATAGCAGAAGGAAGAAGGAAGAAGGAAGAAGGAAGAAGGAAGAAGGAAAAATATTCCATTGTTTGAGTTTTAAGCTTTTGATATGTCCGCCCCCTTTCCTTACACTGCTTGATTCCTGATTCCCTCTTCATTCCCGATAATAATTGAGTATAATTTTGAGATTTATTATCCTGTTGATAAAATTTTATCCTGTAAATTTAGATTCATATTACTTCAAATACCTATCTCCAGCAATTTGATTTTTTACTTGATAGCAGAAGGAAGAAGGAAGAAGGAAGAATATTCTATTGTCTGAGTTTTAAGCTTTTGATATGTTCTAACCTTTCCTTCCACTGCTTGATTCCTTATTTCCTCTTCATTCCCAATAATAATTGAGTATAATTTTCAGATTTATTATCCTGTTGAAAAAATTTTATCTTGTAAATTTAGATTTATCTTACTTCAAATACCTATCTCCAGCAATTGTTCCCCTTTATTTCTTCTTAGGGACTTGCAAATAAAAAATTATCCCATTAGCTATGAAAGTAAGGGAGTAGGGAGTAGGAAGTAAGGAGTAGGGAAGAAATTGAAAAAGTAAGAGAGTAGAGAGTAGCTAGTTAACGATAGAGTACAAAAATTGGGATAATTTATTTTCTGCTATTCCCTTATACCAAGCGTGAAAAAAGAATGCTTAACTTAAGTTGTACTTCAATTATTAAGTAATTAACACAGACTGAATAACTTTTTTGATAATTAGCACCCTAATTCTTGTTAATTATTCTTATCTTTACTTCGATGTACGGACGCCCTTATGCAACGTCCCTACCCACTCCCCTACTCCCCCGCAGTGGGAAAATGTAGCAAACATTTATCACCCTTGGTATTACTTCTTCCTTCTTCCTTCTTCCTTCCCTTACATCAGGAATATTAATCTCCATTTTAATTATTCTCCTAATCACAATACTCTAAAAAATTTTCTGGAACTATTTTCAATTCTCCAGACTTAAATCTATCTATCGAAACCCAAAGTGCCGTTTTTTTTCGTTCCTTCTCCCAAAAGGTTAATTCTTCTGTTTGGTAAAACTTTTTATCGGCAAAATCACATTTATATAATTGAATTAACTCATGTCTTTCCTCCCCATTAAACAAAAAAATATTTTCCATACAACCCAAATATTTAATATTAGTCAACTCAGCTTGAATCTCTTCTTGAAACTCTCTTTGTAAAGCATCACGACTATACTCTCCAAAATCAACACCCCCACCCATAACCCGATAGAAAAATTCCTGTTTTACAGAGTCATAACCTTGAGAAATAAACAAGCGATCGCCATCTCTAATTAAACCCAAAGCTAAGACCCTAATTTTATTTTTCTTACTCATATAATTTTCTCAGATCAATATCAAGGCTAATGGGGAAAGATAGGTCATTTCAGTTATCAGTTATCAGTTAGAAGAGGTAATTCTAAATTCTGAATTCTAAATTCTAAATTCTTGAACATCAATTATTATCATAAAAACCCATTTCATCATTATTTTCAGGCACAGGCCAATCCTCATTTTGCCCCCCAATAATAAGTTTTTCTATTTTGACAAATTCCTCACTTAATCGTTGAAAACTATTAGTCAAAATATCTATTGCTAAAGCATCGCTAGTTCCCAAATCAAACCAACAACGACCCCAAAATCCTTGATATTCTACTTCTCCCATATTGTGCATAACAGCCATCATACTTTGACCTGCAACTTCCTGGCTATATTCCATATAACTAACCTCTATTCCTGCATCTTGAACCTGTAGATTTTCTGCATTAAAGCCACCCAGTTTTCCTAATAAAAACCAGGAATCAAATAGTTCCTCTATGTAATGCTTTTCTGCCGTTGAAGGAACAGTGCTAAACTCTAACCAAATCCACACATCAAAAGGATTAAATTCTCGAAATTGTATTTCCATAAATGTTTGTCATACCTGATTTTATTTAGAGTAATTATAACGATTTATCAATATAGTAATCTGGGTATAAATCATCAAAAATTACCAGGATAAAAAAACTATGAATCCTTACATCTGTTCTCTCATTCCCAGATATTTTATCCACCATTACCCCAAGAATTGTTATAGAAAAAAATATAATTTAGTTGAAAATTTATACTTTTGAATTAACAATTTAACTAGCTTTTAGCGTTTCCGTACCGGAATGCTCCACTACTGCTGAGTGCTGATTACTAATTGCTAAATGCTACTTTAAAGCAGTGGTAATTCTGTTGGTCCCCATGTACCTGAACCATCCCTAATAGCATCTCGCATTGGGTCACAAGGTCGTTTACCATCATCTATATTATTAATATTTTTACACTGTTCAAAAAATACTTGTGCGACCAAACGTCTTGGCATTTTATCTGACTTTTCTAAAGCCATATCAAAGTTTTCCCTAGCTTTTTTTCTCATTGATAAATCATTATCTTTATCTCGAGCTTTAGCAACTAGGATTTGTGCTTTTAAGTAATGCACTTCGGGATTATCTGGAACTTCTAATAAAGTTTTATCCACATATTCTAAAGCTTTTTCAAGTTTGTCTAAATCTCGATAAGCTACTGCCACTCCTCGATAAGCTAAATGATGAGGATAAGCTTTATTTTGCAATGTTTTTATTGCCTTTTCTGGGTCAGAAAATGGTAAATTAACAGCCAACATTAAATCCATATATCCTTTGAGTAAATTTAACTCTGGATCTGATGAATTTATTCTCTCTGCTGTTTCAAAATGACTTAAAGCTTTCCGAAGTTTCTCCAGAGCTTTTGGAGCGCCTTTTAATGTACCTTCAGTAGATATAATATAAGCACCTTCTAAAAATTGACCAGTGGCAGCATAAATATTACCGCGAACTGGATTAATTGTAATTAAATTTTCTGCTACTTCAGTAGTTTTCTGGGCATACAATTTTAAAGATTCCCAATTTTCATCTAAGTAATGTAAGGAAGATATCATTGCATAAACAAGTGGCTCACTTATCTCTTCAGATTCAGCTATTTTAAGATAATCTTTTGCTTGTTTATAATCTCCTTCCTCAAACATTGCTTTAAAAGCAGCTTCAGTTTTTTCTCCTATTTCAATAGGATTTTTTTGGCGAAACGGGTCTCCTATTGCTGGATTTACTAATAAGTTTAAACCGATTAAAGTAGCGCTAGAAAAAACTGATATTTGTTTCAAAAATGGAATTTCTTTACACCAAATCAATGAAGTTTTTAGCATAAGTTATTTTGAGACTAATTAGATGTTTACGGTGCTTAGGTTGTTAATAGAGAAATTTACTACTAAAGTGGATTTTGTGATGTTCTATGTTATTATCTAAGCTAGATTATATATAAATTTTTAGACAATTTTCATATAAATCTAGAAAATGTTTTAATCCAAACTCAGAAATTTTTATGAGTAGAAACAATAAAAAAGATGTTTAAAAGAACAAGACTATTACAGAAAATTAAATTCTCCCTTCTTCCTTCTTCTTTCTTCCTTCTTCCTTCTTAAAATGCTATATCTAAAAAACCTACATTATCATCCAGCAGCTAGTACTACCCCTATTCTCAAAAATATAAACCTGGAACTAGCACCTCAACAAATGGGACTAATTATTGGTCGTAGCGGTTCCGGCAAAACTACATTATTAGAAATATTAGCTGGTTTAGCTGAATGTTCTAAAGGAGAAATTTGCTGGCGAGACCAAAAATTAACCTCCGAACATCTACAACAACTCGGTGGTTTAGTATTTCAATTTCCAGAGAGACATTTTTGTGGCGCTACTATTCTCGAAGAATTACGATTAGGCCATCCAGAGATACGGTCAGAACAAATATCTTCTGCTCTGGAAGAAGTAGGACTTCAGGATTTATTATTAAGTACATCACCTCATGCTTTAAGTGGAGGTCAGCAACGTCGCCTCGCTTTAGCAGTACAACTAATTAGACAACCTCATCTTTTAATGTTAGACGAACCAACAGCAGGATTAGATTGGTCAATGCGAAAACAACTGGTCAATTTACTGGCTAAATTGAAAAATCATTGGAGTTTATTGGTTGTCACCCATGATGCTAGTGACCTTTTACCCATAGCTGATAAATGTTGGACTTTAAATAAAGGAAACTTGGAATGTAGAATTTAGAATTCAGAATTTAGAATTTAGAATTTAGAATTTAGAATTTAGAATTTAGAATTTAGAATTTAGAATTTAGAATTTAGAATTTAGAATTTAGAAGTTAATGGAGCTAGTCTTTTATTATTTATAGATATCTCCTAAAATTTTAGATAAGAGTTAAAAATTATAAGGAAGCGATCGCTCATTTGAAGTTAGAAGTCAACGAACAAATGCTTGGGATAGTATCAAGAAAGAATTGAAAGGTAGTTGTAAAGATTCGGTGTGGGAACATTTGACAGGTACTACTAGCGCAACGTTTTAACCAGGGAAGTATCGGGAGATAACTCTTAAGGCGATCGACGACCGAGGGAATGAGTTGTTGGTTGTTAAGGAATTGAAGTAGTTGGGGTAATTGTTATGGGTAATAAGAGTCGAGATGAAGTATTAGACCAATTGGCAAAGTTTGTTATAAGAAATCTCAGAATATTAAGTGCATCAAATATAGAGTTAAATTTAATTAATAATAAAACAACTAGCATTGTTTCTGTACTTGAGGCAGTTAATCAACAAGTAATTGGGTTAATTGAGTTAAATTCAACTGAAGATAATACATCTATTTTATTTAAAATGGTACTAACATTTTTGTAAATAGTGAAATAAGGAGATTAAAAATGACTGAGGAAAATAACCCTAATATTAAGATTGATAGAATTGATCATTCTAATTTAGGTAGTGTTACTGGTAAGGGAAAAGCAACTCAAAATCAGTACAATTACCCCCCAGAACAAAAGCAAAATTTAGCCGAGGCAGCAAAAGAAATTCAACAATTATTACAACAATTGTCTAAACCGGACTATTCTGCAACTCCTACGGAAAATGCAATAATTGTAGGTGAGGTAATGCAGGAGATTGATAAAAATCCCTCTCTGAAATCTCGAATAATTGAAGCTTTAAAACAAGGAGGCAAGGAAGCTTTTAAGGAGTTGATAGATCATCCAGCAGTTAATATTTTGATTGCTTCAATTGATGGCTGGAATAATGGGAATTAGGAAATAATACTGCTTATTAATCCTGTGTGAAGTATCCCCTAACTCCTATTCATTAACCTAGAAAGTTTCTACCAATAAGCTAGAATTTTTCTACTCGTAAGCTATAACTTCTAACTTTACGCCTTCTGATACCAAATCCGTTTATAAAAAGGTAGTTTGTCCAAATCCTTCTCATCCTTCTGCCTTCTGCCTCCTGCCTTCTGCCTTACCCCTTTCTTCCGGCAATAAATCAACCTGATAAACCACCTTCCCCTCAATATTTCTCAACGTCACAGTCATTACCTCCGTACTCCCATCAATTTTCACAGTGCCAAAAAATTGTAAACCCTGACTCGGAGGAAAATTCACCACCTTATCCTCAACATTAACACTTTGATACTTCACCACAGGACCAAAAGTATTATCTAACTCATTTGGACCAAAAGTTCCCGAATTTAACGGTCCACTCACAAATTCCCAAAATGGCTTAAAATCTTGAAATTGAGCCAAATTCGGATCGTAATAATGAGCTGCTGCATAATGAACATCCGCCGTCAACCACACCACATTCTTAATATTCTTTCCTTTAATAAACCGCAATAACTCCGCCATCTCCAACTCTCTCCCCAATGGCATCCCATCTCCATTAGCCAAATTTTCTGCAGCAGTATCCCCATCCGGTACAACCAAACCAACTGGCATATCACTACCAATAACCTTCCAAGTTGCCTTAGACTTGAGTAACTGCTGTTTCAACCATTCTATTTGCTGACTACCTAGAAATTCCGTTTCCTCACTCTGACTTGTCTGGAGATTTTCCGTATTTGGTCCCCGATAACTCCGCATATCCAACATCATAATATCCAACAAAGGCCTGTAACTGAACGAGCGATAAATTCTTTCTGGGTCATTGCCATTAATACTGATGGGAGTATATTCCAAAAAAGCTCGTTTTCCCCTAGCTGCCAAAAGAGCAACACTCTTAACCTTGTAGCGGTCATCACTCAATAACTTCTCAGTCGGATACCAATTATTTGTAGTTTCGTGGTCATCCCATTGCACTATCTGAGGCACCTCAGCATTAAAACGACGAACATTTTCATCCAACAAATTATAGATATAGTTGCCACGGAATTCTTTTAAAGTTTCAGCCACCTTAGACTTTTCTGGTGTAGTCAAATTGCGCCAAACATTACCATCATCCAACTGTACTTCAGATTTTATTGGACCATCAGCATAAATATAATCCCCACAGTGAATGAAAAAATCTGGATTAAGCTGTCTAATAGTTTCATAAATTTTCATCCCTCCCCACTCAGGATTAATACCCCAACCTTGACCTGCAGTATCTCCAGACCAAGCAAAGAAAATATCCCGCCCTGGTTTTGGCACAGTGCGAAATTTACCAATAACCGGAACGCTATAAATATTAATATCTGACAAATCTTGGAAACTAACACGATAGAATATCTGCTCCGAAGTAGGTAAACCAGAAAGATTAACTTTCGCCGTAAAATCTGTAGTTTCTAGAGCAGCAGACCCAATAATTTTCTCAGCATTTTGGAAAGATTCATTAGTAGCATATTCTACAATCATTCGAGCTGGGCGATCGCTCCGACTCCAAATTACTGCCCTTCCTCCACCAGAAATATCTCCACTAGCAACTCCGTAAGGAATTTGAGGACGCATCTTCTCTGAAGTAATAATTCCTGGAACTGATAACTGCTCTTTTTTTGATTTAACTATTAAATTAGTAGTAATTAGACCACCACCGATCAAAGCAGAAGAAAGTATAAATTTACGACGATTAAACATCTCTATAAAAATCTGATAGCTAATTTGATATCTATAGCGCTATGCACTAGGGAATAGGGAACAGAAAACAGGGAACAGGGAATAGCAAACTGTAAAAGGATTTTAGGATTGAAAAATGTCCTAACCAGTTCTTGTAGTGCTATATAAAGTATAGATTTACTCCTGTGGAAATTTATGGAAAATTTTGCCCTTCCAGGGTATTATTAATTGCTAATATTTTCATTTTTTTGAAACTTTATATTAACTAACTATTTCAGGCAGGGGAATAATTTAATATGGAATGGCACATCACAGATGCCCAAAGCTTAGGAATTATTGATAGAGAAATTGGACCTCACGCCTTCTCTCCTGCGGAGTACGAAATTGTGAGGCGGGTAATATATGCTACGGCAGATTTTGAATATAAGTCTCTAATTAGTTTCTCTGACCTTGCTTTACAGTCTGGTGCTGCTGCTTTAGCTGCTCGTACAACTATTGTCGTAGATGTGCCAATGGTTCAGGTGGGTATTGCGCCAGTAATTCAAAGTACCTTTGTTAATCCTGTTTATTGTTCAATTGATGCTATAACTAGACCCCAGAAGGAAAAAACTACGGCAGCTTGGGGAATTGAAACTTTAGCTCGACGTTATCCAGAGGGCATTTTCGTTATAGGTGAAGCTCAAACTGCCCTCTGTGCAATTGTTGACTTAATTGAAGCTGAGGAAATTAGACCTGCTTTGGTTATTGGTACTCCTTCTGGTTTTGTGGGGGTGGATGTAGCTAAGTCACGTTTATACGATTCGATGATTCCTCATATTAGAATTGATGGCCGTAAGGGTAGTGCTGTGGTAGCAGTGGCTGTTATTAATGGTTTAGTGGACTTAGCTTGGCAAGCTTATGGTCAACAAGGTCCAGGCAATTAGGGTTTGCTGAAAAAGTATTTTTTCAGGAGTAGGGGAGTAGAGGAGTAGGGGAGTAGGGGAGTAGTTAGGAAGAATAGAATTTATGGAGGAGGTAGTTCGGATATATTTGTCAGAGTTATTTTTCTGTAATTATTGTGCCTTTAATGCTAACTTTTGATGCTAACTTTTTGAGGGTTTTGGGCGTGATATCTGGCACTTTTTTAAACTCAAAAGAGGCTTTAACCTTTATCTATCAATGCTTTGAGATTTAATCAGCAGAGAAATAATTAACTAGCTATCAGCTTTTCTGTTCCGGAATACTTTCCTACGGAATGCTATGCAAAGGCAAACCGCATTTAGCTGTCAGCTAAAAATTTAAGGGTTTAAGTCCCCCACTATATTTGAAAAAGCCGGTGGTGCGTGTTAATGTGGGACTAAAACCCCCGTTGTACATCTTGAGAAGCTGATTGCTGAGTGCTACTTCAATATTCTATATTACTTGGTTGAGGCTGTTTACTTTTTCTACGAGATGAGCGTACCTGATTAATTGCTTCAATAAAAGCATCTCTTCTAAGATATGGATAATCACTAACCCAGAGATTTACAGTAGGAAGATAAACATCTGAACTTTTCACAATTTTTCCTAAATCTTCTTGATAAGACATTACTAACATTACAGCTACCTGACCTCTAGAAACCCCTTGATGATGACGGCGCAGTGGAGCCTGAATTTCAGTTACAAATCCTGTTTTATCACCTACTTCTAAATTGATTCGTTGCTCTAAATTTTCTACGATCATTAGTTCCCCTTTCTTATTAACTGTTTCTTCTTCACCAACAACTTCTTCTGTAATATATACATCTAAAACTCGTCCTTGCCATAGACCACTGTATGGGTATCGTCTACATTCCATATTGCGAAGACTAGCTAATAAAACAGGTCCCCAAAACCAATAAAGACCTGCTGTGATACCAATGAGTAAAAATAAAGGGTCTCCATCGTTATGAGCAAATACGTTAATTAAAACAATGGTCAAAACTGCAACAGCAGAAATTAAAGCTCGTTTCAACACATCAGAGAATTTTCCCCAATAATATTTATATTGGTCGCTCGTAGCTACAGTTGGAATTAGTTGCTCAAATGTTTTACGAGTTAGAGGAACTAGCATTGATAGATTTTAAAGTTTAGATGAATTGATTTAATTTTAGACTACGGTACATCAATGAATTAAATATAATTTAGATGAGTAATATTATTACACTTGATCTGGCAAATTTTTTATACTATTTAGTTACCATTAGTTTCCTTTATCTTTTCTCTTATGGATTTAATACCCACGCAAGTCAACTGCGGTATCTACAAGTTTTTTGGGGTTCGATCAAGCAGCGATATTTTAGACCAAATCTCAAACAGTTTGCTATGTATCTTTTTAATGGGGAGATGGGGAGATGGGGAGATAGGGAGATGGGGAGATGGTAATTAAACATAGCATGACTATTCAGAAATTGTATTAGTATCTCCATCCACCTTTCCAGTCCTTTAGTTTTTTCGGTGGTAGTGCATTGTAATAGTGGTCTATTGTAATTTTTTTGGTTAAGGACAACAGTAGTGGGATCAAGATACTCCCATAAAGGGCCGTTGTTAATTCCCATCTAACATTACGCGAGCAGGACTACAGTTTTTCCTTCTTCCTTCTTCATTCTTCCTTCTTCAATTTGTAATTCATGGTAAGGTGATAATTAGTTATATTCCGTTTCCTAAGCTGATTTTTTAATTTAATGCAAAAATTCATTTCGCCAATTCTCTGTAGTATAATCCTGGCATTGTGGGTTAGTGGTATTGCAATCTTCTCAGTCCAGAATTCTGCCCCAATATCTTTGAAATTTATTGTTTTCCGGTCTATCGAGATACCTATCGGAGTAATTTTGGCATTTAGCGTGAGTATAGGAGTTATCGTTAGTTCTATTCTCCTACCACCTCTGCTTGGTATTGGACAGATGAAAGAGCATCAAGAAGATTTTTGATTTGATTCTGGAAAATAAATTGTGCCTATTCTTAGATTTTAATTTAAAGAATTTAGTCAAGAATTTCCTGACCTCAGTAGTTACTATAACTTGTATACTTGACCATCAATCAGTAGTCGAGTAATTCCTTTTGCTTGTAAATATACTGAAGTTTTTTGCAACATTCTACCATCAGGCACTTTTAGCACTCTTTGGTTGCGGGTAGAAAATCTATGAGCTACTCGGTGATTGTCAAAAACTGGTAAAGTCCTCTCTTGAGAATCTTCTATAGGTATTTGTCCTAGCTCGCCAAAGGCCATCAAAGGTTTGGTCACTAACTCCGTAAATTTATCTACTACTAAGTAACAAATTTTTGGCAAAACAGATTCTGTAAGAGGATAGACTATAATTTCAGAATAACTTGAATTCTGAATAGATAGGTTATAGGGGGTTTCTACATCTTCTTCTTCGAGCTTATCTTCATCGTCAAATTCTTGAGAAAAATCTTCTAAATCATCATCCTCAAAATCATCTAAGTTGTTTTGGGTTTGCTCTAGTAGGTCTGCTGCTAAAATCTCTTCTATTTCTTCTTTTGGCAGAGCGTAATTATAATCATTGCGATCGCTTGATTTTTGCTTTTCTTGAGAAGTTAAGGATAACTTAGGAGCTTCTGTTGGCGAATATATCTCAGGATTATTAGATGAAGAAGACCCTCGTCGTCTTTTTTTGACTACTTCACCAGATTCATCTTCCCCATCATCCAATACTTCTCCATCCAAGTCTTCCTTGACTTTTAACTCATCCAAATCATCTGCTGTATCTTGGTCAATATTATTTTTTTGGGAACGAGATGGACGTTTTTGTTTCTGGTGAACTAGCTCTTTATATTCATCTTCTGGTATATTACTTTGCAATATACGTCTAATGGTAGAACTACTTACTCCATAGCGGTCTGCTAGAGTAATAGTATTATCTTCTGTAGTTTGATACAGATCAACAATTTCTAATTTTTCTGAATCTGACAGTTTTGTAGGTGTCATACCACCTTACCCCAAAAAATACTTAGCTTATTGATTGTGCCATACCATTGAAGCTATTTGAGAAAAATAGCTAAATAAATATGTATAACTCTACTTAAAATACTAAAGCTTTAATTACATAATCATCTGATACTTTAGGCTTTTTTCATCTGGCTCTAACCATGACTATAATGATATTATTGAAAAAAGCAAAACTTATTTATTATGATATTATATATTTAGGAATACTATTAATTAATTCCAAAGCCCGTGACGAGGATTGAACTCGTGACCTCACCCTTACCAAGGGTGTGCTCTACCACTGAGCCACACGGGCGTTTTTCTTTCAATCCTTTTTATTTGTGAGTGGGCCGAGCTGGATTTGAACCAGCGTAGGCATAGCCAGCGGATTTACAGTCCGCCCCCATTAACCACTCGGGCATCGACCCTTACTACTCACATTTATATATCCTAACACAAAAAAAATTAATTGCAATAGTTTTTGGAAAAAATTTTATTAGACATCTCTAGAAAAGAGGGAACAGGCAACAGGCAACAGGGAGAAATAGTAGTTGTACCAATTCAAAAAAATAATGTTACAAATAATAAGTGTGATAGTGCATACTTTGTAGCAGATGTGCCTTTGACAAAAAAGAGGATTTTCGACTTAAAAATGGTATTAAAGCCATTTATTATGACTCCCGATTCTGAGTCCTAACTCCGGGTAAAAAGCTCAGTCATTTGTAGCAAATATTTATAAAATTGATATTAGTGGGACTTAGACAAAACAGAGCGATGGAATAGACTCAAATATATACAGGCAGACGGTTTTATCTAAAAAAGGCATAAATACTTAAATATCAAGGGTATTAGTCATTTTTAGGAGATTGAAGTTATTCTCTTTTTTGGACTAACTTTTCCTAGTGGACCGACATGCCTAAAAATGTAGGTTGGGTTGTAGCTTGCTTCCGCTAACGTCCCTCAACCCAACCTATATTTATTGCACCATTTTAGATGTGTCAGTGTACTAGATCATGCTACGAAAGTAGACACTTTTTTTCTTGTTTCCTCCTGCCAAACTTAAGCTATTAACTCTCCAGTCTCTTGTAATGAATGTAGTCTGCGATAAATACCTTTTTGAGCTAATAATTCTTCGTGACTACCAACTTCGACAATTTTACCTTGGTCAAGAACTACGATTTTATCTGCCTCCCTAACTGTACTTAATCTGTGGGCAATAATAATCGTAGTGCGAGTACCAAAAATATTATGCATTGCTAACTGAATTGATCGCTCACTTTCATAGTCCAAACTGGAAGTTGCCTCATCAAAAATTAGTACATCTGGGTCTACTAATAATGCCCTAGCAATTCCTATACGTTGTCGTTGACCACCGGATAATCGCATTCCTCTTTCACCAACAACTGTATAGTAATCTTGAGGCATTTGTTCAATAAATTCATCAGCTTTAGCAATTTTACAAGCATCTTTAACTTGGGTAAAAGTTGCTTGAGGATTACCGTAAATCAAGTTACTTAATAGAGTGCCATTAAATATATCTACTTCTTGATGAACAATTGCTAATCTACGTCGATAATTTGTAATATCCAGAGTATTAATATCTTCTCCATCAATTAAAATTTTGCCTTGATTTGGTTGAAAATATCTGAATATTAATTTGACTAAGGTAGATTTTCCTGAGCCAGATTTTCCGACTAAAGCGACTGTTTGACAAGGTGTAATTAAGAGATTTATCTCTTCTAAAACAGGTTGGTTTTGGTTGTAACCAAAGCTCAAATTAGATAACTCAACTTTTCCCGTAAATTTATAGGCATTAATCTGTGACGAACTAGCAATTTCTCCTGATAAATTAGCAGCATCAGAACCTATAGGTAACTGCATAAATTCATGGAAATGAATCATTGAAGCATAGCGACGGACAAATTCTTCAGTTAGCTGACTGATGGGAGTTATCTCTGCATAAGCCATACTTGCTAGGGTATATACAGTCACAAAATATCCTAGAGAAATTTCGCCAGACAATGTTGCTGATAATGTTAAACCCAGAATGAAGAAAAGGCAAAATTGAACAACTGTTGTCTGATACATAGATAGCCAAACATAGCCTCGATGAATTCGATAGATAATAAATTTTAGAGCGCGGTTAATTCGGGTAGTTTGTTTGTGGAATTCTTGAGTTTCTGTAGCAAATGCTTTGACTGTTTTAATATTGGTAATAATTTCTGAATTATGACTTTCTGTGTTTTCTTCATACTTATCAAAAGTTACTTCCATTTTGACAAGATGTTGAAGGGTTTTGGTAGTAAAGCTGAGAATAAAGATAAAAGAAATTAAGAATAGAATAGCAATCTGCCATTCTATTAAACAGATGACGATAAAAATTCCAACTACACGCACTAATTTGGGTATTAATACACCAGCAATTTCAGGATAAGTCCAAGTGTGGTTTAAGACTCCTTTAGAAATACGGTTAGCTATCCGTCCAGGGTTATTTTCATCATAAAATTCTATAGGTAGGGTGAGGATTTTTTTGACGGCGTTTTGGAAATGGTCTCGACGTGCGTTTAGAGGAACTACCCAGTGATACCAGTGTCCTAACCAAGCCATAGTTGGACCTTTGGTGATGCTGACTAAAAATATTAGTCCTAATGTCACTGATAGGGATAATTGTTGATTGCTTGGTAGTCCAGTTAGATTGGAGACCGCTCCAATCAAATTTTCCATTGGCCAGTCTGTAGAATGGTCTGAAAGTATATTCAAAGTCTGGCCTATGGCATAAGGAACTATTAAATCAATTAGTTCGAGGGCACTAGATGCTCCGATCCCTAAGATGGAAAGTGGTAGGTATGCCTGGTAGTATTTAATGATGTCCCGAAAAGTTGCCATAATTCTACTGTCAAATATTCTTAGAGGCACAGCAATGGCGCTACGCAAGTTATAAGTCAAAAGTCAAAAGTCAAAAGTTAGAAGTTAGAAGTTAGAAGTTAGAATTCAAAAGTTATCCCTGACTAACTTTGAGCATTTATAAATGTCCTAACCTATTTGCGTAGTGCTATATTAATTATATTACAGTTATACTACTATGTGTAATATTAAAACTGAGAATTTACTTTTTTTAGATTTTGGATAATAAAAGTAGAGCGTAATAGTAAAGCAGTTGCGATCGCGACAGTAAGTTTATAGTAGAAAATATAGCGTTTCCCAAGCTAATGAGGTACAGTTGTTTTTCTTCTTTATCAATTCTACGGAACCAGAATTACTGCTCCCTACTCCCTACTCCCTACTCTCTAAAACCAAGGAATTTTGTACCTCACAAGTATGGGAATTGCTATAGGAAAGAAAAGGTTAATTATCTAAGTTTAAACTTGTTTAATTTTTAGTATCTTTACCGAAATATTGTGGTTTAAAGCCTCCCCTTTTAAGGGGATAATAAATAGAAATTTTCCTGTTTGTCAATCCTCTTCTTTTCAAGGAGAGATAATTCTAAATTCTAAATTATTAATTCTAAATTCTTGAATTTAGTTGTTATCTCAATCTAAATCAGGAGTAAAACTGTTGAAAGAATTATGATCGATCTTTATTGTGAACGCCTCCAATCTAGTTTATGGGATGAGCCAATAAATGCCATAAGTAACATAGCATTTTTTATTGCGGCATGGGTAAGTTGGCGTTTAGCATACAATTTAAATGTGCAATTTTATAGTGTAAAACTATTAATTTATTTAATGATAGGTATTGGTATTGGCAGTAGTTTATTTCATACTTATGCTACAGGTTGGGCATTATTAATGGATGTCATACCGATAATGATGTTTCAATTATTTTATTTGTGGATTTATATCCGTAGAGTGATGAAATTAAAGCCTATAATACCTGTAATTTTAATGTTGGTTTTGCTGATTTCTAGTTTGCTAACTCTGCCGCTCAAGGTATTAAATGGTTCTCTTAGTTATGTACCAGCTTTGGTATATTTATTAGGATTGGGAATTTATAATTTTCAAGGGAAAAAACAGAAGAAGTTTATGTTTTTAGCAGGAGTAGTTACATTTTTAATAGCTTTATTTTTTCGTACACTTGACCAAGCAATTTGTCCGGTATTTCCAATAGGAACTCATTTTTTGTGGCATATATTTAATGGAGTAATGCTTTACTTTGTTACAGGTTGTTTACTATTCAATTTGAAAGTTAATCAGTCAAATTTATTAAGAAATAAAGCTTAATTAGGGTTTGCTGAGAAAGTCTTATGGTAAGCATTCAGCTATTAGCCGTCAGCTATCAGCAATAAGACGCGATGCTTAAGGATGGGGTTTAAATGAATAGACATCTCCAGAAAAGAGGGAACAGGGAACAGGGAACAAGGAACAGGGAAGAATAATTGATAATTTATGGATAATAATTGATTTTATTTTTAATTTTTGGAGATGTCTAATATAGAATTTGGAGCTTACTTTTGTAGTAAAATTTTTCGTTTCTCAATTAAATATTGCTTTGAACAAATAGCTGATAGCTGATAGCTGACGGCTGAATGCTTACGTCTTATGGGTGAGGGTAGGAGTTAGGAGTCAGGAGTCAGGATAAATGGGAATGAACGAGGAGGTAGGAGCAAGAATTGTCACAAAATTGTTCTACCATAGTCAGCCAAAAATACTAGCTTTATGCAGCTCTTGGCACCGAAAATCTAGCACTTTTTTAACCCCTTATATAACGAAATGTTGATATAGTTGAAACCCTTGAGATTGCTTCCTTCCACTCTGTTTCAGTTCCAATGACGTAGTTGTAAATTTTCCCACTTACCGAAAAATTGTGGTTTAAAGCCTCCCCTTTTAAGGGGATAATAAAGAAAATTTTCATTATTAGTCAATCCTCTTCTTTTCAAGGAGAGATAATTATTCATTATTCATTATTCATTATTCATTATTCATTGTTGAACTACTTACGCTTTTTCCCTAGCTAATTCCTACTCTTAACCCGTAGCACTGTATGTATTTTATTGAAAGTGAAAAACACTGTAATGAATTTATAATTTTTAATAATATAAATTTCGGGTTTTCTGTTCCCTCTTAAGTCGATAAAACTTGAGTCAAAATTTTCTTGTGTTCTTCAACAATATTTTCAGGAACATAATCGAAAATTTGAATTTTTTCTCCTTCTTGATTTTCTGTAGGAAGTGGAGAATTAGGAGTACATAAAAATACTAATCCTACAGACCAACCAAAACCACGTTGTTTTTCTTCACTCGGATATTCTAAATATCCTAAAAACTGTTGTTTTGTAACTGTAATACTCAACTCTTCTACGGCAATTCTTTGAACAGCATCTTCAATATATTCTTGATAAAAAACCGTACCTCCAGGAATATGCCACAGATTATTCCAGGCAGCATCTTTTCTGAGAGTTAATACCACACCTAAATCAGTTTTCACAACTACTTCTACAACTAATCTAGGAACTTGAGAATATAACAGTTTAAACTCTTCTGAAGAAAAAGGTTTCTTGCGACTCATTTGATTTTATTCCTCTGAATTATAGTAGTCGAAGAAAAGGTTAACACAGATTGAAAACTTAACACTCAGACAAGGCAATATTTTTCCTTATTCCTTCTTCCCTCTTCCTTCTTCCTTTTTCCTTCTTCCCTCTTCAATTAGGATTTTTCATTTCAGTCAATAGTAGTTTATACTAATTACCAAAAGTACTGATGTACTTGGGCAATATTTCAGTTGTCAACTAATTAGCACAAGCAAAATTACTTTTTTGCTAATTTTAGCGAAGTTAATATGTAAGCATTTCCTGCGGAATGCTGCGCAAACAGCTATTAGCTGTCAGCTCTCAGTAATAAAACTCTGCTCTTAAAACTATACTTTATAAACACTTTTCTTAAGATAAAACTTGACCAAACAGAGAAGTTAGAAGTTATGTATTTGTTATTAAATCAATTTTTGCCTTCTTCCTTCTTCCTTCTTCCTTAGCTGATAGCTGATAGCTGACTGCTGAATGTTGACGTTAATGTTAATTATTCTTATCAAAATAATATGGGTCTAAA
The DNA here is from genome assembly GCF_010692625.1 of Okeania sp. SIO2C2. Taxonomy (NCBI): domain Bacteria; kingdom Bacillati; phylum Cyanobacteriota; class Cyanophyceae; order Oscillatoriales; family Microcoleaceae; genus Okeania; species Okeania sp. SIO2C2. The sequence continues at coordinate 218,042 of NZ_JAAHGM010000008.1, forward strand.
ACCCTGCCTTTTAAGGCAAAATATTTTTGGAGAGTTGCTCAAAATTCCCGTTACAAAAATAACTTCTGACTTCTGACTTCTGACTTCGTTAAGTTTGCTTCTCCCCTACTCCTCTACTCCCCTACTCCCCTACTCAACAAAATGTAGAAAAGTTTTGGAACAATGGTATTATTTACTCCCACTAATTTGAGTTAAGATTATTTCAAGTCGGTTTTGTACTTGTTTAAGTTGCTGTTGTTTAGTGGATATAAATGCTTTTTTAACTTGTAGTTGTGACTGAGTTTCTATGTGAGCTTTATCTTGTTGTTCTAAGAGATTTTCGTAAAGCAAAATTGCCTGTTCAATTACCGTACTTACAGATTTAAACTGAGTATAGAAAACTTCAGCAATATTGTCACAAACCTTATCAAGTATTTCTTCAGAAGATTCCTGAAACTTTTGAAAACCCAGATTATAAACTTGTTGTTTAATTTTCATATCTGCCTTTTCTTTATCACCACCAATACCAAAAAATGAGCTAATCAAAGCCACAGCTCCCCCAGCTATAATAATAGGTAAAATTCCCAATCCTGTAAACATAAATAATGCGCCTGCCGTCAGACCACCTAATTGTAATCCTTCCCATAAACCACCTCCATTATCATCATACTCCTCTAATTTAATTACAGAATTTATATCTAATCCATCTGCTTTAATATTTTCAATTGCCAAATTAAATTGCTCATTCAAATTAGAATTTATTTGCTCATCAACCTCTTGTAAATTCATTCTAACAACCTCTAAATTTTGGCAAACTTCTTTACTTAAAATCTGTAAATTATTCACCACAATTTTTTTTACTTCTGTATTCCCCCAGTTTTCTAATTCTGTAGAAAGAGAACTTGTAAATCCTTCAGCATAATCCTTGATAACTTTTTCCTTATCCCAAAGAGGTGAATGTTCTGAATCCCATTCATTAATTTTTTCAGATAAGCGATCGCTCAATTCTTCTGTCCATTTATCCCATGCTTCAGCCGCTTTTTTAATACTCTTATCTTTCAGTTTTTCAGTAGTTGATAAAATTTTCACATCCCCTTCACTAGCTTCCCCTATTTTTTCCAATATTTTCTGTTTTGCCTCTTCTGGTAAATACACCTTACCATCTAAAACTTTTTCTGCTTGTTCTAATCCTTTTATTGCCTCAGAAATTAAACTATTAATCTTCATCACAAATTGCTGAATTGCCACAACACCTCGCTCAACAGTAAGAAAATTTTCTATGGAATTTGTGAAATTATAAAAATATGTCAAATATTCATTTTCTTTATCCTCTAAAGTTGCATCTAAAGCAGCTTTAGCAGAAATAAAATGTAAACGACTTTCATCTGCAATAATCGGTTTTTCACCAAAGACAAAATTTTCTAAACTCCTTCTAATTTGCTGACGATCTTTTTCACTCCTGACCAAATCTAGAAAATTCACCAATACAAATAAATTATCTGCAGGTAAATTAATTTGATTTCCATTTAACTGCAATTTCAAACTTTGAAGTAACTCTCGTTCCCCTTGAGTTAATGAACGAGAAGCATTAGTTACAAAAATCACAGCATCCGTATCTTTTATTAATCTTTGAGTAATAGTTTTACGGTCTGGATGTTCATTTAAACCAGGAGAATCAACAATTTCTACGCCACTTTTACATAACTCTAAATCTGGATGTTCAAAAAATATTGATTCTATCTCCGACTGTGCTAATTCTTGACTAATATCTCCTAAAGCTGCTGATTCTGAAATAGTAGATTTTTCCTGATATTCTGCTAAAGAAATTTCTATCTCATTACCATTTTTATCACGACAAATTACCCGCTTTTGTTCGCCATATTTTAAAACTGTAACTGTGCCACTGCAAGGAATTTCTCTGACTGGTTGAATTTCTTCTCCTAACAAAGCATTTAATAAGGTTGATTTACCTTGACTAAATTCTCCAACCACTGCAACTCGGAATTTTTGGGATTGTAATTTTTTTAATATTTTATTTACTTCAGATATTAAAGTATCGGGCAGTAAATCTCTCTCAGTTGATACTGTAACTATTTGATAAATTTCGGAGCAAAGATTATGCAATTGTTGTTTATATTTTTGAAACTCTTTTAATCTTTGATAAACAACAGTTTGTTGAGGCTGATTTTTTTTGTTTTGATTTTGATTGTAGTTGGGTAAGAGTGAATTTAGCATTTCACTAGCAGCTTTGACAAAAATATTATCTAACTGATGGAAACGTGCTGGGTTGAGTAAATATGCCACTTCCTCCATTGCCTTATGGGCGAAATTTTCTTGATGAGTAAATCCTGCTTCTAATACCTGCAAATATTTGGTTTTAATGCCTAACTTACGACTAATAATTTCCAAATATTTTTTTTCTCGTACATCAATATTTCCATCAGCAGCAGACATCTCATAACCAAAGCAAATTAATAACAATTTTTCTGGAGGAGACAGAGGATAAGTTAATGTCAAAATCGCCTCAATTTTTTTGTAAATATGTTGCTTTGATACTCCTTTAATCATTAACTTAGTTAATTCCAAGATATTTCCTTTCGGCGGGATAAATTTATGGAGGGTAATTTTTAATCTTGCTCTTTCTTCCTCTGCTACTTTCCCATCTGCATAAATAACACCTATCAATATGATGACTAAATTTGCCAGAAACAATACTGGTGGATTAATATCTCTTTTGCTTAGTTTATTGCCAGTAATAATAGATAGTAATTTTACTGATTCGGTGCTAATTTTTGCAGTATCCATAGGTATATATATTTAATATTTTATTGAGATCTTATTATTATATCTGAATCAAAGTTATTAGTGAGTAAAGATATTCGACAAAAAGCTATCATTATAAATGTAGATATCTGTACAGTCGTTATCTACATATTGTCATAACCGATATATCTAAACAATTCTTATTTCTAGCTTATATATTTATTATTGGCAATATACCTAACATTTAGACCATTTTTTTTCGGGAATTTTTTGATGTTTTTTACCTTCCTATTTCTGGATTATTCATCTCCGGAAACTAATTTTTTGCCCAGGTATTACAAGGGATTAAAGTTAATGTCGGAGAAGTCTATTTCAAGAAACTTTTGCTTAAGCAAAGCCAGAGCTTTAATAAACTGAAGTATTAGCCAGTAAATCACAAACAATGAAACTGTGATACTTGGAATAAATAATATCATCATAAACATTAATTCTGGTTGTTTATGTGCTGCGTTCAAAAAACATAAAATCCATTCTTCTTAATTTCCCGAACATTTAAAAAGTAAATTAAGCCCTTGGATTGTAAAGGGAACCGTACAAATAAGTATAAAAAATCCCTGAGCAAACTAATATCTTGAGATAACTGCTGAGAATCTGCTGTTTAAACCTGTAAAACTTCATTAATTTGCTCAGATTCCTCCTCAGTTTTAACCTGCTCAGAATTACCAGAATAATTATCAGATTTTGAAGTATTTTCCCTTTTTTTAACACCCCTGATTAGATTAGGAAACAATTTAAGTCTAATATCAGTCAATAATTAATTAACACTGATGACAAAATCCTAGAATTATCTAATTTACAAACGGCCTAAAATATGACCATTGCCAATCTTTATTATTATTTTAATATTAGAGACAAATCATAAACAGAAATGGGAGAAAATATAGTAGCAATATAGACATATTTCCAGAAAATCTTAGCTAAAATCAAAAACATAATTAGGAGATAAATATTATGTCAGACCTTGACCGTGGAATAATGAAATTTAAGGGAGCAGATACTCCCAGCGCGATCGCCATTTCTGCGATTGTGATTCTAGGTGCAATAGTCTTACTTATTTTGTGGGGACTTAGTACCGCTTATACAGTTGGCTAGTTAACAACAATACAAGTTTTCTAGAGACGTTCTGGCGGAACGTCTCTTTAAGATATTTAATTTTCAATTAAAATCCAATTTCTTGAGAATATAGTAATATTAAATAGTAATATTAAAAGGATATAAAGAACTTAGAAAAAATAATTTACGATTTATGTCCTTTGTCATAAAATACTGCTATAAATAAGAAAAAGAATCTCAATGATTTGGGATTTTGTGCCAGTTGCTGATTCTATCAATATCATATTAGTTTAATAGAAGTTATTTCAGATAAACCTAGTTTGGAGCTATATCTTTAGATATGACTACTGAAAAAAAAATACATCACCAACAAACTTTAAGTCCTAGTATCTTAGCAGGATGTATGGGCTTTATGATGATTTGTGCTTGGGCATTTGCAACTCCTAAAGCTTTTGAAAAACCTACTATTGATGTTCAATTGACTGAAACTGAAGATGTAGATGATCAAACAGAAGTTACTCAAGTACAAAGAATAGAAACTGAAACAACTGATACAACAACCACTGAAGCAGAGTCTATAACTACAACTACAGAAACTACAGAAACTACAGAAACAGAAACAACTCAAGCAGAGTCTCCAACTCTCATCACAACTGATACAAAAACCACTGAAGCAGAGTCTATAACTATAACTACACAAACCCCAGAAACAGAAACAACTATTACAGAAGCAGAGTCTCCAACTCCTTTCACAACTGATACAAAAACCACTGAAGCAGAGTCTATAACTACAACTACACAAACCCCAGAAACAGAAACAACTACTAGCTCAGTATCTACTTCTCCATCCGTGACCGTATCACCTACTACTAGTATTACTACTACCTCTGGAGCTGAAACTGCACAACCAACTGCTACATCATCGCCAGAAATCGAAACTTCTGCTGCTACCTCTACTAACACATCTACAACATCTCAACCACAAGGCAAGAATTTGAGTAAAGCCAAAACTTTAGGTCAAGTAAAATTTGGATTTGATGAATTTGAATTATCTCCCCAAGCAGAGCAAACTATAAATAGTCTCATCTCAGAAATTAAAGAATACGATCCTAATAAAGTTACGATTAGAGTTGAAGGTCATACATCTCAGGTCGGTGGTGCTCAGTTAAACCAAGAAATATCTCAAGACCGAGCAAATGCAGTAGTCGAATATTTGAAACAGCAGAATTTACCATATCAGGTTGTTGGCAAAGGAATGGGATTTTCTCAACCACTCCCTGGTAGCGATCCTGCTGCTGATGTCAATCAGCGAACAGTAATTATTTTGACACCCGCTAATTAGGGTTTGCGCTCAAAAGTCTTTTAGTAGGGGTAGGAGACAGGAGACAGGAGACAGGAGACAGGAGAAATGGGAATTATAGAGGAGATAGTCGGAAAAATTGTAAGAGTGATTTTTCTGCCATAATCGTCTGCTGCACCATTTGTCAAATTGTATATTATTCTTAAGCATTGCTGAATTAAAGTATGAAAGTAGGTTTATAGGGAACAGGGAACAGTTAATATTAAAAAGTAGTTCAAACCATCCAAAATAAAAAATCACAAATACAAAATTATCAAATCATACCCAGAATCAGCAACGCCTATTCTTATTTTTACTACTCCCCTACTCCCCTGCTCCCTACTCCCCTTCTCCCTACTCCCCTACTCCCCTACTTCTAGGTAATATGCTATATTAAAGGACTGTTCCCAATCGAAATTAATAACTCTTAACTTATAGATGTCTACAAAACCTACCATTTCATTCTCTCACTTAGGGTGCGAAAAAAATCGTATCGATACCGAACATATCATAGGTTTACTAGCACAAGCGGGTTATCAAGTAGATGCTAACGAAGAATTAGCAGATTATGTAGTCGTTAACACCTGTAGTTTTATTCAAACTGCCAGAGAAGAATCTGTTCGTACTTTGGTAGAATTAGCAGAAGCTAACAAAAAAATAGTCATCGCAGGTTGTATGGCGCAACACTTCCAAGAAGAATTACTTGCAGAGTTGCCAGAAGCAGTAGCACTTGTGGGGACTGGTGATTATCATAAAATAGTTGATGTGATGCAACGGGTAGAAAAAGGCGATCGCGTCACAGAAGTCTCCCCTCAACCAACCTATATTGCTGATGAAACAACCCCACGTTACCGCACCACATCCGAAGGAGTTGCTTATGTGCGAATAGCAGAAGGTTGTGATTATCGTTGTGCTTTTTGTATTATTCCTCATCTACGAGGAAATCAGCGATCGCGCACCATAGAATCTATTGTCACTGAAGCTCAACAACTCGCACAGCAAGGGGTAAGAGAAATCATCCTCATCTCCCAAATAACCACTAACTATGGAGTGGATATCTATGGCAAACCCAAACTTGCCGAACTTCTCCGCGCTTTGGGAAAAGTTGATATACCCTGGATTAGAATGCACTATGCCTATCCTACAGGTTTGACTCCCAAAGTAATAGCCGCCATCCAAGAAACTCCCAATATTTTACCCTATCTAGACTTGCCTTTACAACATTCTCATCCCCAAATATTGCGGGCCATGAATAGACCTTGGCAAGGTCGGGTTAATGATGATATAATCGAAAAAATAAAAGCAGCTATGCCCAATGCCGTGTTGCGGACAACCTTTATAGTGGGCTTCCCTGGTGAAACGGAAGATCATCATGCACATTTAGTGAAATTTGTCAAGCGTCACGAGTTCGATCATGTTGGGGTATTTACTTTTTCTCCAGAAGAAGGAACACCCGCCTATACTTTGCCTAATCAGTTACCCAAAGCGGTGATGGACACCCGTAGAGAAGAAATTATGCAAGTCCAGCAGCCTATATCTGGGAAACAGAATCAAAAATCAGTGGGACAAGTAGTTGATGTACTGATTGAACAGGAAAATCCTCAGACAGGAGAGTTGATTGGTAGGTCACCACGGTTTTCTCCAGAAGTGGATGGACTTGTTTATCTCCAAGGAAAAGCTCGTTTGGGTTCAATTGTGCCAGCGATGATTACAGATGCAGATGTTTACGATTTGTACGGTTATGTAGATTTGAGTAAATCAAGCAATTAGTCATTCAGTTGAAGTGTAGGGTAAATTTTTAGGGATTGCCAAAGCATCATTAGACACATAAAGTCTTGCAACTTAATGATACTTATGAAGATATAAACTATACTAGACTTCTTGCCCAACTTAAAATTTTAACATATTACAATATATACATCAGAAATTCTTCTTAACTTTGATTGCTTTACAGACTTTATATGTAACGCCTGTATCACTTTTAAGTAACTTCTGTAAAAAGTGTATAATGTCCCAAAACCTCTACATCAATGTACAAAATCTAAAAAATTAAGTTAATTCCAGGAAAATATGTAATAAATGTGGCAAATGTTAAGTCATTTGTTATTATGTTAATCATTATGAAGATAAAGACGAGCTACCCAAAGGGAGCTGTTAAGTATCATAAAATACCTACGGTAACGTAGGTAGATACGCTGGGACATGGAAAACCTCAAAATTAAGGTCATTTTTTCTTCCTTTGTCCAACGGAAACTTGATATATACAACAGCTTAACGATAGCCAAATATTGGCTCTAACCTTTCTCAACAGACCCTCTAGGAAATTCCTCTCTATGGCCGTAGGTTTAGGAGTGAGACGAAAGGAGACTTAATCGCAGGGGCTTAAAATTCCTGAGATTGATATGTGTGAGACAGTAGTAATCTCTATATCTTTATCTAAAGAGAGTGGGATTGTCCAGAGTGTGGTAGTCACCATGACAGGGACATAAACGTTTCGATCAACATTTTGCGGATGGGAAACCGCGTCGGCGTAAGACGCAAGCGGTCAGACCCCGCGACGACGCCAGCTCGCTTGCGGAATGCTGACCAAGAGAGGGAACGCCCACGCTCGAAGGCTGCGGGACTCGCAGTATCAGTCTGTGGAGCGACTGTAAGACCTTGTGGGAGTAAATCTCGGAAGGCGGGTGCTAAGAAACAGAAAGTCTCTAACAGTGATGCTAGGGAATCCAGCGCTGTACCGTCAGGTCAGCGTCGGGAGGATGTCAAATTGTAGTGGTTGATAACCTGCCTGACCTACTTAAAAGGTCGTAGAAACAATATAAATTTTCTATTATATCTACTAGCGGTAGTTCAGGTAATCAGACAAACTACAGAACTTATAATGTTTGCGTTTGTCTGCCTGTAAAATCGGAAAGCCTCTACAAAAAAATCAGAATTTATCCGCCTTGAGAAGCAGGGTGGCTGCGCGTATTGTCCTTTTGAGGAAATAAAGGTTGAAAAAACCAGAGACACTGAGTTCAGTGGATGAGACGCGAAACCTTCATTTAAGTCACAGACTAAGCAGAGGTACTTCACTATACCCAACTAGGGAGAAAAGGAACAGGCATTTTGCCTTTAATTCTGTCGTCGATCTTCAGGTTAAAACCTAGCCGTTGAGAACATACAGACACTACTGAAATGTTAGCTACTAACTCTAATGCTATCAGGTTAGTAGAAACTGTGATTGGCAAAGGCATACTGCCCTACCAAATAACTACAGGTTTATCGTGAGCAAGGGCTGATAAGCAGCTATAGTTGAGCATAAATCTGCCTCCAAGTTGGGTAACAAAACCAGATGTAAAATAATTTACTTAGGAGAATGAATGGATTTATCGTTTGCAAATTTAGGAATTTCACAAGAGCGTGTAAATCATCTGGAAACAATTGGTTTTACTGAACCTACTCCGATTCAAATCCAAGCAATACCTCATTTGCTGGCAGGAACCGATATTGTAGGTCAAGCCCAAACAGGAACAGGTAAAACCGCAGCGTTTTCGTTACCCATATTGGAGAGAATTGAGCTGGAGACAAAGGCAGTTCAAGCTTTGATTTTGACTCCCACTCGTGAGTTAGCGCTGCAAGTTACAGAAGCGATTCGTCAAATTGCTGGTTTGGATAACAAGGGTCCAACGAAACATCGATTACAGGTCTTAACTGTTTATGGCGGTCAATCTATTGAACGTCAGATTCAGCGCCTTCAAAGAGGTGTTCATATCGTAGTTGGAACGCCAGGACGGATTCTGGATATGCTGAGTCGCAATAGTTTAAAACTAGATAGTTTGAAAATGATGGTTTTAGACGAAGCTGACGAAATGTTGAGTATGGGTTTTATTCAGGATGTAGAAAGAATTCTGGATGCAGCACCCACTGAACATCAAACAGCTTTCTTCTCTGCTACCATGGATCAGTCAATGAAGAAACTGGTGAATAAGTATTTGCGATCGCCAGTAACAGTCAAAGTTGCTCAACAAAAGACAACTCCGAAGCGAATTACTCAGATTGCTTACATGGTGCCTCGTGGCTGGTCGAAAGCCAAAGCCTTACAGCCGGTTTTAGAACTCGAAGATCCAGAAGCAGCTTTGATATTTGTGCGGACAAGGCAAGCTGCTGCTGAACTAACAAACCAATTACAATCAGCAGGTCATAGTGTTGATGAATATCATGGTAACTTGAATCAATCCCAACGGGAACGGTTGCTAAGTCGCTTCCGCAATCAGCAAGTACGTTGGGTAGTGGCAACTGATATTGCAGCTCGTGGTTTAGATGTGGATCATTTAACTCATGTGATTAACTACGATTTACCTGATAGTGTGGAAAATTATGTTCACCGTATTGGTCGTACAGGTCGTGCAGGTCGTGAAGGTATAGCGATTTCGTTGATTAATCCTTTAGATAAGCGAAAGTTGCGGTTGATAGAACGTCATCTGCGTCAACGTTTGGACACTCGGTCGATTCCTAAGCGGTCTCAAATTGAGGCCCGACAGTTGCAGAAGTTACAGAATAAGGTACGAGATGCTCTGAGTGGGGAACGGATGGCTTCTTTCTTACCATTAATTGCTCAGTTGGGTGAAGAGTATGACCCCCACGCGGTCGCTGCAGCAGCTTTACAGATAGCTTATGATGAAACTCGTCCTGCTTGGATGGGGCCTGATTATGCTCAGGAGGAAGAAATCCCTGTCTATGAAACTCCGAAGCCAAAGCCAAAGCCACGCTCACCGAAGATTCGTCATCAAAAACCTTCTCCTAAAAATCAGAGGAGAGATGGTGACAATTTTGTAGAAGAGGCTTCTGTGTCACGCAATAATTAAGTTACTTATTTCAACGTTGGTTGAATACCCGCGCTCTCCTGAGGGCGGGATAATTCTATGGGAAAACCAATCAATATTGGGTTTTTTTCAAACCATGTGCTATAATACTTAAATTGAGGCTGCTGGGCTAGCAGTGTATAGGGGAGCTATCGGATTGGTGACGTATTGTGGAGCAACCTTAAGACCAAAAAGAGGGAAAGACCTCGGAGGCAGATCCTCTGTTAGCGCAGCTTCTCCTCCGGAGGCAAGAGGGAACAGAAAAACCTAATCAGTGATGGTTAGGAATCCCACGTTTTCGCCTAAGCGCAACGTCGAGAGGATATCAATTCTGGGTGAAATAGTCGAATAGTAATTTTAGAGATGTGGGCGATCGCGTCTCTAAATTTTTTTAAGGATTTTTACTATTATATCATGTCTGTTTGAATAACCACAATCAAAAATTTAGGGAGTAGGGAGCAGCGGTGCGACCCCGCGGGGTGCGACAGACGCAAGCGGTCGATCTTTGGAGCTTCCCGTAGGGTAAAATGGCGAGGAAACCCGCTCTGGCAGATCCGTTGCGCTAACGCCATATCCAATCGACCAAGGCAAGGAACGCTCACCAAGAGAGGGAGTAGGGAGCACCGGAACTGATAGTGAGGCGATCGCTAAGGTCAGAGAAACTCCTCAATACACAATAGAAACTAAACAGCAAGAAAATTTTGTTTTCCAATTTGCTCAAGAATTAACTCCTGAAAAACTAACACTTTCAGCACTTTAAGAAATTGATTTGTTTGAATTATACCATTTGGATAAATATTTACTACCTTAACAAGTAACCTATCTAAATCAGATTTAGTATCAGTTATATCAAGTTTGATTAAATATTTATGGAACAGGAGAAAAGTTTAAAATATATCCTCTCCCCCCTCCCTTTATTCAGGATATTTTTTCCCTGTTTCCTCTTAGTTTTATTCAGGAGATTTTCTACACAACCCAAATCATCCTGTTATATTTTTTAGGATTTTTTTTAGATGGTAAATTATCCTGAATTTAAGATTTTTTTTGCCTTAATTATGCTTGTTTTAATAATTCAGCTCGGATGCAACCTTTTTCCCACTTCCACTTAGGTAGAGATTCTTGGGGAAGAAAAATTGCCCAGATTGAACCTCCAGGACTTTTATAAAAACCCGTAATTTCAGCTTCTACAATACTACTCCAGGGTGCTGATACTAAAATTTTATCTCCCGAACTAAAAACTTTCCCGTTAGCATTGGTGACTTGTTGGATAGATTCTTTTAGCTTTGGTTTTCCTGGTTTTTTGGGTCTTTCTGATTTACTTATTGGTTTTCCTAATTGCCTTTCATTCGTACCTTCTGTTCTTGATGAGGGGCTATTTTTTATTGGATTTGGTTTTTCTACTTTTGACTCAATTTGTTCGTGAAGCGCCTCCTTTGGAGAATTTGGCTCAATAGGCTGTTTTGGCCTAACAGGTCTCCTAATTGCTATTATTTCATGGCTCATCCACTTAACTCCCTATACCTGATTTTAGCTTTGCTTCTGTCTATGATAGCACTGTTAAAATTGTGCTTTTGTTTTGAGTGGCCAAAATTATTATTTTGGTTTCTATATTACACTTTTTATCAGAATTAATTTGTGTTCTGGAGTAACATATCTCTATCAATTAATGATTAAGGGTTACAATTAAACTTCTAATTTTCAGTTTTGGAATCAGGAAAATATTCTTAATTAAAACTATTTTTTTTATAATTGTAGATGTCAAAATGAGTAAATTGTTTCATGCCATAATCAACTAAAAAAGGCTCTACCACAATAATGATGATTGGTAATATTTTAGATGGACGCTATCAAATTATTAAAATTATTGAATCAGGGGAAATTGGCCATGCTTATCTGGCCTTAGATATTCGTCGTCCTGGAGAAGCACAATGTTTTATTAAGCATCTACAACCAAGTATTTATGATCGAAGATTAATTAATATCGTTCGCGATCGATTTCAAAAAGAAGCACAGATACTAGAAAAGCTTTCTCAACATGATCGAATTCCTAAACTACTTGCATATTTTGAAGAAGATCGAGAGTTTTTTCTAGTTCAATCTTTTATTCCTGGTCAATCTTTAGACAACGAAATATTACCTGGTAAACCCCTATCTGAAAAACAAGTAATTTTAATTCTCAATGAAGTATTAGAAATTTTAGTATTTGTGCATGAAAATAGTGTTATTCATCGAGATATTAAGCCTGCTAATTTAATTAGAAGAAAATCGGATAATCAATTAGTATTAATTGATTTTGGAGCTGTTAAAGAAATTAATATTGGTCAGCAAAATCGTACAGCTAGGATTGGCACAATGGAATATATGCCAATTGAACAATTTGAATATAATCCCCAATTCAATAGTGATATTTATGCTTTAGGAATGATTGGCATTCAGGCAATTACGGGATTGCCTAGCAGCGAATTATCGAAACTAAAGGATAATGAAAATGGTGAAAAAAAAGAGATTTTTTGGCGATACCTAACAAATTGTTCTACTTCTCTAGCAGATATTTTAGATAAAATGGTGCGCTATAACTTTCACGAACGTTACCAGTCAGCAGCAGAAGTTATAGCAGATTTAAAAAAAATTAATGAGTTTCCAAGTTTCGCTACAGATAATAAAGAAATTTATCGGGAAGAGGTTATTCGTCGAGCTAGCGATAGAGGAGATATTTCTATTGTCGGGAGAAGAATTTTAGATGAACTTAGAGAAAGTTTAGAACTCTCCCGGGAAGAAACGGAAATAATTGAGGATGAAGTATTAAATCCTTACCGTAAATATCGGATGAAAGGAGAAAGATATGAAGAAACATTAAAAGCTGCGATTCAGGAAGAATATCCTTTTAGTCAAGAAACTCGCCAGGAGTTAGAGCGTCTACAGCAAATTTTAGGACTAACTCAAGAAGATATAGAATTAATAGAAAACAGAGTTTTACCAAAATCTCTACTTACTAAATTTAAAAAAATATTTAGCAATAACAATAAACAATCATCTTTGAATTGGCAGTTAATTCTAGGATTTATCGCTACCTTAATTGTAATAATTTTTGCTATATATAGATCTCTTAAATTCCAAAATTATTTACAACTACGTCAACAACAAGTATTAGAACAGCAAGAACAAGAATCGGCAAAATTGAATTTTGTAAAAAATTTAGAAAGAGAGCGCAACTATGAAGAATGTATCAATCAAGGAACTCTAATTGGTGAAAAATCTAGCATTTTTGCTGAAGCTCAATCTCTTTTACAAAATTGTCAACAAGGTCTAAATTGGCAGAATTATCAAGTTGAAGATTTGTCTAGGTTTAATGCTTCTATAGGCGCTCTTGCATTTAGTGATAATGGCGAAAATTTAGTTACTGGAAGTAGAGATACAACAGTAAAAATTTTAGAAGTTCCTACAGGAAAAATTATCAACACATTAGCTGGAGATGATTCTCCAATTTGGTCAGTTGCTGTGAATAATAATAGTACTAAATTAGTGGCAGGTACTTATGATTGGAGAGTAATGATCTGGAATTTGGAAACAGGAGAATTATTTCGAGTATTTGAACATTGGGCACCTGTTTGGTCAGTTGCTATGAGTTCTGATAATCAAACAATTGCTAGTGCTAGTGGAGATAAAACAGTTAAAGTTTGGGATTTAGAAACAGGTTTCTTAATTTTTAATTTCCCCGATCACTCAGATGTAGTTTATTCTATTGCTATTAGTCCGGACGGCAGAAAATTGGTTAGTGGTAGTGCAGATAAAACTATAAAAATTGAAGATTTATATACTGGAGAATTAATTAATACATTGACTGGACATGAAGGAGTAATTAGGTCTGTTGATATTAGTCCAGATGGGGAAAAAATAGTTAGTGGGAGTTACGATAATACTATTAAAATTTGGAGCTTAAAAACAGGAGAATTAATCAAAACTATTCTTGGTCATACTGCTGAAGTTGTATCTGTTGATATTAGCGAAGATGGTCGATATATTGCTAGTGGCAGTAAGGATAATAATATTAAGATATGGGATTTAGAAACAGGAGCATTAGTTAGTACTTTGACCGGGCATAAAGATGAGATTTATACAGTTACTTTTAGTCCTGATGGTAATAGTATTGCTAGTGGTAGTAAAGACAGAACTATTAAAATTTGGCGACGATAGTAATTAAAGTAAGGAAAAAATAATAAGGAAGAAGGAAGAAAAAAAGGAAACAATATTGCGTCGGTTTTTCTTTGAGTATTCAGCTAGAAAATGATATATAGTGTTTTTATTTGAGACATAATATAGATTGAGATTTTTTATTATAAAAAAACCGAGCTTATTCAGTACATTACATCCTTATATTTGCTAGTTTAATTCTGTTTTCCCTCCTTTACTATTTCCTCCATACCTATTCCAGCACTTGGCTTAAACATCCCAGATAAAAACGCTATATCCAAAGATTTCTATAGTTATTTTGAACTTATTGAAGAAACAGGAAATAGTTAAAATTAATTAAATAATTTTTATTTCTTACTTTTAGAATTTTTTTATAGCTGAAAAAATGTATAAGTCTCATTACCCAATAAATTGTAATAGGTCAAACTCCTGACGTATTGGCGTTGCTTAAATGTAATGATAATTAGACATCTACTCCACCCATAGGGAGTAGGCAGTAGGCAGCTTTGCTGTAGGGGTAAAGAATTGATAATTTCTTTGGGATATAGATATTGATTTTTGATTCTTGGAGATGTCTATGAGCTGAAGGTAAAATTGAAAAACTGATGTTTTGCGCCCAAAGTTAATCTCAAAATCATTACCACTCAGCAACGCCGACGTATTTCTAGAAGAGAACGGTTAAGTAGAGATTCATAATCTAGGAAAAGGTAATATTTTCTTGTGCCATGAGTCTTAAACCAAATTATTAACACTTATGGTAGTAACTATGGCAATACAAATAAAATTGAACTATACAACCATAAAACTCCATGCTGTTTAATTAAGTCATCATACATAATGTTTATTGCTAGTCTAATTTTGGGGTCTTTACGGGTATGGGTATAATTAACGTTTATATAATCATCAAACTTAAAATCACTTGTCCAAAAAGATAATGGTAATAATTTGATCAAGTGTTAGACAAGATGTAACGAACCCTGATACTGGAAATATTTGGAGTGACTTTGATGAGCTGATTGAAAATGCTGCACAGATTACTCAAAGTTCTTTAGGAGGACAAACTATAGCCATGATTATCAGTAGTGCTTCTAGTAATTCTCAATTTGCCCAAATTTATTGGACAAAATATCTGCAACCTTGACCAGAAGCATTTGCTGTTGTAATTGAGCGAACCAAGATGAGGAATGAAATTCAGGCTGATTTAGATTCTGGTCTGGTATTTGACTCTATGAGTGGAATGATGCTCTATTCTCTAATTTTTCCGCCTACAATTTAATCTTGGTCACAATATGTTCGACGTGGATTAAATTTGTTATTTCAAGGAGTATTAAGTCCATCTCAATCATAGAGGCTGAGATGGTTTATGAGCAGACAGTAAATAATTTGGAGATTGAGGAGTTCACAAATAGCTGAAATTATTGCGACTTAGTTTCAGGAAACAGTTGAGACTTTGAGAGATGATATAGTTCGGACGATCGCTCAGTCTGGCCCAGAAATAGAGGTCAGGTTATTTAGAGTAGCTTAGTATTCAGAGTGTTTTGATTACTGATGGTAAGATTCTGATTAATATTTTTAGTACGGCTAATGGGTGGATTAATACAATAACATTAGAGATAAATTTTGATTCTTAATTTGTAGAGGGCAGGAGTTATATCAAATCCGTTTAATTAGGTATAAAAATATTGTCCATCTTCACCATTACCAAATCTTTATAACTGTATTTTCTCCTGACTCGGTCTTCCTGACTCGGTCCTCCTGACTCCTACCTTAAAAAGATTTTATATCGATGCTACCGGATTTGATATTAGGAGACAGGAGGAAATTTTTTCTACTAGAAAACTATATATTTATATATTTATCCAGTTAAGTCTTTATTCTATTCCCAGCTCCGATTTTCCTGATTAAATTGTGGTTGAATTGTTCAGACTAATTTGATAAACCATAAGTGCTACAGCAGCAATACCAGTTAAAATCATTAATCCAGCAGGCATCATTTTACGAGTTTTCACTAAACGGATAATGAATGTAATTACTAAAATAGTTGCAATAACTGTGGAAAATATTAAACCCCAATTCATACCCATTAATTGGATAATACCACTAACAATTAGTAGTAAACCACTTACACTACCAGATATTAAAGAAATTTTGCTGCCTGCTTTGCGATATCCAATAATGCCCCCAACAATGGCTAAAATACCATAGGCGATCGCTGCTATTATGGCAATATTCATAATTATTAGTATTAATTTTCAAGAACTAAAATCAACTTATACAGCTATTATTGTTGTTTGTTCTACTAATAGTTATGATTTTTATCAAAACTTCATATCGCTTTACATTGAATTTTTATTAAAACTTGATTTGAAAAATCTATAAAATATAAGTAATTGTTAATTGTTGAATTATCATCTGTTTCCATTAAAACCTACTCTTTTCAAACTCAAATATAGCAGTCGAAGGAAAGGTTAGGACAGATCAAAAGCTTAAAACTCAGACAATGTAAGATTTTTCCTTCTTCCTTCTTTCTTCTTCCTTCTTCCTTGTGCTATATATCAAACCCTGAAGAGTATTATCAAAGATTTTCAGGGTTTATTTCAGATATTAATTTTCCGACAAAATAAATCAAATAATTAAAACTTAAATTGAAAAATTAATACCTATTATTGAATTGCATCTGCTCCGTTCTGAATAGTTTTTTGAGTAGCTTTATTCGCTGATTGAGCCTTTTGCATAACAGTATCAGAAGCATTTTCAGCAGCCATTTTCACAGTTTTAGCTGCACCTTGTGTGTTTTCTTTATAGATTACAAATACCACGCTTAGTTCCTGTCACAAAATCTTTGGCATTTTGTTTTACAGATTCATCTAAATCTTCAGGAACGACAGATGCTCCCTGCTTAATATTTTCCAAAACATCCCCAGGTTCGTCAGTACTACGAATATTAGCTTTAGACTGTTCAATTAAATCTTGAGCTTCTCTTTTTACCCGATCGCTACCTCTAGGAGAAGAATCTGTATCGCTATATGGATACATACCTTCACTTTTTTGTTCTGAATAGGTGCATAAAGTTATTTCTTAACTCCTGTGGTATCGCTACTAGAAATCTGAGGAGGTTCTGGATTAGAGCAAGCAGTATTAACTAATAATAAAAATCCTACAGCGAGGAAAGTTATATAGCAATCCTATTTTATTCGTGTCAAAAATCTTACTGCTTTTTAGGGAACACTTAACTGGGAACACTTAACTGGTAAGAGTTTCAGTTTTTTTATTTACTTTTTGATTTGTCACGACCTATTTAGGATTGCTATAACTCGTTTTAAGTGATTTTTTTTTGAGAGGGTGAATTAAATTTTTCATTGATTTTGACTGCTTTGATTGTTAGTAGTAATAAACCTTAAGTTCAAGTATTCCTATCTATAAGAGCAGGGTCATTTCATTCTAGATTTTGACAATGAATTTATTGATTTTTAGACAGGGAAAGATAAATTTCCTAAAGCTGTAAATAACGTTGTTTCGTCAATACATAAAATGGCACAGTTTAGAATGAAATAGCCATGCTATAAGACTTACTTGTACAAGTTGATCAAAACATCAGTATCTACTTCCTTTATCAGAAGTAATATCTGTAATATATTAAGTTAATCTAAAAAAATAGTTTTCTATAACTATAGAGAGTAGACTTATTTTCAGAGTCACCAATAATTACTCTTAATAAAAACAAATATGACTGAATAATTATCAGTTATTACAGAAGCAATCAAATTATTAATTATGTCTTCTCTAGATTACCAAACCATAGCCCAAATTCACAACTTACAAAAGCAAGCAGCATCCTTGTTGTTATATCAGTCTGTACTCAAAAATCCAGTAGGTGAAACTTTTATTGAACTATTACAATCTCTATCTAAAAAGAATGTCAATGAAATTGAATGTATTCAAGCTTATAGTAACTGCTTTAGAACTATTGCTAGTAGAAATATTTCCTGGCAAGAATATATAATTTCTCAGATTATTAAGGATGATAATCCCTTTAGTAAACAAGTTCAACAAAGAAAACTGACTGACCTTTCTCCCACCTTAATCGCAGCAGCAAAACACGATTTGCAAATTTTACAAAATCTTTCTCAATGTAGTGGCAAAAAAATTAGTCAGTGGATACAAACAATAGCTAAATTAGAAAAAGATCCCATTGTTTGGGAAATACAATCACAACAAAAAGAAGCTATCTACGACGAGTTAAAAAAATTAGAAAATTGGGCAGATGTCATTGAGACCTTAGCCACTCATTATTATCAGAATGGCACAGGTTTATTTGCTGAATCAATTGCTTTTGAATGGCGTAACGGTCAACTACTTACTATTACTTATCCCGACCCAGTTGAATTAAAGGAATTAATCGGATATGAATTTCAAAAAGATACCTTAATCAAAAATACAGAATTTATCCTGGCAGGATATTCAGCCCTGAATGTATTACTTTATGGTAGTCGCGGTTCTGGCAAATCCTCTTTAATAAAAGCCTTATTAAATGAGTATAGTCAACGCAATCTTCGTTTAGTCGAAGTGGCTAAATCAAACCTAAAAGATTTACCATTAATTGTAGAAAAATTACGCGATATTCCACAAAAATTTATTATCTTTGTCGATGACCTTTCCTTTGAAGAAGATGATGATACTTTTAAAGCTCTCAAAGTTGTTTTAGAAGGTAATTTAACTGCTAGACCAGCAAATGTGGTAGTCTATGCTACATCAAATAGAAGGCATTTAATTAGAGAATTTTTTAACGATCGCCCTCGCCCAAAAGATAGTGATGAGGTTCATAATTGGGATACAGTTCAAGAAAAGCTTTCTTTTAGCGATCGCTTTGGCTTAACTTTAACTTTTGAACCTGCTAACCAGGATACTTATCTAACAATTGTTAGACATCTGGCAAAACAGGCAAAAATTAATCTAAATCCTGAAGATTTAGATTATCAAGCCTTACAATGGGCTACTAGACATAATGGTCGCTCCGGGCGAACGGCACGACAATTTATTGATTTTCTCAAAGCTAATTTAGCAGTTTTTGAGAAGTATTGAAGAAGGTAGTAGGTGTTCAATAATGAATAATTAATAATGAATAATTAATAATTACTTCTCCTTGAAGAGAAGAGGCTTTAAAACTTAATTATTCGGTAAATTTTAAGTTTTAGATTAAGTCTAAAACTTATTTGATAACACCTAATATTTTCTCAAAATAGAAATGGTCAAAAAATCACTAATGAGGTACTAAAATGGGTCTTTTCGATCAAGGAACAACAACAATACAAGCTACTGATATTCAATTAGAACCGGCAGAAGCTTTTGCAGCGATCGCTTTAATTGCTGTTGCTGCTGATGGTGTTATTACTAAGAGTGAATCTCAAGGTATTAATAATATTTTCTCTCGTATGCAACTGTTTAGTGATTATTCAAAGGAACGTAAGACAGAAATGCAAGACCGTCTTCTCAATATGATTAAAAATCAAGAAATTAAGCCTTTGTTTGATGCTGCAGTTGCTAAACTTCCAAAGGAGTTAAGGGAAACAGTTTTTGCTGTTAGTACAGACTTGGTTTTAGTAGATGGAGACCTTGCTGAAGAGGAGGAACAACTTTTGAATGAGTTATATAATGCTTTGGAAATTTCCGAAGCAGTAGCTACTAAGATTATTGATGTAATAATGATTAAAAATAAGGGTTAATTTAATTACAAAATTAGTCCTGATGAATGTTCAATGAACAATACTCAATTTTATTGTAGTGATTGTTCATTGTTCAGAAAAGGAAGAAGGAAGGAACGAAGGACTGAAAAATTTTGCGTTGTCTGAGTTTTAAGCTTTTGATATGTCCGCACCCTTTGCTTCGACTACTATATATAGTGAGCAAAAACTATAACGTTACAAATATGTAGTGTTTAGAACTCAAAAATCCCTAATTCTTAAATATATGATTTATTTTCCCTACCCTTCCTTGAGTGGTAGGTGTCAGGCGATCGGTATTTAGGTAAACAGACTATATATAGTGAGCAAAAACTATAACGTTACAGATATGTCGTCTCTAGAACTCAAAAATGCCTAATTCCTATTCCTTATGATTTATCCTGTCTACCGGGACTTTAGTTCTAGGTGGTAGGCGACTCGGAATTTAGGTAAGTAAACTATATATATAGATATAGCGAGAAAAACTATAACGTTACAGATAATATGTAGTCTCTAGAACTCAAAAATATCTAATTCCTATTCCTTATGATTTATCCTGTCTACCGGGACTTTAGTTGTAGGTGGCAGGGGACTGGGAATTTAGGTAAGTAAACTATATATAGATATATAGTCATTCTGAATAAGAATGGGACACTTTTTTAGCTAAAACCCTTTCACAGTAAGAAAACCTCGTCTCAATCTAAACCAGAATGACTATAGCGAGAAAAACTATAACGTTACAGATATTCGGAATTTAGGTAAATCAACTATATATATAGCGAGAAAAACTATAACGTTACAGATATCTAGTTTCTAGAACTCAAAAATGCCTAATTCCTAAATATATGATTTATCCTCCCTACCGGGACTTTAGTAGTAGGTGTCAGGTTCTCAGTGTAGAAAGTATGGTAGAAAATATGACTGCCTTTACGGTTTCTATAAGTGGTTAGAGTTGAATTTTCAATTGAACCTAATACCTATTACCTAAAACTTTATTCAATCTAATATTATTTCTTTGTAACGATGCACTTAATATTTTTTGCTCTGACCTTATTCTTCTGATAATTCTCATCTTTTATTAAGTGCAACTTCAGAGAGAAATGGTATTACTATTAAACCTATATCTATAAATGTCTTTTTACTATACAAGAATAGTTCATTTTCAAGATACCGATGCTGCTGGAGTAGTTTATTTTGCTAATGTTTTAGCAATGTGCCATGAAGCTTATGAAGCATCTTTGGTAGAATTTGGTATTAATCTGAAAGTCTTTTTTAGTAATCAAGAAATGGCTATTCCGATTATTCATGCTAATGTTGATTTTCGTCGCCCGATGTTTTGTGGAGATGAGTTAACTATTGAATTAATACCTAAAAGTTGGGGAGATGATGAGTTTGAAATTTCCTATCAAGTATTTTTAAAAGAGACAGGAGATAAGTGGATGGCGAGAGCTATTACAAAGCACGTTTGTATTCATCCTCAAAGTAGAAGTAGGCAAAAATTATCTGATGAAATGAGGAAATGGTTATTGAGTTTTCCTAGTTATTCAAAAATTAACAATGAATATAAGTAGAGCATTATTTTGAGGAATTGGTATATAGCAGAAGGAAGAGGGAAGAAGGAAAAATATTCCTTTGTCTGAGTTTTAAGTTTTTTATTTCTCCTAACCTTTCCTTCGACTGCTATAACTTTTATAAACACTATAACTTTAGTTTTAGTACTGTTTTTGCCTGCTATTTTTTTCTATCTTTTTTTGTTTAGAACATTCTAGAAACTTAAGCTGGAATTATAAATATAAATTACAGCAGATTACTCCCATAAGAAGTACAGAGATTAACAATTAAATGTTTCTAGTGCGGGTATCTTGCCCGCGACGGGTGTATCTCATTAAAGTGGAATCTACTGTATTATATTTTCTTAGCATTGGCAGGAGAATTTGCTTTAGGAAAAATTTTAAACTGGATAATGGAAAGACTATTCATGTAGCAAAATTAAAGTTGAAAAATTTGAACAGATAAAATAATGATAGAGTTGAGTTTAATACAGCAAAATGCAAGTATATGAAGTAAAAAAAAATTAAGACTTCGCCCTTAATAATAGGGTTTAAATAAAACTTTTGTGGTGCGGGTATTTTTTCCGCTACTGGTGTACTTAACTTAGGTGAAATCTGCTGTATAAATAAATTTAAAATAATACTTACAGTATCATTAGTAGTGTCACACTGAATATTTTTTTAGTTTTCCAGTTTGCCAGTAATAAGTTTATTGATTATTTAAAAGTTGTTGATAATCTTCTCTTTGTCGAATATCGTCTAATGGTGATTCTTGTTGTGGTGATTCGTCATAACAAAATTAAAATTCCATAGTTTGAATACTAGCATTTTTGAGTATTACTTGAATTCTCAGCTTACCAGGTTTCCAAGTTTTAGATCCAAGTTTTAATATCTTACACTCAATACCTTCTATTGGGAAAATTAACTTTATATCTCCGAAGATAATTCTTACTTCATTTTCAATAATTTCTAGCTTTTCTTGAAAAAACCAAGAGGCAATTGACTTATATCATGTCCGCTTAATTACTGATAAAAAACTTCCTTCTTTTTTCCTCCTGACTCCTGACTTCCCCTCCTGGGAGGGGGAGGGGCGAGGGGTGGGTTGACTCCTGACTCCTCCATCGTTTCATCAAAATATCAGTATCGCATTCTAGAACTTGAAAAGTATTATCCATAATATTGAAGGAGACTTTCATCGACTTGATAATAACACAATATTTTTACCAGTTAAAAATTGATTTATATAGCTTTCTTCTACCTGATTCAATAAAATAGAAACAGAGTCTAATTTAAGAACAATAAAATGTCAAAAAATACTTACGCTATTATTGGCAGTGGCGCACTAGGAGGTTTTTACGGTGCAAAACTACAAAAATCAGGATTAGAAGTTCATTTTTTACTGCGTAGTGATTATCCGCACGTTCTCAAAAATGGCTTAATCATAGAATCCAAAGATGGCGACTTTAACCTCCCTCAAATTAACGCCTATAACAATACTAATAAAATACCAAAATGTGATGTAATTATCGTCGCATTAAAAACAACGCAAAACCATTTATTGCCAGAATTACTCCCACCTTTATGCCAAGAAAATAACCTTGTATTACTCTTACAAAATGGATTGGGTACAGAACCTGAAATCGCCAAAATTGTTGGTGAAGAAAGAGTAATTGGAGGAGTATCTAATATTGCTTCTAATAAAATAGGTTATGGTCATATTCGCCATGTAGATTATGGTTTGATTAGAATCGGAAAATATACCACAAATTATCAACCTGCTGGTATTACTAATAAAATGCGTGAAATTTCCCAAGATTTTGAAAGTGCTGGAATACAAGTTAATTTGAGTGAAGATTTATTCCAAGAAAGATGGAAAAAATTAGTTTGGAATATTCCTTATAACAGCTTGTCAGTAATTCTAGATGCTCGAACTGATGAAATGATGGGAGATACTAATACTAGAAACTTAATCACAGAAATAATGCAAGAAGTATTGGAGGGTGCAAAAAGTTGTAAGTGCGAAATTCCAAATAGTTATATTCAAAATATGTTAGACCATACTGACAAGTTAAACCCTTATTTAACTAGCATGAAAATTGATTATAAGCGACGACAACCTTTAGAAATAGAAAGTATTATTGGCAACCCTTTACGAATGGCAGGTGCAGCAGGTATTCAGCTAGATAAAATTGGGATGTTGTATCAACAATTAAAATTTTTAGATGCCAGAAATAGACAAGATATTTGAATTTTATGACGCTTCAACTCTCTACCTTCTAATACTAATTTAATTAGGGTTTGCTTATGGAAAGTCTTTTTGTTGAGGTAGGGAGTAGGGAGTAGGGAGTAGTTAAGAGTCAGGAGGAACGAGGGAGTTATAGATAAGGTGGTTGTTCATTATAGCAAGAGTGATTTTTCTGCCATAGTCACCCCAAAATGCGCTCCATGCATGAGCGTGAAGGGATCAAAACCAGGTATTTCCAGCTAAAAAAGGCACTTTTCTTTATATATCAATGCTTTGAGATTTAATCAGCAGAGCAATAATTAGGGTTTGCGCTCAAAAGTTTTTTAGTAGGGGTAGGAGACAACCCACCCCTCGCCCCTCCCCCTCCCAGGAGGGGAAGAAAGGAGAAAGGAGACAGGAGACAGGAGACAGGAGACAGGAGACAGGAGACAGGAGACATGGGAATGAGCGAGGAGATAGGATTCAACAATTAATATCATGTCCGCTGGGGCGCGTTTGTGTAAACCCAAAGGTGAATATCTACAGGAAATTTAAGTTTTTTTCTTGCTCTTAAGTATTCCTGACTGTTCCCTGTTCCCAGCTCCGGTGTTCCCTACCCTTGCTATACAATACCGATGCTACCGGACATGATATAATTATTAATTATTAATTATTACCTCTCCTTGAAAGCGGATAGGATTGACTAAAAGGAAAATTTTTTTCTTTTTTTCCCTTAAAAGGTGAGGCTTTAAACCACAATTTATCGATAAGAATTGTCAGAGTGATTTTTCTGCCCAACTATGAGCCTAAAATACGCTCCTTTTTGAGCATGAAGAGCTGAAAAATTTGCACTTTTTTCGACCCCAAAAAGGCACTTTTCTTTATATGTCAATGGTTTTAGATTTAATCAGCAGAGCAATAATTACTAGAGGGTATCTTTCAACAATTAATAATTAATATAGCGTTTCTCAACCTAATGAGGTACACCTATCTTGATTTGTCTTCTATTCCTTATTCCCTATTTCCTAGAACCAACGAATGCGCGTACCTCACGCTTCTTGGGAATTGCTATAATTAATAATTACCTCTACTTGAAAAGAAGAGGATTGACTAATAATGAAAATTTTTTCTTCTCTTGGTCGATAAAACTTTTTCAATGTAAAGAACTTGGCCAAAGAGAGGTAATAATTAATAATTAATTGTTTTCCTACAGAATGCTACGCAAACGGCAGTCGCTAACATCAAAATTTGTCTAACACTAGGGTATTGAATTTGAGACAAAAAAACCGATAAAATACTCTTGTTAACTTCTAACATTAAACAGTCCAAAAATTAACAAATCTAATATGAAATTAATCAAAGGCTCAAAAACACCACCCCTCTTTCAGAAACTGCAATTGCTTCTCGCTCCACTCAATACTCTTGAATCCTATGCCAAAAAGTATGGAGATATTTTTACCATGATCACTGCTGCAGGTAAAGTTGTAATGGTCAGCAGTCCACAAGCTTTACAAGAGATATTAACAAAGGATAATAATGAATATGAAGCTCCTGGTAGTAAAATTTTACAACCTTTCTTTGGGGAATACTCAATGTTGTCCTTAGAAGGCGATCGCCACCGCCGAGAACGCAAATTATTAATGCCTCCCTTTCATGGCGACAGAATGCGGAACTATGGTCAGTTAATCTGTAACATCACCAAAGAAGCAGCTAGCAACTTAAAAGTGAGTGAAACATTTATTGCCCGTAAACTGATGCAAGAAATTACGATGCAGGTGATACTTCAAGCTGTGTTTGGTTTATATGATAGTCCCCGGTTATCAGAAATCAGGTCAATGTTGGCAGATTTTCTTGAACTCACAGCTTCTCCACTCCGAGCTAGTTTATTATTTTTTCCGGCGTTGCAAAAGGATTTAGGTCCTTGGAGTCCATGGGGTAAGTATAAGTGTCAACAACAAAAACTTGATGAACTCCTATATACAGAAATAGCCACTCGTCGCTCTCAATTAGATCCGAATCGTACTGATATCCTTACCTTAATGCTATTAGCACGAGATGAAGAAGGTCAAGGTATGACAGACCAAGAAATTCGGGATGAGCTGATAACTATGTTAATTGCAGGTCACGAAACTACTGCAACTGCTCTTGCTTGGGCAGTTTATTGGGTTCACAAACAACCAGAGGTATATCAAAAGTTGATGGAAGAGTTGACAACTCTGGAAATAGATGCTGATCCCATGACAATTTTCCGTTTACCCTATCTCACAGCAGTTTGTCAGGAAACCTTACGAATATATCCAGTAGCAATTTTGACATTTCCTCGTCGGACAAAACAATCTATTGAGTTGCAGGGTTATAGCTTGGAAACAGGTACAATGATTGTTGGTTCTATTTATTTGACTCACCAACGAGAAGATTTGTACCCAGAACCGAAAAAGTTTAAGCCAGAGCGATTTCTAGAGAGGCAGTTTTCCCCATATCAATATTTGCCCTTTGGAGGTGGCAGTCGTCGCTGTTTAGGAATGGCACTAGCAAATTTCGAGATGCGTTTGGTATTGGCAACTCTATTATCGAATTTCGAGATGGAATTAGCAGAAAATCAACCAGTGAAACCCCAACGTCGAGGATTAACTTTAGGACCCAAGGGTGGAGTAAAAATGCTAATGAAAGGTAAACGCATACTGTCACAAACAAAACCTCCCTCTGTTGCAACTGTATAACATATTAGACTTGTCGCTTTAGAAATTAAAAATTCCCCAAAAAATTTGTTCTGTAAAGATTACTGCCCCCGAAACTTCACCAAAGTACTTTTAGCATTAACTAACTGCCTCCATTCCTTAGCAGTAATAGGTTGCTCTCCAATAGCTAATTCATCTTGATATTGAATCAGAACGCTATTAGACATCTGGGAAAAATCAAAAATCAAATCAATTCTCACGCTAGATATATCAATTCTTTCTCCCTACTGCCTACTGTCTACTGCCTACTCCCTCTTTTCTGGAGATGTCTATTATCCAGACATGATATAACTACATCTAGGTTATACCAATTCACTTTCGCTGAATAAACAAAGCGATCGCTCCTAAAAGAAACCATCCCATTACACCAGCTAAAGGATTACCATTTATCCCAACTATCCATTCTTCGACTACACTAGAATATTTAACTAAACCACCTACATTAATAATGTAATAACCCCACACAAAACCAGCATGAATACCAATAGACAAACCCAATAATTCTTGTTGAGAAGAAATCAATTTATCTTTTTCTTTTAGGTTTAATACCCCGCTATCTACACGGTGTTGATAATTAGTTGGGTTTTGAGTCACCATCCACTTCTTCCTTCTTCCTTTCAAAGGGGGGCAAGGGGGGATGCCTTCTTCCTTCTTCCTTTCAAAGGGGGGCAAGGGGGGATGCCTTCTTCCTTCTTCCTTCTTCCTTCTTCCTTCTTCAACTGATCCACGTTTTGCCCAAACAAAGATTAAACCTAACAACACCAAACCAGGAAACTGAAACCAAGTCCGCAAAATTTCCTCAACTGGTTTAATAAAGTGTAGTAAAGCATACACAATACTACTTACCCACAAAGCTACTTTTGGTTTGTAGTCTCGCTCCAACTCATCCAATAACCACCCTCGAAATAGTAACTCCTCAGCAAAACCAATACCCACAGATACCAATAAACCTTCCAGAATAAATTGAGGTAACTTTGCTGAAGGTGACTGCCATATTACCCATCCCAGAAACGTTTCTAAAATAAAAAAACCAAACAGACTAACTAAACCTATTCCTAAACCTTGAAAAAAATTCTGAAAGTTGACCCTACTTATTTCTAAACCGTAGTGACGTAGTAGGTGTGGTTGTTGATAAACTTTCTGTCCCCAAAACTGGACCAAAATAATAAACTCTGTATATAGGATAGCGATCGCCAATATACTCGCCAAATTTGCATCTCGCCCAAAAAAATATATTGGTGCTGCTAGTGGTATCCAACCCAGAAATAATGTTAAAATAAAAATTCCTATTCTGATAGGAACCGAAAACTTTGCAATTTTGCCAAATGATAAATTAGGCACTACCAACACCTATACAAATGAGAAACCGAGCTTCTCAAGGTAGAAACTCGGCTTCTATATTACAATTAAATCACTCATCAGGTTCTATAGTGCTAGTTAGTCCCTGATTTTTTAAATTTTCGCAATAAAACTCAGCGTGTTCTAAAGCGCAGGTAATCACCAATGCAATACCATTACTGTGAGCTTCCATCATAATATCGACAGCTTGGGGTTGAGTTAGACTCGGCACTGTCTTCATCAATGCTTGCACTACATACTCCATACTATTAAAATCATCGTTATGGAGTAAAACACGATAACGTGGTGCAGGTTTACGGACTGTGGAAGTGGAACGCTTTTCTATAGTCTCGACAGACACTACTCTATCCTGATTAAAAAATTCTAATACGACATAGACACATTAGTCTAGACCAATGCTTAGGCTAGACATAAAGTAGAAATACTTAACTCTGTTCAATAATATTTGCCAAATATTTTACCTTTCAGGAATGCTAACTCATTAGAACTTACCCGAAAACAAACATATAGCTAAATATTATTTGATATATATTTTGGCCTACACTCAAAAATTATGAGCATATATTGGAAATATCATAACATAAAACTTAACATTGCTCAACAAGGTAAATCAAAAAAATCAAAATTAGGGGGTTATCTGACTTTTGACCTTTAAATTTTGACTTAATCGTTCTAATTTGAGAATTATGATAGTATTAATCAAAAAATTTCCAAATTAGGTAATTTACTGATGGTTATTTATGCTTACTTAAGGACAAATAATCTACCTGGTAAAATTATACATACTTGCTTGTCAAACTAGGAAAGTAAAAATCTAAATTTAGCTCGTCCACTATTAGTTTATAGCCTAAGCTCCATAACTTAACTTTTATTTATATGAAACGTAGACCTCAAACTACCACCCAACCATCTAGATTCAACTATGCCACTATAGCAATTTTAGGAGGAGTATTTGTTTTAGGTATTGGCATTGGCATTGCCTTTAGCTCTACCGCTAACTTTACTCCCCAAAATGTGGCCTCTCGTGAATTTATCGATCGCAGCGTACCAAACCCAGAACTTTGTGTACAGTTTGGAGCTAGTGCTATGGTAATGAATATGAGAGTTTTCTTGACTCTAAATCCTTTTAATGTATATGTATCTCAACCAAACATAAAACCAGGGTGTGTCATCCGCAGAAATAACTGGTCAATTCTAGAGAAAAGAAACTTAGTCAACAATGAGCAAGTACGTGATTGTAAAAATCGGATGAATACCTTTGGTTATACAGGAAATATTAATGACGATCCAGAGATTAATTGTATCTATCAAAACGATAGTGCTCAAAACCTTTTCTTGCCCGGTCAGTTAGGACCTGGGGGGAATGCACCTGAAAATAACTTCTAGTTGAAGTTTAGCAGGGAGTAGGGAGAGTAAACATCAGAATAATTAACAAGAACTGGGGTGCTAATTATCAAAAATGTGATTCTGTCTATATTAATTACTTAATTAATTACTGAATAATTGAAGTGCTACTTAAGTTAAGCATTAATGCATATTAACTTGTATTATATCATCTCCGGATAATTAGTGATCAAAAAAACTTTCTCCTTTTCCTCCTCTTCTTTCTTCCCTCCTGACTCCTGACTCCTGACTCCTCCGTCGTTTATTTATTCAGTATTCAACCGGACATAATATTGCTCCCTTTGTCTACCTCTAAAAACTGCCAATATCTTCGTAGAACCTAGAACGAGGTAAATCCTCAACTACACGAACTTCTATAATATTATTGCCTTCTAGGATAACAGAACGAGGAGAAGTAAAAACAACACTACCAGCACCAAGAGCTGCTCCTGCCAGAAAACCAAAACCTGAACCTGTCAGTAGTAATAATCCTAACCCCCCACCAGCGCTACTGGCAGCCAAAACTTTTTCATTTATATTACGATGGCCTCGGAGTAATTCTGATTCAGCAGAAAAAGGAATTAAGCGCTCATCTACATATATAGCTCTGGCGATAAATTTACTTCCATGAGTCGTAGTATCAAAACCACCAACTACAGGCGTTCTAGCTGGTACTATAACTCTACCAGATTCGTCAACGATCGCCTCTTTGAGCAGCAAAACTTCCTGTATCTCAATATCTCGTGGTAATGTAACATCTTGAGATGGATAAATTAAACCTACAACTTCTCCTTCCTCAATTAATATGGAAGAATCATCTTCAGATTGTTTTTGTCCCGATGACCCCGGCAAAGGTTCTCCAAAAGTAATTACACCTACTGATTCTGTAGTATTGTATTTTGATTTTTCTCTGGACTCTGGAGGAAGTGAAATAACCGTCTCTTGTTCCTCTCTAGTCTGAAGTGTCGGTGTTTCTACAACCTGAGAAGTTTCCGTTTCAGGCTTTTCATTACCCAGAGCATCTACTACTGGAGACCTAAGTCTACCTGGCCTATCAGTGGGAATGACCAAAAATGGTATAGAAGGCTCCGCAGAAGGCCCTGGGTTGGGTAAAGGAGATTCCTCTTCCGGAGCGGTGTCTAACAAACCTACACTATCCTTCTTTAGTTGAGTAGAAGCTTGATTATTTTCTTGTTCTTCTTCTTCAGTAGTTTGAGAATTTTCTACTTCTGTAGTTTCTGGCCCAGTCGCCTGTCGCTCTGAAATTATTGCTTCTGGTAGCTCTGAAAATTCCCCCTCAGCCACAAGCAAACGTAACTGCCAACTATTTTCCTGTGACTCGACCTGTTCTAATTGTACTTGTTTAGTAGATATAATCACTTCAGGAGCAAAATCTATAATAACTTTTGCTTGTTCTGGTAGTTCTTGAGAAAGACTAACTCGGCGCACCAAACCTGCGGGATATAACTCAGTCACATCTACACTAACCTCAGTATTAGGAATGTATACAATTAGACGAGCTGGTTGATTTTCCACAGAAAAACTAGGAGTTGTACCTGATGGGAGAGTAAACTGGAGTTGATTATTGTCTGAGTCAAAAAACCAATTTGTTAAGAAGGCTGCAAAAACTGGCCGAGT
This sequence comes from Okeania sp. SIO2C2, assembly GCF_010692625.1. NCBI lineage: Bacteria > Bacillati > Cyanobacteriota > Cyanophyceae > Oscillatoriales > Microcoleaceae > Okeania > Okeania sp. SIO2C2. The sequence goes on from NZ_JAAHGM010000008.1 coordinate 248,883, forward strand.
AAAACTAAAATTAATTACCAGTGTTCCTACTAATCCAATAAATTTTAATAAAAGCTTTAATTTTAACAGATTTTTTGGAGATGAATATTGATTGGGCATAGCTAACTCCTCACGATTCTCTCAAATCTACAACCATTTTTGATTAACCTACAACCTACAAACTAAAATTTTGGACAAAAATGGTGCATTATATAAAATAAATTAGATAAAATTCAGATTAACATAGAATGGTACAAGCACCAGCAAAGATTCAAACTACAGAATTAGCTACCCTCGCAATAGACCTAATTCGTCAGGCCGGGTGTGAATATGGGGATATTCGCTTATGTATTTATCGCTCTCAGAATTTAACAGCTCGCGATCGCTCTCTCAACAGATTAGAAGATAGGGTCAACTCTGGTTTTGGAGTGAGAGTTTTGCTCAATGGTGCATGGGGTTTTGCTGCCAGTCATCGCCAAAGTCTAGAAGAGGTAGCTAGAATTGTTGCTCTAGCAGTAGATATTGCTAAGGGTAGTCGTCTCTGTCAACAGACACCAGTAAAGTTAGTACCTGTGGAAACCCACCGCGATAGTTATGTTACTCCGATTGAAATTGACCCTTTTACAGTACCCATTGCGGAAAAGGCAGAATTACTTTTAAATTTGAATGAAAAATTATTGAGTTATGAAAAGCGAGGAGTGAAAAAAGCTGCTTCTTTTCTTCGCTTTACTAAAGAAGAGAAAATATTTGCTTCTACCAATGATTCCCTCATTGAGCAAACAATTTACCGCAGTTATCCTGGATTTACTTGTACAGCTATTGCTAATAGTGATGCTCAAAGTCGCAGTTACGAACGACCTCCTTTGAATATTGGTTATGAGCATATTAACCCCACCAATCTATTGAGTCAAGTAGAGCGAGTTGCGGAGGAAGCAATTGAAAAAGTTCATGCTCCCAAAGGACCTGCGGATATTCGCTCCACTCTAATTTTAAAGCCAACGAATCTATTTTTAACCATCCACGAATCTGTTGGACACCCCACTGAATTAGATAGGGTTTATGGTTATGAATCTAATTTTGCTGGTACCAGTTTTGCCACTACTGATAAAATGGGTAAACTTCAATATGCTGCTCCCTGGGTGAATTTTAAATGCGATCGTACTCAACCAGGTGGTCGTAGCACAATGGGATATGATGATGAAGGTGTGAAGTCACAAGAATGGTATGTTGTTAAGGATGGGATATTGGTTGATTATCTCACAGACCGAGAAACAGCTTATCGACTTGGACGTGGTAGTAGTAATGGTTGTGCTTTTGCTGACAGTTGGTCGAGTGTACCGATGGTACGCATTCCGAATTTGGGGTTAGAAGCGGGTGCTGATGGTGGTAGTCATACTGCTACTTTAGACGAAATGATTGCTGATACTGAAGATGGGATTTTAATTGATGGTGTTGGTAGTTTTTCTATTGACCAACAACGACGGAATTTTCAATTTGGTGGAGATGCGTTTTGGCAGGTGAAAAAAGGGAAGGTTGTGGGAATGTTGAAAGATGTTACTTATCATTCGATGACTACAGATTTTTGGAATAGTGTTGATGCGGTGGGAAGTGCTGCTGAAAGGGAGCAGTGCGGTACGAATATTTGTGGGAAAGGGGAACCGATGCAGTTAGCTCAAATGACTCATAGTTGTGTACCTGTGCGGGTGCGCGATATTGTGATTGGTAGTGCTTCGTAGTACCGCTACGCGGAAGTTAAAAGTCAAAAGTTAAAAGTCAAAAGTATTGATTTGTATCAGATAAGTTAACCACATAATCAAAATCAAAACCCTTGTAGGGAGGGCGAATACCATTTGCTAACGCAAAGCTTCGCTAACCCCCCTACAGATGGTGGTTTCAAAGTCAATTTGCGTAAGTCCTGTACTCATAAATTGTTGGACTAATACATAAAAAAGAATCACGTCAATAAAACTATTGTTATTATGCAATCTGATAATAGTAAACAGATAAAAAAAAATATTGCTAGTAGAAAATGAGCCTGCCATCCGAAGTGAAATTGCTAGTTATTTAAAAGAATTGGGATATATTCTTGAAGTTGCAGAAGATGGTGAGACTTGCCTAACATTGCAAGAGATATTTAATCCCGATCTAATTATTTTAGATAGAAATTTACCGGATAGTAATAGTTATGACTTATCAGTTAGTCTAAAAAAAAAGGTTCCTAATTTAATCATAATTATGGTAGCTGCACCCTCAGATAAACTCGATAAGATAAGAGGGTTTTGTGCGGGAGCAGATGATTATTTAACCAAACCATTTAATCTTAATAAATTGAAAGCAAGTATAGAAGATTTGTGCAAAATTAAAGAGCATTCAAATTTTAAAATCAACCGTCTTAAAAAACTTAATTCACTATTAGGAATAGACTTTTCACACCTGATTAATAAAGGTGAAAGATTAGGCAATTTGAAAGATGAGGTTATTTTATCTTCTGCCACAGCAGTTGAAGATTTAGTGTCAGCAGTTCAAAGAGCTATAGATACTCGTAACGAGAAAATCAGGCGAGTGGGAAACCCTTTTACACCAATGACAGGTTTGGAACCTACTGTTTTTGGCGGCAGAACACAGGAACTCCAATTCTTTGAAGATAAGCTCAATAGAGCAATTTATAGTAAATACCGGGAACACTTCCTAATTCTTGGTGATTGGGGAATAGGTAAATCAACATTGTTGAGGGAATATAAAAAAATCTGTCAAAGTCGTGGGTATATTTCATGTATTGTTCCCATCGAACCTATTCAAGCAGATTCAAATTTACTGGATGTTGCTCGTATTATAGTAGAAGGTATTTTACACGATCTACCTTACCCTGTTGAGCGGTTTCAGAAAGTGCTTGAATTCTTAAGCGCTCTGGAAATTAATATACTAGGAACTGGACTAAAGATTGAGCGTAACAATAATAATAACCAGAAGATCATATCACCTAAAGCTTTTTTAAGAGACACTCTCACTAAACTATGGGAAGACATTAAAGATAAAACCGATGTATTTGTCATCCTGCTTGACGACCTAGAAAATTTGGCAGCAGTTCCAGAGATTTTGATGACATTAAAATCAGCACTAACAGATTCACTCATGGAAACTAAAATTCTAGTTGGTTTGGCATCAACTTCCACAAATTGGGTAGAGATAACATCTGTTCAAAAACACCATCCCGTCTCTAGATACTTTTTGTCTAGAGTCGAATTGACTTCCTTAACTGAAAAAGAAGTTCAAGAAACCATCCGAGAATCTCTTGCTGGAACAGGAGTTTCATTCAGTCAAGAAGTTATGCAGAATATATTAAAATATTCTGGGGGACATCCATTTGAGATGCAATTACTCTGCTATCACCTTTTCAGTAATCATCTGTCAAGATATGTGGAAATTGACATTTGGGAAAAAGCTTTACAAGCAACTGTCAGGGATGTGGGAAATGCTATTTTTGAAAAGTGGTGTTCTGACCTCAGTGTTGATGAGGCAAAAGTTCTGAGAGTGCTTGCTGAAAATGATAATTCTGTAACACTTGAAAAGCTAACTGCTAGTTTTGAGGTGAAAAACCTAATGATTCCTCTGAAGTATTCAGTTGAAGAAGTATTGAAAAGTCTTTTGCAACGAAAGCTGATTAGTAGAGATGTTTATGGTAATTATGTAGTTAAGGATCGGATGTTTTGTACCTATTTAATTACTCACCTAAATTACCCATTAATCTAGTGCCGCTACGCGGAAGTCAAAAGTCAAAAGTCAAAAGTCAAAAGTATTAATTGGTAAAGCTTTTAGGATTTTGTAACTGGTTAGTTATTTCTGCCATCCTGCACTAGAGCGTTGTCAAGTTCTTTTAAAACAACAGTTGATGATTAAATCCGATAAATTTGATAAAAATATATTCAAACTAATTCAAGCTATTTTACCTGAATTAATAGGTTTTCTAGGATTTATAACTATATGGCAACTACTAGCAATGCACTATAGTTCAATCATTCTACCTTCTCCTCTAGAAACTCTAGTTGCTCTGAAAAATTTGGCAAGGGAAAATAAATTAACTTTGGCTATTTTAACTACTACTTTAAATGCCATTAGTGGTTTCACAATAGCAACATTAAGTGGCTGTTTCCTTGGAATAATAGCTGGTATAAAACCTTTGATTAGTCGAGCGGTCAGACCTCTAATTACTGCTTTGCAAGGAGTACCACCTATTGCTTGGATTGTTATTGCATTACTTTGGTTTGGCACTGGTAATTCTACTTCAATATTTACCGTTGCTGTTGCTACTTTACCAATTATCTTTATTGGTGCTGTGGAAGGTGTGAGAAATATCAATTCACAGCTAATCGAAATGGCTTTTACTTTTAAAATCCCTATCAAAAATTTATTATTAGACTTATATTATCCGCATTTATTATCAAGTTTATTTCCTTCAATAACATCTGGATTAGGATTAGCTTGGCGAGTGGCAATAATGTCTGAGTTATTATCATCAGAAACAGGTATTGGTGCAGAAATGAATCTAGCTAGAATTAATCTTGATACAGCGGAAGTAATGGCATGGGTGGTTGTAACAGTGGTATTAATTTTGATATCTGAATATTTAGTTATTCGCCCCATCCGTAGATTTTTAGAACCTTGGAATTATGGTGAAAAAAATCAGTAAAGAAGGAGACAGGAGAAAGGAGACAGGAGTCAGGAGTCAGGAGACAGGAGGGAAGAAAGAAGGAAGAAACAAAAGTAAAGATAATTTCAGTATTTATAAAGAGAATTATTTTTGACAAAAAAGCTGTTTTGGCAATTTTATTCAGAGTTTTATTCTTCATAGATTTTGCAGTGCTGCCTAGTTGAAGTTAACAATTAAAATCTGAACAGTATCCAACCAGAAATAGCGCCTAAAAAAATCATCAAAATAATATTTACCTTCCAACGAAAATTTATCAGACAAGCACATAGAGCAATCAACAATGTTTGCCAATTAATAAGTGTCGATCTAGATAATGTCAGAAAAGCAGATGCCATCAAAGCAATAGAAGTAACATTAATCGCATCAAGTAATTCACAAGTCCAGCGAAAATTACGCATTTGTGGCACCAAAGAATTGAGTGCAGCACTAAACAAAAATGCAGGTAATAAAATTGAAATAGTCCCTACTATTGCTCCTGGTAATCCTAATAATAAATAACCGATAAAAGTGACGCTGGAAATCAAAGGTCCTGGTGTGATTTGTCCGATAGCAATAGCATCCAACAATTGTTGCTGAGTTAACCAATGAAACTGATCTACTAAATCTTGTAGGAAGGCAATTAATACATAACCACTGCCATATAATAAACTGCCTACCTTCAGGCAAAAACTACTAAGTTTCCATAGAGATATCTGGGATTTTGTCAGGATATCAATTAATAAAAATATTCCCAGGAGTATCAATAAGATTATCAGTGTTTTTGGTAATCGAATTCTAGAATTTTCCGAAGGTCTATTTACCGGAGTTTCAGTGGTAAATTCTCGATAAAAATGAAGCCAAAATATACCCAAAAAACCCCCAAGAAGAATAACAATTATGTTATTTAATCCCAAGATTGATGCTGGTATTACAAAGATAACAATTACTGCCAAACTCCAGTGTTTTATTGCTGTTTTGCCCAACTTATAGACAGGCAGTAAAATTAAGGATAGAACAACTGGTTTAATCCCATCTAGAAAAGGTGTAACTTCAGGAAGTGAGCCAAATTGATTGTAGAGGATAGCCAAAGCAATTGCAATTAGAGCTGATGGGAAAACTAAACAAAGACCAGCAATAGCAAATCCCCATCATCCACTTTGCAAATAACCAACATGAGTAGCAATTTCCACAGTATTTGGTCCAGGGAGCAGGTTGGTAGCACCAAAAAAGTCGATAAATTGGTCTTGAGTAAGCCATTTTCGCTTATCAGTAACTTCAGATTTTATCATAGCAATAATGGCTGGCATACCACCAAAACCGATACTACCTACTTTGAGAAAAACACTTGCTAGTTCGAGGAGTCGTTGCAATTTTTCTTTGCTAATCAATGACTTTTATCCTTAACTAATTTTCTAAGTAATTAATATATAAACATCTCTTAAAATAGTTGAATACCTATTATAATTATTTTTTAAGGAGCCTTAATTTATAATATATTTGATTTTTATACTCTAATAATGATAGCAATTATTGGGTGGATCTCAATTTTGAATAAAGCCAAAAAATTATTGCTTTTAGGCAACAGGCAACAGGCAACAGGAATTATATAGGAAAAAAGTATTTTTGCAAATATGAGATGCACCCCAATTATGATACTGTTGATGTTCAAAATTATAGGTTTTATGGAAGAGGGAATATAGCAAAAAAATACAAGTTTACCCCGACAATGAAAAATGGTATATTCGAGAAAATGAGTATTAAAAATTAGCTCCTAAGTTGACTATCCCCATCCATTTTTTCTTCCTTCTTCCCTCTTCCTTCTTACCTCTTCCTTCTTCAAAGTTCTCCGCAAACTGAACAATTTGGCTGCTTATAAATATGTGGTGATGCAGCTCTTTTATCTGAACCAGCGGGTACTGGTGCTGAACTTCGCGGTCAACAACAAGGATTAGATATAAAACTGGCGATTAATTTACAAGAAGAATGGGGAAAAGTGACAGGTAGAGCGCCTCGTTTTCCCCAGGCAGGAACTTTAGCTTTAACTTCTTTAATTGATAAATATCCCGGTCTAATTCAGACTATTCAAGATGGATTAGTTGAAGCGGTAAATTGGTCTCAAAAAAATCCTGATGATGCTGCTGCTTTGGGAGCAAAATATCTAGGATTGAAAGCTCCTGTTATTAAAAAATCTTTGGGATATACGCCATTAGAAATGGTGAGTGCTAAGGATGCAAAAGAGGATTTAGAGTTTTGGTATTCTCGTTTATTGGAGCAAAATCCTAAACTTTTTGGTGGAAGTTTGCCCGATGATGAATTTTATTATGGATGATAAATATGACAGATTTTTTTAATCGCTGAAGAAACTAATTTGCTGCATCTCAATTTTGAATAAAGCAAAAAAAAATCGCTTTTAGGGAACACAGAATAGGGAACATAAAGTACTTTAAACTTTAAGTTTTAAATAAATAATAAATAGTATTCTCTTAACTACTTGACTTTTTTTTAGGATACAGCAGATTCCAATTACATGAAGTACAGATATTAATAATTAAATGTTCCCAGTCCGAGCATCTTGCTCGCGAGGAAGCATCTTGCTCGCGCGGGTGTACCTCACCAAAGTGGAATCCGCTGTATCACTACTTGTACACCACTAGCCTATTTTAACGGATAAAAATTAATTAATAACACAGTTTTTTCTAGGGTTTTGGTAATTACCGAATAATTAATAATTAATAATTAAATAATTCGCGCCTTGAAGCCTCCCCTTTTAAGGGGAAAAAAGTGGTCGATCTTCGCAGCTTACCGTAGGGTGGGATGGATGGGTTTCCTAACCATATCCAATCGACCAAGAGAAGAAATAATATTTCCTGATATTCAATCAAGAGCAGTTTTAAACAGAGGTAATTATCAATTATCCATTATCAATTATTAATTAATGAAACTCCCCCATTTCCTGAGTGAAATATAAATTACTAGTAGCATTTATTTTAGAGTTCTATTATAGCATTTCTCAGGCAAGTGAGATACTTTTATCTTTCTTCCCTGTTGCCTGTTGCCTGGGCAAAGCGCTATAAATTTAATTTTTTTTAGGATTTAAATATGTCAAAAATTTTGTTGAATTTTCTTTTATTAATCTTCTATAAAACCGTGATATTTTGTGCTGTAACTCAAGCAAATGAAATTAAATATACACAAATAAATTCTGAAATAAAAACATTAGAAAAAGAATCATCAAAACCAAATATAACTCCAGTTGCTGAAGACGCAATTATCATTAAACCAAATCAACTTGAGCAAAATACAGACTCAATGGGTCAAGTTACTTCTGTCTCTCAATTATCCGATGTTCAACCCACAGATTGGGCATTTCAAGCATTACAATCATTAGTAGAACGTTACGGTTGTATTGTTGGTTATCCCGATGGTAGTTATCGTGGTAATCGCCCTATGACTCGCTATGAATTTGCCGCAGGTTTAAATGCTTGTTTAGACAGAATTACCGAATTAATTGCTGCCTCTACAGCAGACTTAGTAACTAAAGATGATTTAGCAGTTTTACAACGTTTACAAGAAGATTTTGCTGTAGAAATTGCCGAAATAAAAGGAAGAATTGATAGCTTAGAAGCACGGACTACAGAACTAGAAGCAAATCAGTTTTCTACCACAACTAAACTAGGTGGAGAAATTGTATTTGCTATTAGTAATGTCTTTGGAGAAGAGAAAGCTGGTGGTGGTAGTTTAGAAGATAATACCGTTTTAAATAATCGAGTAAGTTTGAATTTTAATACTAGCTTTACAGGACGAGACTTATTTAGAACTCGTTTAGATGTTCTGGATACTGTTGCCTATGGAGTGCCAATAACTGGAACAAATATGACGCGTTTAGCGTTTCAAAGAAATACTAATAATACTGTTGATATTGGTAAATTATTCTATCGTTTTCCCATTGGGAAAAAATTTAGAGTTCATATTGACGCTATTGGCGGTAGGTATAATATGAATGTTTCTGATAACTTCAACAGACTTTTTGCAAAGAGAATATCAGGGGCAATTTCTAGGTTTGGACGCTTCAATCCTATCTATGCCCAAGGGGCACGGGGTGCTGGAGTAACAGTTGTTTATAATATTAATAAATCGGTAACTTTATCATTAGGATATTTAGCAAGAGACCCGGAAAACCCAAGAGAAAGTAATGGATTTTTTAATGGTAGTAATGCAGGTTTAGCACAACTAGATATTCGACCAAGCGATCGCCTCCGTTTTGGCATTACTTATGTACGTTCTTACTATCCAAAAAGGAAGTTATTTGTTTCAGCAGCAACAGGTAGTAGAAGAGCAAATGCGCCTTTTGGTAATTTAGTTCCTACTTCGGCAGATCATTTAGGTATTCAAGGAAGTTGGCGTGCTTTGAATAATTTCACAGTTTCCGGTTGGACTGGATGGAGTTTTGCTGATGCTGAAAAATCTGTTGGTATGGTTAAGGAAGGAGATGAAGCAACTATTTTTAATTGGGCAGTTACTTTCGGATTTACTGACTTAGGTAAACAGGGAAGTTTGCTTGGTTTTGTAATTGGAAATCCACCTAAAGTAACTGATACTGATAATGGTCCAGATGATGATGATACAGCTTGGCATTTGGAGGGTTTTTATCGTTATCAAATTAATGACAATATTTCAATTAATCCGGGAGTTTTAGTAGTTATTAATCCCGAACATGACGAGGATAATGAAACTATTACTGTGGGAATTATTCGGATGATTTTTTTGTTTTAGGAAAAGAAGGAAAAAGGAAGAAGGTAAGCATTTCCTGATGAATTTGTTGAGGCATAACATTTAGACAAAGTATCGATCGCCAACTCTATGTCTACTCTACTCGTACCCATCCTCTGAGTACAAAATATGAAAGTCGCTTAACAGTAGAACGATCTTCTGTGCTTAGAGAATCGTCTAATACAGCAGCCATGAGGCCATAGCAGTCTAATTTTGTGAGAAAGCCACTTTTGGCAGCAGAAGCCATAATTTCGTTGATTGCACCGGGAAGTAAGTTAATTTGAAGCATAAGATTAACCTTGAATTCTATATTTTAATCATCCACTCTTTTTCCTGATTTGGTAGTGATTAATAGTACAACCAACCGTGATTTTTTGGTGTCGATCGAGTGAAGTAGATATGTAAGTTTTTGTGATGTTTGTCATAATGTTACATTTATTACAGGATTTACGCATAACTACCACATATAGTAGAGGTTAAGTACAATCCCCCACTACAGATGGTGTATGATTTCATATTTTGCGTAAGTCCTGATTATTGCTCAGGATTTGCTCTACTCGAGGTATTATGTGCATCCCGAGAGATTAGCTGGTAAAAATTTAGAATCATTAATCCAGTATGCACCATTCCCTGACATAAAAGCGGGGAATGTTTTTTTTTACCCAGAACTTTGTACTGTCCAGTTAATTATTTAATTGTCATAAATAGGATTCCTTAGTTACCATCACCGATAGTGGAATTATCTTACCCCTTTTTGTGATTCTTAGTGCAGGCTGAAATCAGCTAATAACCACAAGTTGGCACGTTCATTGCAACTTCTCTAGCATTAACCCTATTAGGCAAAGATAGCAATATTACCGGTAGACTGACTGAGGGGGAGATTATGATCTTTTTTTGGAGCAGTAAAGGCAGTTTAACCGTGCTTGTTGTGTTTACGCTTCAGTGTTTTAAGAGTACTTAATGCACCAAAACCCAATAACCCTAACACAGAAACAGGTTCTGGAACGGATGTAGGCTTGGTGATATTAAGTTGGGTAATCTGCGTAGACCATTGGTTATCGCCCGAAACCCATTCCTGGAAAGTCCAGAAAGTAGAAGGATCATCAGGATCGACGACGGTTGCACTGTAGTCGCCCCAACGGTTTCTACTAAAGCCGACCTGGTAATCATCAACACCTGCCTTCAGTAGCAGCGGATTCTCGAAGGTCGTTGTCCCTCCGATAGTCTCGCCTATAGCTACATAGCTGCTGACAAATTGGTTTTCACTTGACCCGCTAAACCCAATGGCAACCTGCTTTGAATCGTTGACAGCAATAGAGCCATAGTAAAACGCGAGCTCAGGATCGGCAATCAGCCCCTCTTGGAGAAGTGTATTCGTAGCCTCATCAATCTCAAACCAACGAAGCGCTGAACGATCATTGTTGTTTACAGATTGTACCCCCCAGATAGAGCCGTCTTTCAAAACCAGATTCGAGCTAATTCTGTTGTCGCCTGTGTCGATTTTCTCTTTTAGACCAGGTTGCTCGGCATCTAGTGGGAGACTGAATGGGGGAACCCTAATAAACCCACCTGTGGTGTCAATTGTCGGTGAATTGATAAGCCCATTAATAGTCGAGCGCTTGAAGAAACCCGCACCCGTGTTGAAAGCGGAAAACAAGGGATGCGGCTGTCCCGTGTTGTCTAGATCAACAACAGGCTGCAAAGTAAAACCTGTAGTGTTTGGGTTTATATTCTCAAATAGGTTTCGGTTGGCGACTGACCCACTTATCAGATCGGTCTTGGGTAGTGTAAGAATCGTTGTATTTACACCACTGCCGACAAGGGGAAACATATTTGCAGCGATAAAAACACCGTCTGCATTTAAGCCTAAGGTGCCAAAATCTGCCCAGTGACTGTCATCTGAGTCGCTGTCAATGGCAAAACCATTCCAACCTAAAGTCGGATCTGAAGAGTTGGAGACAGCAACTAGAAAATTGTTAGCATTTCTAGCATTGTCCACAGCGACAGCAAACCACCTTTTGCTATTTTGATCATACAACACTCTAGGATCGAAGGTAAACTCCCTAAAGGTTACCCCAGCGTCAGTCCAAAATGTGTCGAGGGTACTGGTCTGGACTCGCGTACCCGTTGTTTTATCGTAAACCGAGTACCGTCCGTTAATCAGTTCAACAATGTGATCGTTACCAACTCCACCCATCGTATCCGGAGGAATAAAGCCACTATCAATCCCAAGGGTACTACCTGTGAAGTTTAGCCCCACATTAACAGTAAGGTTTGCTGCTTCTGCATGTATTGAAATGCCAAGAACAGCAGTTGTAACAATAGCTGTTGATCGAAAGGTTTTCTGAACAAGTTTCATATTTAAATGCCTCAAAAAACTACGAAAAAAATGTAGATCAAATTACTAGACTAGGGTCAAATATGTTAATCTAAGCCGGAAACTAGCCTTTCCGACTGGACTACAAACTAGAAAGAATAGTAAAGCCAACAACACAAATAAAGCAATGGAAAATCAATATCTTTACTGAATCTTTATATAACCAGTCAATCTCAATACATTAGTTTTTCAAATACTTACAAATTGTATCCAAAGAATAAATCAGTACAGTTGTAACTCAAATGGACACAGTTGTAAAACAACTCATAAAATCATCCGATAAAAAGCCAAAAACCAACAAAGCAAAACACTAACAGGATAATGATAATAACAAAACAACAAAAAAAATGGTTTTATCAAAGGATGTAGGATATTTTTAACAATCTAACTCTCAACCAAAAAAATGATTACAACAATTTTTCTAAATATTTAAAAACTCTACAACAACGGAAATACATTTGATTAATAAGTAAAATTAATAATAGTAGATTTACAGATATAAGAGGGGGTTAGTCTTCATCAAACCTTCATAAAACTCAGCCACTATTCTATAAATTAGACATTGTGTGGAGAAAGGGCAAAAATTATCGCTAATAGGATTGTTTTTGGCACAACGACGCTCATAATAATTAATCTTAGAATTCTAATATCTTAGAAAATTTTAGACTAATTTTTCTCATTAATTGATGGCCAATTATATAGCAGATAGTAGCCTCTAAATATAGGATGTGTCCAATAGAGGCTATTGGGATTTTGATTTTTTCTGGAAACTACCCAATTCCCAGTGAGATCAAATCCGGTTAATTGCACATAGTATAATAGAGGAGTATTGCTGTAGCTAGTAAGTCAAAATGCCTAGAAAGCTTACCATTCAACCCCATCTGACCCTTGAAGAACTAGAAATGGGATATCGTCAAGCAATTTCCGCGATCACTCGCACTCACTACCAAGTCATTTGGTTATTAAGCAGGGGTAAAACTACAGCAGAGGTAGCAGAAGTCACCGGTTTCGGGTTGAAGTCGTGCTTTACTTAATCACTGTGAGCTGATTCATAGATTAACCTGCTACCACTGGTGGCCTGATAGTTCATAGTATGTGCAATTAACCGGATTTGATATAAAGTGATAACTCCAAAATAATGACCTCGTATCCACTCTGACTTGGTTACGTTTTCTGATTCATTGTGTAGTTTTTTCACCGCAGGCATTTTTTTTCCTTCCTTACCGACTTTAATACCATCCCCTACATCAACTGCTTGACCTCTTTGACGATGGACTTTTGGGTGAGTAATTAACCATTCATGCCACATGGTGGATAATTGTTGGGCAGTAATTGCCTTTGAATGAAACCAGTGCAAAGCTTGGGTGTAGTAATTTTGTGTTAGTCCCACAGCGCCATCGATAGCTTGTCACTGCCCGATGTTGACTGCATAAGCTGAATGCCCCAAATTAGGATAACAAACCATTCATAAGTAGCATGACAACTAAACACTGGACGTAAATTGCTCAGGATTTGCTCTACTCAACGTATTATGTGCATCCCGAGAGATTAGCTGGTAAAAATTTAGAATCATTAACCAGTATGCACCATTCCCCGACATGAAAGCGGGGAATGTTTTTTTTTACCCAGAACTTTGTATTAGAGTTGTCGCTAAATAAAGGGAAAAAATCACTCTAACCTAGACAGAGCAATAATTCCCAGCATTTTTGCCATCCAATAGCTACAATCCTTACAGAACAAGGTTTTTGGGGAATTTTTAAGTTATAAAGCGACAAGTCTACTGTCCAGTACTAGAATCAGAGTAACTAATAACACTGCTACAGAGAGTATTCCCACAAATAATAGAGCTTTGCGATAAACATGAGCACTACTATCTAACATACCTGGATCAAATTTCCGTAGCTGCCCTGTTTGATATAACTGCTTTAAGTAATAGCTGTCGTAACGAGCCATCCGAGCAAAAGGCAACTCTCCCTGAGTGCGTTGAGGTAAAACTCGGCAACGTTGATAGGGAACAAAGTTATAGCCAAAATACTTGTCATATTCTTCGCTGTTTAACAAGTCATTGACAAAACCCTGAAGTCCTTTTGTTGCCAATACAATAGACCAAGCAAGTTTCTCTTTATTGTTATAGACAGGGCGTCCTAAAACCCTTTGAATACAAAGCTCAACACAACGATAGTTACTGTTGCTATCATAGATCAGTTGCCGGAATGACTCAGAAAGCAACAAACCTTGAATGAAATCTTTAATTGTGATCTGACCATTGCGCAGTTGAGACTCCAGAGCAACCTGTCGATGGGCTGCGATAATTTGCTGCTCATTGAAAATTTGCCGATAAGCTGCCCAGATAATCTCATCCATCTCTGTAGCAGTGGGCAGGTTCTCTAAAGTGTATTGTATAGGATATTCATCTCCAGGGACATCAAATTTTTGAACCCGATGGTTTTGACTAGAGAGTGGGTAGTACATTAAAGGAATTGTCATTGATAAAATCCTGTAAAAACTAAAAATTATAAGACTAGACTATACCATAGAGTGAATTACCTAAAAATTCCTAAGAGACTGTTTGTAAATTTTTGTAAGAGAAAGGAACACCTTTAATTTAGTTATTTATTCCAAACTTTTTACTCTGAAATACTCAATATACATCTCCAGAAGCGAAGTTTTTGCCCAGGTAGTACAAGGGTTTGAGATTAATTATCGGAGATTTATAATTGGTGAGGAGTAAAAAAACTTTATAATTATTTACAAAATAATTATTTACCGAAAAATTGGGTTTAAAGCCTCGCCCTTGTAGGGCGACTTTTTATTTGAGCATGCAAGTGAATTGGATATATGCTAAACTGTTATTAGTTGCCGGGGGGCACTCGGAAACTCTAAACGGACGTGGAGGGAAGCATCAGACTACCGCCAAGGAAGCAGCACCCTGTGAAACGTCAACCCGCCGAAGAGCTACGGCTCAGTAGGAATCCCCGCGCCTTTAGGCCGGGGAGGATGTCAAAAACAACTTCTAGGTAATAGAGTTGTCAAAACATCTTTGAGCTATTAACTGAAGCAGGAGATGTCAAATAGTAAATATCCGATGAACTAAGGCAGCTATGCTGAAAGCAGAGGGCAGAAGGAACAATTGGATGGGGTTTTTATACCCTTGTTCCCCTAAAGGTAACAGACGAGTCAGAATTCCCTTCTGCCTTCTGCCTCCTGCCTTCTGCCTTTCCTGATAAAAATTAGGAATATAAACTGCTGTCCCTATTCCCCTGCTCAAGCAAACAAAGTTATAAAATTCCCGATCGCCCGATTTCTATAAGGATAAAGCAGGCAAAAATCACACCGCCTATTCCTCCAATGAGAAAACCAGAGGTAAACAGACTCCATTCCTGATAAGTTTGCAGGTTCTCCGGCAAAACGCCTCTTGGTTTACTAGAACCTTGAAATACTACCGCCCCATAAACAAACAGACAGATACTTAAAATCACTACCAAGGCAGATGCACTACCACCTCCAGCTAGAAGAGCTTGGTCGGTGTTGCGCAATGGTCCGAGTTTGAGAAAAGGCCCTAATAATAGGTAGCCGTGAGCCATGCCAATTTCCAGACCCCGTGCAATAGGGGATAAACCATTCCGATAAATGGGTAAGTTCTTAACCCAAGTGATGGTAAGCTGACTGGAATTAATTGGGGTTGCCAAATTACCCAACTGGGGATTGTTCTGGAAAGGCTGTACAATACCAGTCACTAGAGATTCGTTATTAAACTGAGTGTCTCCATAGAGGGCACCGGGATTGAACTTCATATTACTGAAGACAAATCCACTGGCGATCGCTCTAGCTCTGAGACCATGCCAAAAGTGACCTGCTAGTAGCAGACAGGCAAAGATGAGTTGGAACAACATCAACCAGGTGCGAGGAGTAATTGTACCATCAACATTAGTCACACCTACAGGACCATAAAATACTGAAGGATAGACTGTATCATTCACCCAGACAAAGTAGGCAGCAAAAAAGCCCATGTAAGCTAGAGCTGCCTGACTATAGGCAAGATATGCCTCTCCCGACCAGACAAACAGACCCTTAGCCCATTTTGTAGGAGCAGTAGTAATATGCCAGAGACCACCCAGAATGCAGATACTACCAATCCAAATGTGACCGCCTATCACATCTTCTAAAGAATTGACAGCAGCCATACCCTTCAACGTCCAGCCATCAGGGGTGATACCGACGAGGTAACCGAAGATAGTCTGGGGGTTGAGAGTAGGTTCAGTAATCAGTCGCACATTGGCGATCGCCGGGTCATACAAACCATCAAAATACATAGCTTTGGCTACTAGCAAAAATGCTCCCATCCCTAGTAGCAGTAGATGAATACCAAGGATAGTAGTCATTTTATTGCCATCATGCCACTGATAGCCAAATCCTTTTTCATCAAGTTTGTCAGGTCCAAGCACGGCATGGAAAATGCCACCAGCACCTAGAATTGCTGAACTAACGAGATGGATAACACCAATAGCAAAGTAGGGATAAGTATCAATAATTTCACCATTGGCTCCAACCCCTATACCCAGAGCCGCCATGTGGGGTAGCAAAATCAGCCCTTGGTCGTACATGGGTAGACTAGGGTCGAATTTGGATAGCTCAAACAGAGTCATTGCTCCCGCCCAGAGTACAATCAACCCTGCATGAGCAATGTGCGCTCCCAATAACTTTCCAGATAAGTTAACAAAGCGAAAATTACCTGCCCACCAAGAATAGGGTTCTTGGGAATCACTAACATAGTTCGCAACATCAACATTATTATCTGTTGAAAAGCCTAAAAACCTTAATGGATTTGATTTAGTTACAGTCATAACTAGCTTACTTGACCTCTTGTAAATGTTACTACTCTGCCTTCGGTGAAACTATAGCCTGCTGCCCGTAGAGCATGGAATAGGTGTCCTTGCAGGAAGAAAAATCCTAACCAGAAGTGAGCATTAGCTAACCATACTCTTGCAGTCAAAGCTCCATCAGTACTAACGAATACAGGAAAGCGATCGAACACCAGAGTCAAAGTTGGTCCAAAAAATTCTGTGGGAAATACCAGGGAGTTAACAGACACAAACAATGTTGCGACAAACGCCATTAAGCTGACTGCGCCAATACTGTAAGACAAATATGCTTCTCCTGACCAGACAAATAAACCTTTAGCCCAGTCAAAGGGTACGGTGCGAATATGCCAGATACCACCTAGAATGCAGATAGCACCAATCCAAATGTGACCGCCTACTACATCTTCTAAAGAGTTGACACCAGCAAGCCAGAACTTCCCTTCTGTACCTAACAGGTAGCCGAAAATGGTAGTAGGATTTAGAGTGGGACTTGATATTACTCGTACATTTTGAACTACTGGATCGTATAACCCGCCGAATGCCATCGCTTTTGCTACAAGTAAAAAGGCTCCGATTCCTAACAATACTAAATGTATACCTAGAATAGTTGTCATTTTACCTGGATTATCCCAGCTATAGCCAAAGAAGGAAAATTTGTCTTCTAGTTTGGCAGGACCTCTGAGAGCGTGGAACATACCACCTGCTCCTAAAAATGCTGAACTAATCAAATGCAGTACCCCAATCACAAAGTAAGGGTAGGTATCCACAATGACACCTCCTTCACCAACTCCAAATCCCAAGCGTGCTAGATTTGGCAGTACAATTAAGCCTTGCTCGTACATGGGTAAAGAGGGATCAAAATTTCCTACTTCAAACAAAGTAATAGCACCAGTCCAGAGTACAATCAAGCCAGCATGAGCTACATGAGCGCCCAATAGCTTGCCGGATAGGTTAACAAGTCGAGCATTACCTGCTCGCCAAGGAATTTGTACATTCTCATCAGTTACGACAGTCATTGCTATTGTTCTCCTTGTATAATTATCATTTTCTTTATGGGTTTAATACCCCACCGTCACTTGCGGTGTTCACGCATTACTTGGGGGAGCGTAGACGCGGAGCGGCCCTTCGTTGACTATCCCCATGTAATTTTCCTCCTGTCTCCTGTCTCCTGTCTCCTGTCTCCTTCTTCAATGAACTTAGATTCTGAGTTCTGTTCAAGCAGGTGTAATAGGTGTAACATTCTTAGCCATAAAGTCAAAGAACGTTCCATAAAATACTCTACGAGTAGCAGCTCGCGCTCGATAGGCGTGCCATAAGTGTCCGACCAAAGCTAGGAAACCTAATCCAGCATGAATGGTAGCAAGAGCTGCTCGCACAGAGTTGCTGCCAATAGGACCATAAAACACACTAGGATAAACAATTTCGTTGGTGGATACAAAGACAGCTACGCTAAATCCTGCGATCGCAAGTGCCCCTAAACTGTAAGACAAGTAAGCTTCTCCGGACCAGATTAGTATTTGTTTTGCCCAACCCGTAGGTTTGGAAACAATGTGAAATAGACCACCAACAGTGCAGAGTAGGCTCACCCAGACATGACCACCGACCACATCTTCGAGATTATCTACGCTCGCCATGCCAGTTATTGTCCAACCATTAGGACTAAAGCCAAACAGATAACCAAAAATTCTGGCGGGATCAAGATTAGGCTGTATTAACCTT
This sequence comes from Okeania sp. SIO2C2, assembly GCF_010692625.1. Classification (NCBI taxonomy): domain Bacteria; kingdom Bacillati; phylum Cyanobacteriota; class Cyanophyceae; order Oscillatoriales; family Microcoleaceae; genus Okeania; species Okeania sp. SIO2C2. The sequence continues at coordinate 267,277 of NZ_JAAHGM010000008.1, forward strand.
ACTTGTTCTATTAGTGGATCGTAAATACCACCTAAAATCGTTGCTTTAATTACCAGTAGTGCTGCTCCAACCCCCAACAGCACTAGATGAATACCCAAAATAGTGGTCATCTTGTTGCCATCTTCCCAGTCGTAGCCAAAACCTTTCTCATCAAGCTGTTTCGGTCCTAACACTGCATGGTAGATACCTCCTGCTCCCAAAACAGCAGAACTGATGAGATGCAGCATACCGATGACGTAGTAGGGATAGGTGTCGATCGCTTGTACCCCTGCTTCCATACCAATACCTAATGTTGCTAGATGAGGTAATAAAATTAGTTTTTGCTCGTACATTGGTACGCTGGGGTCAAACTGAGATAGCTCAAACAGGGTCATGGCACCTGCCCACAGCATGATTAAACCAGCATGGGCTATATGGGCACCTAGTAATTGCCCAGAGAGGTCTTTGAACCTGATATTGCCTCCTAATAAAGCTGCACCTTCTTCTTCAGTGGCCTCAACATCCCAGCCTAGCGATCGCCAAACAGGTGTCCAGAAAACTCCACTGTCGTTAGTTGTAGACTCAGGTATTTCAATGGTGCTGCTTTCTTCATTGCCAAATGTTTGCATAGAAATTTAGTCCTCAGTCTGATGAAGATCAATTAAAGAAGGCTCTATAGCAGTCCTAAATAATTTGTAAAAATCCCAAAGTAGAATAAAAATTTTGACGATTATTATTCCTTTTACCTTTGCTCTGTTGGATATTTTCTACATAGCGGAAATAGGACTACTATATTGAGCTTTATTATCAATAATTTTATTTGAACACAATTAAAATTTTTTATCAATAAAATAATATGAAGTTTTATTAAGGGGCATCTGTTACATCAATTGAGTTGGGGTTGGAGAGCAAGTAAGAAATAGCAGGAAAATCTAGGAGATATATAAGAAACAATTAGTTTAGTAGTCCTAGTAGCAATAAATGTTCATCATGCACAATCCTTTTTTTTATGGGTGATATTATTTATAATTTATTCAAAAAATCACCTAACATAACCTTAATTTTATTGATATAGATTCTTAATAAGTTCTTAAACATATTTTAGGACTTATATCATGTCCATTTGTTTAATAGCGGCCTGGGAAAAACCGATCCTCTAGCTTCATATAGAATCCAGTTATATAATAGGACTTACGCACGGATACTAAATCTACTGAGAGCGTTAGCTAATGCCATTCGCCCCTAGTCTCCTACTCCCCACTCCCAAATATATGATAAGTATTCAACCGGATTTGATATCATTAGTAATAACAAGCACGATCGGTGTTTGTGAGAAATAGTATCAGCAAATAGCTAGGCTATTTCTTAAGAGTCATATCAGACTTTTATCTATTGGGTAGTTCCTGCAATTTGTGAATATACCAGCGCATAATGCTATATCTTTAGTCATTGCTAAATCTTTCTCAATTCTCTTCCTTCGATGCCTCCTGACTCCTTACTCCTGAATTCCCCTCCTGGGAGGGGTTAGGGGCGAGGGGTGGGTTGATTCCTAAATAATTAAGATTAATATCATACACTAATTCACCAACGTCAATAATTTTTCAGCATCGATCAAACCAAAACCCCATTTTGGGTCGAAACTGCCAACAGGTTTTTCAGGAATAAAACTACTTGAATGCAAACGTTGCTTAATTTCTTCAGGGGTTAACTGCGGCTCCTTTTCCAACAGTAACGCTACCAACCCAGTAATAAAGGGCGTTGCCATACTTGTACCTGCCATGACGTTATGAAACTGGTCAACTTGCATCATTGGGGAACAAGTAGAAGCAGAAGATAAAGCAGAAACTATCATCGCTCCCGGTGCAACTACATCTGGCTTCATCATACCATTACGCAAAGGACCTGGACTACTAAACTCTGAAACTGTGTTCAAATCTAATCCTACCTTTTGCCAATTTTGATCCACATCTTGCCAGGATAGTCGCGCCGTGTAGGAACCCACTGTTATTGCTCTCGCCGCTGCCCCTGGAGAACCTATTTTCATTAAATCTTGTACTCCAGACCCTGTAAATACAACATCAAATCCTTTTGTGGTTTCCCCACTCCAGATATTAACTTTTCCATTTTTGACAGCAACACCATTTAACAAAAGTCGCCAAGTTCCAGTATTTCCAGTGGCGATCGATACGGAATTAGGATCGTGAGTAATCTCAATATTAAACCAATATTCACCGTTGTCTGTATTTTCCGGACCGTACATAATAATCTGTACTTGTGCCCCCGATATATGGTGTGTTTTCTGAGAGTAACCATTGTCACCGATACTCTGGAAATGTGTGCGACTACCTTCTGGAGATTGTACCGCGACTTCAATATTATCACTACTGGCGTACCAACCATTTAATTCTGCACGCCATTTTAAAGGACTGGACAAAATGGAAGCAGGTATGAGGAAACGGATACAGACTTGTTGATTTTGTTGCACAATAGTTTCTGCATGAATATCAGCGTTACCTTCGTTACCCGCAGCACAACAAACAATTTTACCCGGACCTGATTCTTGATCGATGAAATTAGATAACGGATCGCTACCATCATGGGCGTTGTAGTGGTCTCCTAAACTGAGATTAACTACTGCGGGTCGTTGAAGTTCATCTGCCACCCGAAATATATAGTCGATCGCATCGGCAATATATGTATTTAAGCCTGCTTTGACTATTACTAAGTCTGCTGCAGGGGCAACTCCTGTAAAGGCATGGTCATTACCTGCTGCAATGCCAGCTATATGAGTACCGTGACCAGTTTGGTCGCGAGACATTGCTAATATTCCTTTGGATAGGTTGCCAGTCAGTTCTAAACCTTCGGGATATTCGGAGTTACCATCATTAGGTAAGGTATGATCCCAGATCCGCAAAATTCTACCAGTAAAAGCGGGGTGGGTGGTATCGATGCCACTGTCGATGATGCCAATAATTACTCCTTTGCCTGTTAACTTAGTTTTGGTCTGAAAATTTGGTAAACCAATAGTGTTTTTTGCTACGTCTAATAATGGTTTTAGGTAACGAGAGGGAGTAATACGAGCGATCGCTGATTCTTCGGATAAACGCCCGATCTTTTCTAAGGGAACAAAAGCTGTACGAATTTTTCCTTTTGATTGTTTAATTTGTATTCCATATTTGCTGAGATGATTGAGGTTAGCGTTTTCTTCACAACGGATAAATACTGATGCTAAGTGTGGTTTAGAGGTTTTGGGATGATTAATAATACCTAATGACCGCAGATGCAGGTTGAGACCTTTTTCACCCTGTTGTTGATAGTTTTCTAAGGCAGTCATTAATCCTGGAGCAATTTTTTCTGGTTTCATATTATTACTAAGGAAGAGGGAAGAGGGAATAAGGAATAAAGAAAGACCGAAAAATCTGACGTTTTCTGAGTTTTCAGCTTTTGATCTGTTCTAACTTTTCCTTCGACTGCTATAAATATTTAATCAAAAAGAAGGAAGGAGGAATAACCGAAAAATCTGGCTTTGTCTGAGTTTTCAGTTTTTGATATCTCCGCGCCTTTTCCTTCGACTGTTATAAATATTTAATCAAGTAGTTATTGTTTAAGTAAGAATAAAAAATGATATATTAAGAATATAAGCCCCTAGATAAATCAAAGGGCTTAAAAGCTTTTTTTAATGAAAAATAGATGTCAACATAATAGAAGATATTGTATTGCTTTCTAAAACTGATTTAATACTGTTCATAAATCAGGATATTTTTCACATCACTACCAACTTTTTTTGAACGAAATAAACCTGGTTTATATACCCAAGCTGCTCGTACATCTGCAGTAATTTTATGCAAGTTTTTGGTTTTTTTTATTGTCAGAGCTACTCTCACATCATTTTTAATCCCATTACCTTGAAAAAACCAAGCTGGTTGAGAAGTTAATCCACCGGAAAAATCAATTGTGACATCTCTCATACGTCCCACATTAAATTCCCAAGGTTCTAGTTCAATATCAGCAGGTAACATATTTAAAACATTAACAGTTACAGGAATAAATTTTAGTAATTTATCAACTGCTACTGTAACTTTGCCTTGAACCAGATATTTATCATCAAATAAATCGGATGGTAATCCATCTACAGCTATTATTGGTTCGGAATCAGTACCTCCTATTAAGGAAATTTCTAATCTGAGTTGTTCAATTTTGCCTTTGGGAATAATAATATTCATCCCTAGTTCGGCTTTAATTTTATCGTATTTATTGTCTGAACCAATAATAGTTGATTCGGCATATTCAGCAATCTCAATTCTAGTTTGTTTAATTAACCGAATTATTTCCCAAGGTTCGAGGTCATCTTGTAATTGTTTTGGATACCCATAACGACTGAACTGTTCTGGTAAATGTTTATTTTCTGTAATCTGACTAGGAATTTTCTCATAGTTATCGGTCAAGTTAATTGTTTGAGTTAGTGGATTTTCATCATTAAAAATATAAGTTGGTTGTAGTAGTATACTTTTCATATTGTTCTCCATGAAAATTGATTAAAATCGGAATTAGTGAGAACTACTTAATGTTTGGCTTGGTAATTACTGACAAATTAGTTGTTCCGTGAGCATTAAGCTATTAGTAGTCAGCGTTTCCCTGCAGGATGCTACGCAAACAGCAATTAGTAATGAATAATTACTTTTAAGATTTAAGAAGGGGACTTTGGCAGTAACTTTTATTCTTTCTCAATTTTAACGGTTGCTTTTACCTTCTCCAAAATTAATAGCTGATAACGCAGTTCCGACCATAGGAAGCTAGCTAATAGCTGAAGGCTGTTTGCGCAGCATTCCGCAGGAAATGCTTACGTTGTTCTCTATAATAAACTTTCTCAATTTCAAAGTCAAACTTCGGATTTTTTGATAATATAATACTCATCTTTAACAGAATTTATCCACAGTAGGGGGTTTAATACCTTAGTCCTGACTTAGTGACTTTTTTACATCCATAGTTGATATTTTTTAAAATTCAGTAATTCGATCTAAGGCTACATCCAAAATAGCAAATTTTTGCCATCCTATTGCATCAAAATGCCACCATTCTGTGATTAATGCTTCAAAGCCATACTTTTTCATTTTCTCTGCTAGTAGTTCGCTATTTCTCTGAACTTCTAATTTATTACCTGAATAATTGCACCAAGCTTTTTCAGAAAAATCATCAAATTATGTAGGCATTTCTAACTCTTTACCAGTATTTAAATCAACTAAAGTCACATCAACTGCAGCACCACGATTATGTCGAGAACCTTTCTCAGGATTAGCAAAATAACGAGAATCTGGCAAAACTTCCCACATCTTTTTTGTTACTGATAGAGGTCGATAGCAATCATAAACTTTTAAACCTAATCCTATTATTTTTAAATCTGCCTGGAGTTGTGATAATTTTTCTGCTACTTCTTTTCTTCAAGCACATTTTGCTACAGGGTATAATTTTTGGTTGAGGAAATTATTTGTAGTGGCATAGCGAATATCTAAAATAATCTCATGATTCAGAGTTTTTATATCTACTAATCTTGCCCATTCAGTAATTTTAGATTCAGCCAGATTATCAATGAATATTGGTTGAGTAATACCTATTTTATTTGTGGTAAATTGATAGGTATTGCCAATATAATTATTGCTAAAATTAGAACAATCGATATTTGTAAAAGTAGGTATTAGGAAAGAAGTAAATAAATATTTATTTTATTTAAACGGATTAATAATCTTGAGTTTTTTTAAACTATTCAACTATCTTGTATATCTTCATAATAAAGAACATTTGCACCTGCTACTAAGGCACTAGCAACAATTAAGCTATCCCAAAATTATCAACTATATTGATTGCGTAAGTATGAAGCAGATTCCAGAATAGTTAAATCAAATTTTAAGGCTTGACAGTGATTATAAAGAGATTGAATAACTGCCTTAATTTTACTTTCATCAAATTTAGCTTTTTTAATTAAATTGACTGAAATTTCATTGATTACTTTGGTACTGATAATGAGATTCGATTTTTATGTGATATAAATAGCAATATTTCGCTTTCTTTCTCTTTCTATTGTTTCTTCTATCCGTTGGTCATCAAATAAGCGATCAAGCCAAAAATTTGTATCAATAAAGTTCAGTTCAATTTGAGTTAATAATTAACTTTAATAAATTTGCTCGCGGGCTAAAAAACCATTGAATTTAATTCGCTGTTCTGTCAGAATGATCGGAAACTTGTTCGCTATACTAGCGATCGCTCCAATAGTTACAGTAGTAGCACCACTAGTTGCTGTTAGAGCATTAGTTTCGTGATTAGCGCGTGATTAATTTTTACTAATTATCACCAAACTCATAGTTCCGCTCAACCCGGTCTTACTTCAATTGGGTGCAGTTAGCGGAACTACAAATTGAGATTTTTTCTTATAGAAACTTCAGTTTAGGAGCTACCGAAATTCTTAATTGGAATTACTGATTAATTCAGAACCAAAAACAATTTCACCAAATTATAGCGTTAAATTTGGTATGAATAAATAAGTAAGTTATAGCTTCAATAATTCAACCTAATTTGTAAAAACAGCCAAGTATTTTCTTGGTGTATCTTATCTTGATCGCTCAACATTTGAAAGTCACTATCAAGGGAAAAAATCTCTACATACTCAAAATCAAACTTCAAATACCTAATCTTTGATACACATCATCCAAATGTTTTAAATGATGTTTCGGGTCAAAACAAGCTGCAATTTCTGCCTCAGATAACTTACTTTTAATTTCTTCATTCTTGCAAATTAAATCCTGAAAATTACCATTTGGTTGATTCCAAGCTTGATGGGCGCAAGACTGAACAATTTGATAAGCATCCTCTCGAATCATGCCTTTTTCTACTAATGCCAAAAGCACTCGCTGACTAAAAATTACCCCTCCATAAACATTCATATTTCGCTTCATGTTTTCTGGGTAAACTAACAAATTTTTGACTAAATTAGTAGTTTCTTTGAGCATAAAATGAGTTAAAATGCAAGCATCCGGCAAAATCACTCTTTCAACAGAACTATGGGAAATATCTCGTTCGTGCCAGAGAGCAACATTTTCCAAAGCGGCAACGGCATGACCCCGCACAATTCTCGCCATTCCCGTTAACCTTTCCGAACGAATGGGGTTACGTTTGTGAGGCATGGCGCTCGAGCCTTTTTGACCCTTAGAAAAATATTCCTCAACCTCTAAAACATCGGTACGCTGGAGGTTACGAATTTCTACAGCAAAACGTTCCATAGAAGCAGTCAGCAACGCTAAAATTTGCACATACTCAGCATGGCGATCGCGTGAAATTACTTGAGTAGATGCAGTATCCGGTTGAAGTCCCAGCTTTTGACAAGCGATCGCCTCAACTCGTGGGTCAATATTTGCATAGGTTCCCACTGCTCCAGAAATCTTACCCACAGCAATATTATCGCGCATTTTTACCAATCTCTGGCGATTGCGACAAACTTCTGCCAACCATCCTGCCAACTTAAAACCAAAAGTTATAGGTTCCGCATGAATACCATGGGAACGACCTACCATCACAGTTTCCCGATGCTGTTGTGCCTGATAGCGAATTGCTTGTCCCAACTCTTCAACACATGACAACAACAGATCCAGACTCGCAACCATCTGTAATGCTAATGCAGTATCCAAAACGTCAGAACTTGTCAACCCTAAGTGAATATACCGCCCAACATCACCAACATACTCATTCACATTTGTCAAGAAAGCAATCACATCATGGCGGACTTCTGCCTCAATTTCGAGAACCCGCTTTGGGTCAAAATTAGCCTTGGCCTTGATTTCTTCTACTGCCTCAGCAGGTATATACCCAAGTTCTGCCTGAGCTTCACAGACAGCTATTTCTACTTGTAACCAAGTTTTTAGCTTGGCATTCTCAGTCCAAAGTTCACCCATTTCGGGCAAGGTGTAACGTTCAATCACACTCTATAATAAAATTAAAACAACCGTTACATTGTATAGCAGGGAACAGGGAACAGGGGACAGTTGGAAAAAAATTTTCTAGTCTAAGATTCGTCATTAGTCTATGTCCTAACCAATTCTTTCTAACTATACTATTGACAACCACAAATGGGGAAAACTGAAAAATTATAGCCCTACGCGCTAGGGAGTAGGGATCAGGGAATAGGGAATCACAAACTGTAAAAGGATTTTAGGATTGAAAAATGTCCTAACCAAGTTCTTGTAGTACTACAACGCATCTAAATTTTTTTACCAACGATCAAGATTTATCGTCCAAAAAGACACTCCGCGATGGGGGTGAAACTATATTAGAGGGATAGAATTCTATTCTACTTGCGCGATCGCTTAATTCGATTAATTTATACCAATTACCATGAATTAATGCTTAACTTAGGTAGCATTTCAATTATTAAAGAAGCACCTCAGCGTTCAGCTTTTCCTGCGGAATGCTGCGCAAACAGCTTTCAGCAGATTTTTTTGAGATGTTCTCGTTTGCGGAGCATTCCGGAAATACGTTGTACTGTGTAAGTGGTAATTCTGATGTTTATTTCTCCCCCACTCCCCCACTCCCTGACTCCTGTACTCCTACGGGCAAACGGCCGTTCGCCCCCACTCCCCCACTCCTCCACTCCCTTGTGTTGTTCAATCAATCAAAATATCTTCCTGAGATTCTTGAGAATCATGTAATCAGTTTAAATCTGGCATTTCATCAAGAACTTGTTTGATAGACTCCTCCCATAACTTTCGCACTTTAGCTAAATAAGGATCGCCCAGACGCATTTGCAGGCGATGCCGAATTTGAAAACTATCCTTTTCATACATCACCAAATTAATCGGAGGTCCCACAGAAAGATTAGATTTCATTGTAGAATCTAGAGAAACTAAAGCACATTTAGCAGCAGCTTCTAAAGAAGTATAAAAACTTAAAGCACGGTCTAAAATTGGTTTGCCATACTTAGTCTCACCTATTTGTAGAAAAGGTGTTTCTTTTGTAGCAGAAATACAATTCCCTTGAGAATAAATCAAAAATAATTCAGGATCTTGTCCTTTAATTTGACCCCCTAGTAATATACTGCATCCAGTGTCAATTCGATCCTTTTGTAGCCAAGAGCGGTCTTTTTCTTGAATCTGTCGAATTTTACTCCCAATATAGCGAGCAATTTCGTAAAGGGTAGGAATAGTATGAAGATTAGTATCCTCAGAAATCTTGAAGTCTTTTTTTCGTTCAGTGATTACTCAAGGAGTAATTGACAAATTTCCAGAAGTGCTGATGAGGATAACCCGCTCTCCAGTCAGAGAAAAATCAAATAGCTTCAGGTAAGTGGAAATATAGTCTACTCCCGCATTAGTACGAGAGTCAGAGGCCATTTAAATACCAGATTCAGTAATAATACCAAGGCAATAAGTCATATATTAAGTAACTCAACCGCTTCGCGGAAGCCAAAAACGAGTAAGTAATTCTGAGCAAACTTTTCGGTGCGAAATGTTATGCAAACAGAATTAAAGACATACTCAAGATAGTCAAAAGTTTAAAATTGAAAGTCAAAAGTCAAGTGAATATACTTCATATACTCTTTTTTTGACCTTGTTTAAGTATTTTTGCAAAATTTTTGTGATTTTGTTGTGCAGGATGCAATTTTTTTAAGAATTTATGAGTACCCTCTTATAGATAATTTAACTAATTTAGGTAATTAAACTCATTCATCCGAAAAATCATCCTTATAGGTATAGCCATAAGACGTAATAAATGTTAACATTCTTGACATAGTATTGAGTAGTGTAAAGGCCATCATAATTATCTGAATAGATAAGAAACGAAAAAGCTGTACTTTAGGCCAATCCAATCTGGATTCTGTACTAAAGCACTTGAATCTTAGTCAAAATCTAATCTAAATTCTCAAAAAATAGTAAAACTTCTTTTATTGTCCACAAATTCTTACAAATAGATTCAAAAGATAAAAGATAATTTGGTTTTTTGACCAGATCTAAAATCTCAGAAATATCAAATTTATAATTTAGAATTTCTGTAGGCCAAATTAATTATATCAAATGGCCATAGAACAAACTTCTTAAAAAAAATCCAAGGAAAGCGCAATACCCGCCCGCTTTTCTTGCTAACTCAAAACAGGGCGCTCGAAACCCTACCAGTAGAGATATCTAGCGGGAGAAGAGTTATGAAGACAAAAACCTCAGACACCGATTCTGTACGCACTTACCTCAGAGAAATTGGCCGTGTCCCCCTATTAACTCATGAAGAAGAAATTCTTTATGGAAAACAAGTACAACGCTTCACAGCTTTGCATGAAGTAAATAAGACCCTCACCGAAAGTTTAGGCCGCAAACCGACAATAGCAGAATGGGCTGAGGCAACAAAATTATCGACTTATGAATTGCAGCGAATTATTCGCGAAGGTGAAAGAGCCAAACGAAAAATGGTCGAGGCCAATCTACGATTGGTAGTATCTGTTGCTAAAAAGTATATCAAACGAAATGTAGATTTGCTTGACTTAATACAGGAAGGCACTATCGGTATGCAGAGAGGGGTAGAAAAATTTGACCCTACCAAGGGCTATAGATTTTCCACTTATGCTTATTGGTGGATTCGCCAGGCCATAACTAGGGCCATAGCAGAAAAAGGTCGTACAATTCGTTTGCCGATCCACATTACAGAAAAGCTGAATAAGATCAAAAAAGCCCAACGCCAACTAACTCAAGAGTTAGGACGCTCTGCCACTACCCATGAACTAGCAGAAGAACTAGGTTTCACTCCAAAACAAATTCGTGAATGTTTGGAACGCGCTCGCTTACCTCTTTCACTGGATTTACGAGTAGGGGACAATCAAGATACGGAGTTAGGAGACTTACTTGAAGATACAGGAGCTTCTCCAGAAGATTATGCTCTCCAATCTTCTATGCGTAGTGATTTAGAATCAATTATGACTGACCTGACTCCTCAACAAAAGCAAGTTTTGGCCTTAAGATTTGGCTTAGAGGATGGACAAAGTATGACTCTCTCAAAAATTGGCGATCGCCTAAATATTAGTCGTGAAAGAGTACGACAAATAGAAAGAGAAGCTCTAAGTAAACTTCGTAAAAGAAAACAAGATATGAATGATTATTTAGCTAGTTAACTTTTCTGGCGGAAAGTCCCCACCCTATAATATTTGATTCAAGGCCCTATAGGAGAGCCATAACATAGAATACTAATGGACACAGGGGGAAGACATGACCTCTATACAAGCTGCAACTCTTCTGCGGGCTGAATAATCCCGCGTTGTCGCTCAAGTGCAGCATCGGGAGTTTATCAAAACCTATCTAAAATGAAGCTAGAGGACTCCCGGTATAATCTTAGATTTACCGGGATGTGAATCGTGACCAAAATAAAAACAGATACTGACCTTGATTTGCAAGAGTCTAACTTAACACCACTCTCAGATAGAATTATGGGTAGTCCTGTAGATGTAGTGATTTATTGTCAAGGTAGGCAACAGCTCATCTGGCAAAAGGCAAGAGAAAATATATCTAATTCAATCGTTTTAGAGGAATAGTATTTGCTTGCCCACTTAATTTTTTTAAGAATATCGCTACTTGTACACCACTACCGAATTATGTTAGAATTACGAAATAAAGCGTCATGTGGCAGTTGCAAAAGTGATTTGTCATTGAGGTATTACTGCCGCCTTTACAGATAGTGGTTCAACAAATTGACTGTGTAGGCGCACTGTCGGGGGTTGGAAACAATCTAGATAAGTGCCACTCAAGCAGTAAACCTAAATCATGAGGTTTGGGAATTCCTCGTTATAATCGAGCGACTTAACGAGTGAGGATGTCAATAACCCTGTAAAGAAATAGAACAAGAAGCAGAGGAAATAAAATACTTTTTCTCTGCTTTAGCTTTCTCAGATTCTAAATCAATTTATCAATCATATCATGTCCATTGGTATAGTTTGTATAAAAACTTGGTAAATCTCTACTTTTTCTTTCTTCCTTATAGTTCATAAAATATTGCTACAGTCACAACATAGGGAACAGGGAACAGGGAAAGAAAAACAGGATTAAAAAGAGGAAAAAGTGTTGAATTTTTATAATTTATGGAATTGATGATTTTTTATTGTCGGAATCAATTACCAATTAAGATGTCACTACCTTTTTTGAATTTGTTATTGCTTGCACTCGATCATACCGATGCTGTCGGACTTGAGTTATATTGACATTTAAAGCTTCAAAATGTATTATTACATAATATATACTTATAGAGCCTATTAAAATGATATGCAAATTTTGTCCCAACCAATGGTTAATATTCTAGCTGCCATAATTTCTACGCACATTTTAAGCTAGCTTTTAAATAATGGACATTGGAAATACCTGAAGTAATAATTTCGGTTATATCTACTTTGATGTGACAATTATGCTGTTACATTAGTTTATAGGAAGTAAGAATATTAACAACCCCAATATATTATGTGGTTAAGTCAATCAACCACATTTGATTTGTCGATATAAACAAAGTTTCTGAAACGGAGTTAGTAAAGTGACCAATAGAAGAAATCAAACCCGAGAGTTTTTTGAAGAAAGTTCAGAAGGAAGTAATTTACTCTGGGAATATGTCCAATCTATGAGTTCAGACACAGTTTCTCAATTATCAAAGCCAAATTCTCAAGAAGTTTTTCAAGTGATGGAAAGAAACATTGTTGGACTTTTAGGCAATCTACCCTCAGAACAATTTAATGTAAGTGTAACAACCAGTAGAGAAAATTTAGGTAAGTTATTAGCTTCAGCAATGATCAGTGGTTATTTTCTCAGAAATGCTGAACAGAGAATGACATTTGAAAAATCTTTGCCAGGAAATCAAATCAGCAATAATGAAGGTTAATTAATTAAGTTTTGATCGTCCTCTTGGTTAATTAACCAGGGGATTTTTGTTTGAAATAGAAAAGATTAAAATATGATATTGCCTCATAAGTTAATTGGTGTTGCTGTCATCTGGAATGAAGCAGGACAAATTTTAATTGATAAACGACTACCTGGGGGTGCATTTGGTGGTTTATGGGAATTTCCAGGTGGCAAAATAGAAGCAGGGGAAACAATAGAAGATTGTATTAAAAGAGAAATCTTAGAGGAGTTAGGAATTGAGATTGCAGTAGAAGAACATTTAATTACTATAGAACATAGTTATTCTGAAGTTAAAGTAACACTTCATGTCTATCATTGTCGCTATTTGCGGGGAACAGCAAAAACTATAGAATGTGATGAGTTTAAGTGGGTAACTTTAGATAATATCGAGCAATTTACATTTCCCCAAGCAAATAGTCAGATTATTACTGCTCTGAAAAAAATCCACATTAATTGACATACTCTACCGTCTGTTTCGACTGTCGCCGACATATTTACAGCAATTAAATTAAATACATCAGGACTTACGCAAATACACTATATATAGCGCATGGTAAATAGAGCGATTGCTGACGCCAAGCTCCGCTAACGCTATGATTTTTGTCAGCGATCACCTACTATTTTTGATTCTATATCTATCCATAAAAACTTAAATAACCGTCATTTTAATTGTAGGATATGGCGTTGGTGAATCAAGCTATGAAACCTAAATTTAGCCAAATATAAAATGTTTTTCAGTTAATAGTTAGACAATTGCCATTCAAGCACAATCATAACCACGCATCACCAACGCCTAGGATATTTGAGATCTGATACTAGATATTTGGATAATAATTGATGTTTGAGTTGATAAATAGTCAGGACTTAGGGAAAGACACTATATATGGCGCATTGCAAATAGAGCGATTGCTGACGCCAAGCTCCGCTAACGCTATAATTTTAACAGAGCGATCGCCCAGTATTTCTGATTCTATATCTATCCATAAAAACTTAAATAACCGTCATTTTATAGCAGTTTTCATTAACATAGAATACAGTTATTAAGTCTGTAATTATTAAACTTCAAAGATACTTATATTTTGTCTGTAGTTTACCTTTTGCTCTGCAACATATAAAGCGGAGCTTTGCGCGAGCAAAAGACGGATTCCGACCGCTTGCGTCTGTCGCTGACGCGGGGTTGCACTGCTGTTCCCTGTTCTCTATTCCCTAAAAGCATAGAACTTTGTACCTTGTACCTTGTACCTGATCAACTCGAAAACTGCTGTAATATAAAATCCGGTTATATAGAACCCTGATGGTATCTTTTTTTTCAATAATCAGGCGATCGCCAATCTCTTAAGCAGCAGTCTCACAAAACAAAGATTGACCTTGGCTGTGGCATTTTCTAAGGTTCTTTTCCTGCGGAATGCTGCGCAAACAAAATTTTTGGCCAAGCTTTTGCATCTTTCCATCCAGGAGTTGGTTCTTTCTATCACCCACCTTGCTTTAACTGGGATAAATCCTGTTTTTCCCAGATTCTCTTTCTGTGCCTTCGATGGTTTGGGCGAGAGTTTAAATCTAATCTTGGTCATAATAGCTGGATAAATTTTTTTCAACTCAATCGTTAATTTTTCCGGGTGATATCCATTATCAAGAAGGATGGTGATTTTAGGAATATTGACCGGTTTAGACTTAAAATAATCAATGTTGTCTGACAACATTTCAATTAATCCCACATCATCAGACACTGATGCTTTGGTACAATGGGCAAAAAAGGGAAAACCTAGACTATCTACTGCTAGATGTCTCTTAATTCCGTTAGTAGCCTTGTAAAAACAAAATCATGCATGACTCTACACAAGCATTACAAGTATTTTTCACCTATGAGTGAATCAATAATGATTAGAGTCGTCCATTTGGCTTTTTTTTTACTTGTTGGCGTACCTTGGCATGCAATACATCTCTAATTTTCTCAATTACTCCTTCATCTCGCCACTGTTTGTAATGCCAGAATACTGTAGAATAAGGAGGCAAGTCCAGGGGTAAATCACACCAGTTGCAACCATTCTTGAGCTGGTAGAGAACACCATCCAATATTTCTCTTTTGCTCCATTTAGGGGGTTTAGTTCTTTTTTTTTTGGGCAGCAGTGGTTCAATTAAAGCCCACTCGCTGTCTGTCAAGCTACTTGAGTATGGCATTTTCTATCCATTATACTCTCTCACAAAGATCCGTTTAGGGGTTCTATAGTTATCGTACTTTCTACTTCCATTCAATGCACACATAAAATGCCGGAATATCCCCAGATTTTTCCCTCCTTTCTGCTTCCTTTCTCCTGACTCCTGAGTTATACGGTAACTAATTATCCGAATACTATATAAATCATACCATGGAACTTCCCTAAAACATCCATGACGTTGCTAGCAAAATCTTGCCAGATATAGTAAGCTAGTGCAAACAAATTTAGGGAGATACATTAGCAAAACACCCTACTTGTCCTCTAGTTAATTTGGCAAAATGTCCCAAACTACTCAAGCACTCTCAAAACCAATATTGGCTGAACCTGGATCGTCTTACAAAAACAACCATCCTCAAGAGTCGCAAGAGTGGGTGGAAGTTTTAGTTGATGTTCCTTTCAAAACTTCAACAGATGATGCTGAAGAGGAGGAAAAGTTATTTACCTACAAAATACCTCCCGATCTGGACATTCAACCAGGAGACATTTTAACAGTACCCTTTGGCAGTCAACAGGTAGGGGCGATCGCCATTCGCAAAACCTCCCAACTACCAGAAGGGTTAACGAGCGATCGCATCAAAAATGTATCGGACATTATTACTAGAGGTTTTTTCCCTCCCACTTATTGGCAACTTATAGAAAAAGTTGCTAGTTATTATCAAACACCTATTATTAGAGTTATTCGCACCGCTCTACCACCAGGGTTACTCAAACGTAGTCAACGACGCATCCGCATTATAGAAGAAGCAATACCAACAGGTGCAGAAATTTTTCTCAATGCTACCGCTAAAAAAATTCTGGAAGTTCTGCAAAATTCTAAAACCAAAGATTACACCTGGCAATATATCCAACGTCAAGTCAAAAGTGCTAACAGAGGATTAAAAGATTTACTCCAACGAGGTTGGGTAGAAAGTTATCTCGAACCTCCTTCTCCTCCAAAACCAAAATTGAGACAAGCTGTAACTTTAGTTGTTCAAAACTTACCCAAAGATTTAACCCCACGTCAACAAGAAGTAATGGAAGTACTACGGCGAAATGGTGGGGAAACATGGTTAACTGAATTGCTTAATAGTTGCAAAACCAACTCTTCTGTGGTAAGAAAACTAGAAGAAAAAGGCTGTGTCATCATAGAAGCACAGGAGGTGTTGCGACGTGAAGAAGGTAGGGGCAATATCAGAGATGAAATCAAAATGCTGACTCCCTATCAAGGAGAAGCATTAACAACTATTACCCAAATACAAGAATTTGCTCAAGTGCTGTTGCATGGAGTTACAGGATCTGGAAAAACAGAAGTATACTTACAGGCGATCGCTCCTATTCTCGAAAGTGGCAAATCTGCCCTTATACTTGTTCCCGAAATTGGTCTGACACCCCAACTCACTGATAGATTTCGTGCCCGTTTCGGAAAAAAAGTCTACGTTTACCATAGCGCTCTGTCTCCGGGGGAACGTTACGATACCTGGCGTAATATGACATGGGGTATTCCTCAAGTTATTATTGGCACTCGCTCCGCTATCTTTGCTCCATTACCAAAACTAGGTCTAATCGTATTAGACGAAGAACACGATAACAGTTTCAAACAAGACCGTCCTGCCCCTTGTTATCATGCTCGCACCGTAGCAAAATGGCGAGCTGAACTCGAAAACTGCCCCTTGATATTAGGTTCCGCAACACCCTCTTTAGAAAGTTGGTTGGAAACTAGGAAACACCATATAGATGAAACTGTTTCCTCAAAAACAAACACCTATTACCTGTCACTACCAGAGCGCGTCCACTCACGATCAATGCCACCCATAGAAATAGTGGATATGCGCCAACAACTGCGACAGGGAAACCGCACAATGTTCAGCTATCCTCTACAAGAAGCACTGCAACAACTACAGGAAACTAAACAACAAGGCATTTTATTCATCCATCGTCGCGGTCATAGTACATTTGTGTCTTGTCGTAGTTGCGGTTATGTAATGGAATGTCCCCACTGTGACGTTTCACTTTCCTATCATTACACCCACGAAGGCGCAACTCAACTGTTACGTTGTCATTACTGCAATTACACTCAACTACAACCCCAACGTTGTCCTGAATGTGATTCTCCTTTTTTCAAATTTTTTGGCAGTGGTACTCAAAAGGTAACTCAAGAGTTAACTAGACAATTTCCCGATTTACGATGTATTAGATATGATAGCGACACTACTCGCACCAAAGATGCACATCGAATATTGTTAACTCAGTTTGCTAATGGAGAAGCAGATTTATTAATCGGTACTCAGATGTTGACCAAAGGTTTAGATTTAGCCCAGGTAACATTAGTAGGAGTTGTTTCTGCCGATGGGTTACTACATTTTTCAGATTATCGTGCTAATGAGCGTGCTTTTCAAACATTGTTGCAAGTGGCAGGTCGTGCTGGTCGTGGAGATAATCCAGGGCGAGTAATTATTCAGACTTATACTCCAGAACATCCTGTGATTCAAGCAGTGCAACGTAATGATTATGATTCTTTTGTGGAAACAGAATTACAAGCAAGAGCAGAATTGCGATATCCTCCTCACGGGCGGTTGATTTTATTGCGTCTGAGTAGTTATGACCCGACTGAAGTAGCGGTAACTGCTCAAAAGTTAGCAAGTGTGTTAATGGAAAAAGCGGAAGCAGGAAAATACGATTTATTGGGGCCTGCACCTGCTCCTATTGCTAGAGTCGCTAATCGTTATCGGTGGCAGATTTTGTTAAAGTTATTGTCTGGATGTGATGATGTACCCGATCTGACTAAGTTGAGTAATATTTGTCGTCCAGGAGTAAGTTTGACTGTGGATGTCGATCCTATGAATTTGTGAGAAATTTAGTTCAGTGGGGAAGTTAGGGGAAGACACGGATTTTGCCACGGATACACGGATGGTAGTTAAGAAGTCTAAGAGTCTAATTTTTCAGATTATCAAGGGGTATGGGTTTGGAGACCAAACCCCTACGGTTATTCAGACTCTAAAAAAAGAGCCACTATTTTCCCACAATACCAATCTAATCTGAGAATATAACAACTTTTTCTAATTGTCAAGGTGCGATCGCTACTTTGATTACCAAAAATTTCTGGAGTAATTTCAATATCTGTTATACTATCCTTAATATAAAATTCTGAATATTCTACCTTCTTAACTTGAAAAACTATGATTGCTGAACCTCAAAATTATCAAAAAATGAGTCCTGAAGAATATCTCGAATGGGAAGCAAAACAGGAACTTCGTTATGAATATATTGATGGTGAAATTTTTGCCATGACTGGGGGAACTATTCCTCATTCTAAAATTTACCTCAATTTCTACAGAGCTTTGTTTCCTCATTTGAGTCAAAGAGGTTGTGAAGCTTATGTTGCAGATGTGAAAGTTCAGGCGAATGAAAATAGTCGTTATTTCTATCCCGATCTAGTGGTTACTTGCCACCCTGACGATCTAAAATCCCGTGACTTTATCCAACATCCAAAAGTAATTGTTGAGGTGCTTTCGCCAAGTACAGCAAGTTACGATCGCGGCGATAAGTTTAAATATTATCGTCAAATTCCTAGTTTGCAGGAATATGTATTGGTAGACTCGGAATCAAATTCAGTGGAAATTTATCGTCGAAGAGAGGGGAAAATGTGGCTTTGCAATTTTTATGAAGCGGGAGAGGCGATCGCTTTAGAAAGTATAGAGTTTGAATGTCCGATGGAACTTTTGTATGAAGGAGTGACATTTGAAGTCAGAAGTTAGATAGGGGAGCATTCGGATTGGCGACGTACAGAAGCCAGAAGTTAGACCTGATAATTACTATACCCTAGCCATTGCGACTGGAACGGAGTGGAAGGAAGCAATCTCAGAAACTCCGTGATACTACTGAAATTTAAAATTTTGGTAAAGTTTTGGTATAACCTATTCCCTCTTGCCTAAATAAAATGTTATGCTAATTGTGCAAGTGTGCAAATAAACGAAAAAATTATCAAAACTGACAGAGCTATAATTCCTAGCTTTTTTGGCAAGCAATAGCTACAGTAACTACATAGCAAAATTTTGTAGGATTTTTGAATTTATAAAGTCAAAAGTCTAATTCATAAACATAACTAAACAACCTGAGTACAAAAATAAAGGTAACTAAGAACTAATTATTAGATATGCACAATCAAAAACAAGCAATTAATAGCCAAGCAACTAACCTAAAGAAAATTGGTAAAAGAGCCTGCTTTCAGCTCTTCATCCTCCTAGCTTTTACAACTCCCGCTAACGCTTTTTATCAGAAACTTACCGCACCCGACGGTTCTGTTGGTGACTTCTTTGGAAACTCAGTAGCTCTAAGCGATAACACAGCCCTGATTGGTTCCTATGGAGATGACGACAACGGATTAAACATTGGTTCAGCTTACCTATTTGACACTACTACTGGCAGTTTGCTCCACAAATTTACCGCACCCGACGGTTCCGCATTCGACGACTTCGGGTACTCAGTAGCTCTCAGCGATAATACAGCCCTGATTGGTTCTTATAGAGATGACGACAACGGTTCAATCAGTGGTTCAGCCTACCTATTTGACATTACTACTGGTAGTTTGCTCCACAAATTTACTGCGCCCGACGGTTCCGAATTCGACTGGTTCGGAAAGTCAGTAGCTCTCAGCGATAACATAGCTCTGATTGGTTCCCCCTTAGATGAAGACAACAGAACAAACAGTGGTTCAGCCTACCTATTTGACACTACTACTGGCAGTTTGCTCCACAAATTTACCGCACCTGACGGTTCTGCATACGACATCTTCGGAAACTCAGTAGCTATAAGCGATAACATAGCCCTGATTGGTTCCTACGGAGACGATGACAACGGCTCAAGCAGCGGTTCAGCCTATCTATTTGACACTACTACTGGTAGTTTGCTCCACAAATTTACTGCACCCGACGGTTCTCTTAACGACAATTTTGGAAACTCAGTAGCTATAAGCGATAACATAGCCCTGATTGGTTCTCCATCTGACGATGACAATGGCTCAAACAGTGGTTCAGCCTACCTATTTGATACTACTACTGGCAGTTTGCTTCAGAAATTTACCGCACCTGACGGTTCTCTTCACGACAATTTTGGAAACTCAGTAACTCTAAGCGATAACACAGCCCTGATTGGTTCCTACAGAGACAACGATAAAGGAATATACAGTGGTTCAGCCTACCTATTTGATACTACTACTGGCAGTTTGCTCCGTAAATTTACTGCGCCCGACGGTTCTCCATTCGACCGCTTCGGAAACTCAGTAGCTCTAAACCGTAACACAGCTCTGATAGGTTCTTTTAGAGACGACGACAACGGAACAAACAGTGGTTCAGCTTACCTGTTTACCACTAATACTCAATCAACACCTGACCCTAAATCAACACCAGAACCATCATCGCTCTTAGGAATAGCAGGCACCGTTGCGATCGCCGCCTTATCCCGAAAAAAGCAGCAGAAAAAATAACAAGAAAAATTTCTCATAGCTAACTTATCAAGCACGGAATTCAGCTTCTAAATCTTTGCTTGATTTTTTTTGAGAGTTCTACTTATATTTTCACAACTTACGCACGGAAACTAAATATAGTGATAGCGAAGGACATTAATCCCTACATATAGCCTTTTCAACGCATATTTGCCCCCCGTCCTGAAAATGCTATAAAAAACTTGTAAATAATATAGATGGAAAAAATCCATCAAAACTGGACATAGCCATAATTCCTAGCTTTTTTGCCCAATAATAGCTAGTAGCCTACATACCAAAAGTTTGTAGGACTATTGTAGCAGTTCCATTTTGGAACTCAACACAAAGCATAATATTTTCAGTAAACACTTATACATGGGAACAAACTAAAAATATGGTAGACGTTTTCTTTAATTCTTGGGATAATGGCGGATTAAATAATTCACGCTCTATAGACACAAGCGACCCTACTTATGTAATCGTACATGGTTTCCAAAGTACGGGTGGAAATTCAGGTAATAACTTCACCCCTGAAGGTTGGATGTCAGAAATGGCACAAAATATACGAGATTTGGAAGGCAATGATGCTAACATTTTATTAGTAGATTGGCAAGATGGCGCTGATACTCTCAATTATTGGGCTGCTGCTGACAGAGTTGATGATGTGGGAGTTGAAGTCGCAAACTATTTGTTGGGTCAAGGTATTAATCCTGCCGATACCACACTTATTGGTCACAGTTTAGGTGCTCATGTGATGGGTGAAGCAGGAGAAGAATTTCGTGAACGTAGTGGGGAAGTCGATCAACTTATTGGTCTCGATCCAGCAGGTCCTGAATTTGAAGGAGGTTGGTTCTCTAGTGCTAACCCCACAGACGATCGCCTAGATCCAAGTGATGCGGATAGAGTTGTTGCTTTCCATACAAGCAGTACATTGGGATACGATGACCCATTAGCTGACTTAGATGTATATATTAACTGGGACGATCTATTCCAACCAGGTTCCTTTAGTTTTGTAAGTAATCACAGCTACGCTCACACATTGTATAACGATCTATTAGATGGGTTCACATTCCCGCAAAGTGACGACACTACTTTATCACTCTCAACTATTAATGGTAACACGACAGGTTCAGTATTTGTAGATACTTTTGCTGTATAGTCTAATCGATAAGGTGACACTGTTTTCCTAATCAAGGCAATAATACTAATTCAATAAATGTTTGCTACAAATAGCTAGGGTACTTTTTAGGAGTCAACCCACCCCTCGCCCCTCCCCCTCCCAACCCACCCCTAACCCCTCCCAGGAGGGGAGGGGAAGTCAGGAGTCAGGAGTCAGAAGGAATTGCTTCAATACCATTTTTTAAGCCGTAAATCATCTTTTTTCTCAAAAGGACATCTCCTGCAAAATATTTTTATCGCCCTTACTATTCGTAACATTCTTTTTTCAAAATGGTATAACAACTGTAGCATTAGCAATGCTTTGCCTGAAAAACTAACAAAAAAATAGTGGTTTGCATATAAATTAATCACAAACCGCTATATTTTTTTACCTATATTTCTCTTAAGATTCTGCTTGAATTCTTTGTATTGCTTTCTCGATTTTTTTTACATCTTCTTCTTTACCTTGTTCTTTTAATAGGTCTCATACCAATTACCATGCATTAATGCTATACTTCCGATGAACTTCAGTTATTAAGTAATAATAATCGTTTAGTAATGTTGATAACGATTATCGGCATTAAACCAAGATATATTACCTCTTTTCACCCTACTCCCTACTCCTTTTTCCCCTCCACGGTCGGGGTTAGGGGTGGGTCCCTACTCCCTACTCTCAAGGAGATGTAGCAATAATGCGTGAGATTTAGTATCAATGGGTGAGAGATACTAATGCTTCAGGTCGTTTATTTTCCCAAGTATAATGCTACCCCTAGTTGATAATGAAGCACTGCTAGGTCTGGTTTGATTAGCCTTTGGTCTTTCTTTTACTACCTAGCATTAAACCGCCTAGTGTGATCAAACCAAAAATTAGGGTTGGTTCAGGTGTTTTTGTGGGTTTGGGAGTTTCTTGGGGAGTAAACTTGGCGTACGGAATTGATGAAGGAGAAGAAAAACGTGCACTAGAACGCAAAAACAACAGATCCTGTGATGGTGATGACGCATCTTGCACTGAACGTACGGACAGGGGTGTATTAAAAGAAAAAGGAATCAAAAACCAGTCAGCTAAAGCGAATTGAGGTAACCTACGAGTAAATTCGCTTTAGCCTAACGCAGTAACGACGGCCTCTGCTGCCTTGAGGGCTCCGCTCTCGGTGTCGAAGTCAAAAGTCCCATTGTAAATATTATCGTATGAATCGAATATAAATTCTACATCAAATAACTCTTCATGGACTTCTAAATCCAATATTGAGACCACGGCTCCGTCGTTGCCTCTTATTAATGTCGTTGCAGATGCACTAGGCGGTGCGAACAGGCAGGCAGAAAAAGCCACTAGGGCAGCGCCAACGCTAGCAATACTTTTCGTTACCTTGTTTTTGGATTTCATATATTGTTTTTGGTTTTTTTTGATTATTTTGTAATCGTAATTTCCACCCCCTAGTGTCAAGAGCATTTCGCCAACTTCATCAAATCTTGATAAAAAGAGTGAAAATCACGCGTCTTCTTCATCAAATCTTCTCAAAGAACTTCAAACTTCTGACTTCTCCTTTCTTTTGCTGCCTAGCATTACTCCACCAAGTGTGATCAAACCTAACATTAGGCCTGGTTCTGGGACTGGGACTGGTTCGGTGGGTGTACCTCCCGAAGCTAAGACGAAGTCCCTTTGCCCTGTTCCTTTGTTTATGAAGGAACGGGCTTCGTCCCCCCCCAGTGGGTCGGATAAGGTAAGCGGCTGGTGCGTTATTACAATCTCCGTTGAAGTGGATGAGCCCCCCATTAGCGTATAGCTAACTTCAAAAGGTGGTGGAGCAACATCAGAAATCGAAAAAAACGAGGACTCGGAATCGAACACGCCAAAAAGATCCAAAGTGATTTGATCTGCTGTTGCCATTAAATTCACGGCACCATCGGTGGTTATCTCCGAATTGTCTGGTGACAGGATGGTGGGATTAAACTGGGAACTGTTAAAGGTAAGCTCCCAATCTATGATGTTTTCAGTCGTAATAGCTCCTAGAGTACCATCAGTTTCAATTATTCCCATTACATCTACATTACCAGTACAACCAATGTCACAAGCTTCAGAAGCAGAAAAGGTGTAGGTTATAGCTTGAGCTTGAGCAGGAGGTGTAAATAAACCAATTGCAATAAAAGCCAAAGCTGCTGCTGTGTTCTGGGTTCTTGTAAATGTTTTTAGCATGATTATTTCTCTTCCTTTTCTATTATTTTCTTATCTGTATAAATCCTAATGTCATGCCAAGAACATGTCAAGAAAAAAATACCAAATTCATCAAATCTTCATATAAATGTGTAAATTACTATATCGTCTTCATCAAATCTTCATAATATCAGTTAAATTATCCCCAATCTTTATACTCTTATACCAAGCAGTGAAATGTTGTATCTTATTTAAATTTCCTGATTTGGGCGCTTTTGTCATGGCGTAAAGCCACCACCTCAAAGTGCCATCGCCTCCGTAGTAGTACAGTAGGGTGCGTTAGGCGCTTACTACAAACTACGGTTGAACTGTCAAATATTACGTTGCGCCGTAACGCACCGTTGAGTAGTTTGTAGCTATCTCAAAGATCTCGGTGCGTTACTGGAGTGACTCCTGTCTACTAACTCCTTCTTCTTCCCTCTTCATTCTGACTCGGTCCGACTGACTCCTTCTTCATAAACGAGCTGATTTTATGTATTTCCACAGGAGAGATAAAATCGTCTCTTTCTTGCCTGGTAATATAACCTGTTTCTGTTGCCATGTCTGCAATCTTGATGCAAAAGTCAGTAAAGTTTCCAAGACTTCTTTGCGGTCTAATTGAAATTGTTTGTAACTGCTATCTAGAGAAAAGTTTTTATTGCTATCCAAATAGCCAAAATATCGTAAGTTGCAGTTAACCTTGTTGCCAAGAGGTACTAATTCTATTCTGAGGCAAAAACTATCAACAAATTCTAACCGTATTGTTCCCCCTCGCGATAACTGGTCGATTTTTGTAGGTAAATCTTCTTCAAGGAGCATAGAGATATCGGGGTCTAAAAATACTTTGATTTGTTCTTTGCCTATTTCGATCAAGATGTGGCGATCGCACCAGTAACAAAAACGCCTAATTCCCATTTCAAAATGAGACAATTCTCCTAAGACATCTTCCGGAGGAGCAGCAAATTTTTCTCATAATTGCAGCAATATAAGAATCTAGTAATTTATATCATGTTCCCCCTCCGGGGGAGCTACGCTAACGGTTGAATACTTATAAATGACTGTTGTGAGTCCTCAGGAGTCAGGAGGACCGAGTCAGGAGGAAATATTGGAGAAAAAGAACAAATATTGGTATTGGGGGTATTGATAATTTAAGTATTTGTTTGGTACTGTCGATACCCGGAGTCCTTAAATTTTATTATAACTGACCCGTCCGTTAGCGTAGCTCCCCCGGAGGGGGAACATGATATTACTTACTTCTTCTAAATGCAGTACCAATTCTGAAGTATTCCCATATTCAAGGTCATTTGCCAGAATTAAGTAATATCGCGACTCCTAAGCGGGAACCTTGTGCAATATTCAAGAATCGGATTTTATCTGCTAACCCTTTTTTCCGAAAACCTTCTGCTATATTTGCTGGCACTGATACAGATGCTCGTCTTAACTGAGAAATTAATCCGTAGGTTTCTGTCTTAGGAAAGTTACTGCTAAAGCGGTATACCTCTAAAACGAGTTGATGTGCTTTTTGCCAAACTATCAAATCTTGAAAACTTTTAGCAAATTCTCTCTTCATTCTGTCTCCTTGTTTGTTCTTTTATTCTAACTCCTTCTTGCCTATTCTAACTCCTGACTCCTGTCTCCTGTCTCCTGTCTCCTTCTTCTGACTCCTGACTCCTTCTTCTGACTCCTTCTTCATGCGGAAATTTTCCCATCCATTAACAGCATCCAAATTAGAAACAACTCCTTTTTCCATCAAAACCACACCATCTCTAAAATCAGTAATTCCATATTCACCAGAATTATAAAGTTCTTCAATTCTAGGAACAATTGTTTCTAATCGTTGCCGATCGCTCTTAAATGCGACCCGATATCTATTCAACCGCCACAGGTCAACAATTATATATTGTACTTTTTCAACTTCTTTTGCATCATTTCTAAATTGCATTCTAGGAAACCGCAAAACTGCTCGACGACTTGATAAGTGAGGAATAATATAAGTAGTTGCTGCCACACTTGCATCATCAGGAATTTTTCCTAACAATGGTCGCATTTTACCAACGTGTTGCCATTGTTGGTGTGCGGGAACATAAACCCAAGGTTTAACTGAATCTGGTACTAAAAAATAAAAAGTGCGATTAGGATTAGATGTAAATGTAAAAAATAGCGACAAGCAAATACAAATTACCCAAAAACGGCGAAACTTTCCTGATGGCAGTGGTGAGTTTTCAACTTCTGATTCTCTCTTTCCCCACCATAGAATTGCACCGTAAAATAATCCAGGTACTACTGTCATAGCGTAGCGAATTGTAATTGACAGTACAGACAAACCTTGAGCAGAAAATAATTTCAGTAAAGGAAACCCTGCTATCATCCAAGAAGCGGGAGCAACAGCAGGTACAAATGCTAAAGGTAACCATTGACCTAATAAATACTTGATAGTGCCAAAAAATGGAGTGAAAATTTCTGCTATTAACCGCCAAGGGTTACTAATCATACCCCAAATAATTTCCAAAGTAGAAGCTTCATCTCCATCTGCATATTGACCGAATCTTTCCATCATAAATCTCTGGGAAATGTCTTCGGAAAATAGGGGCATAATCAGATTTGTTAAAGCTACCATATAAACAAAACTGAAAGTACAAATAGCTAAACCTATTTTGGGATAGCGTTTACTCAAAATTAGATAGAATCCTACTCCAAATAATACTACTCCTGCATCTTCTCTAACAGCTAAAATTAATACTACTAAAATCCAAAATAGAGGCCACCAGCGTTTTTCCATTGCCAATAGTAGGCTAAATATAAATATAGGTATCTGACAAATATCATGGAAATTTGCGAGAGTAGGGCCAATTACTGCATTAGCACAATAGAAGCTAATGGTAATTATGGCTGATAAGGGTGGCTGGAGATAGTGCCTAGCTAAAATGTATAAAACTAAACCAGCACCAGTAACTAATGTGACCTGTAATACTGTTAGGGTGACAGGATATGGAAATAGAGCATATATTGGCAACCACAATAATAGAGCTGGAGTAAAATGTTGGCCTAAGCGGTGATAGTATACTTCTGGTACTTGGCCTTGGTGGACTACATTTGTAGAAAGAGCAGAAGAGAGAGAACTTTGAAAAAAACGACCGTGTATACTATTCCAAAAGACCTGGTTAAATATACCTTGGTCGTAAGAGGCGTAAAAACTATAATAACGATGCAGGTTAAATAATAGACATATTAAAAAGAAGGCGATCGCCGCCACAAGCACCACTGTGAGGGACTGATTTTTTTGCCAGCTAACCAACTTCATCCACTTTTAGCAATATTCAAAATTTAAAATTACATTTTTTTTCACGACTGAGGCACAAATTTCTGAGAGTATCCTCAGCAAACCTCCAACTACTATAAAATTTAAGCTTGCAGTATACCACTTACCAGAAAATTCTCCCTCACTTGAGTCATCATAACCACTGGTAAGATTTATCTGTATTCACTTACTATAAAATATCAATTATGTCAAGTCAGCATGAGATAATCTCAATATACTCTAGAACGCGAATTGAAAGTATTAGTGTCACAATATGAAATAGATATTAAATTATCTCAGAAACTAATTTTCTTTTATAGGCCATTAATAGAAAAATATAAAATTCATCCAATTAGTTTTTTAATCGTAAGTGGTAAACCCCGCCCCGCTTACAGCATAGGGCCAAGTATCTAGGTAGGCGGGAATATTCAATATGGATTACTACTAAATGGTAAATTATTCTATTTGCAAAAGAGATGCTAATAGCTTATCCCACTTACCTAGAAATTTTTTACAGGTGTCTTCAGAAAAATCTAATAATAATAATAATAGTAATGAGCAGGGATTTTTACAGATTTTATTGTTTATCAACAAACGTCCTGGTTCTCAAGAGCAAATTCAAGCCATTCGTAAGTCCCTCAACAATTTAGAAAAAGATTATGATTATCCCTTTGAATTTCAAGTCATTGACGTACAAGAGCAACCCTATATGGCAGAGCACTTCAAGTTAATTGCTACTCCTGCTCTACTCAAAATTTATCCTGAACCGAGACAAACTCTAACTGGTACAGATTTAATTGCCAAACTGGAATATTGGTGGCCACGCTGGCAACGTTCCATAGCCGAATATTGGCAAACTCATAACTCTCAGCCTCAATCTAAACAGGTTGTTAATCAAAAATTATCTGTTAGTTCCATCGACTGTGCTGCAGAATTAATGCAAATGTCAGATGAGATTTTTCGTCTCAAACAGGAAAAGGAACAACTTCAAGCTCAACTAAGATTTAAAGACCGTATTGTGGCCATGTTGGCTCATGACTTACGCAACCCTCTGACAGCAGTTTCATTGGCTCTAGAGACTTTAGAATCAACTCAAAAAACTGTTAATAGTGAGTTTCCTAGAAGCTCTCCAACTCTTATGGAAAGGCTAATTAAGCAGGCACGTTACCAAGTTCGTGTGATTGACAGAATGATTACAGATATTCTGGAGAGGCCAAGAGGCAAAAGTACGCAGTTACAAATTCAGCCTGAAAAATTAGATTTGGGGGCATTGTGTCGCGAGGTGATAATTAGTTTTCGAGACCGACTTAAGTCAAAAGATTTGCATTTGAAAACGGATATTCCTAATGATTTACCATTAGTTTATGCTGACCGAGAAAGAATACGTCAGGTAATAGTTAATTTGCTGGATAATGCCATAAAGTATACTCCTAAACAAGGAAAAATACAGGTTTTAATCCTCGATCGCACTACTCAAAAGATTCAAGTGACAATTTGTGATAGTGGTCCTGGTATTCCTAAAGAAAATCACGGTCGTATTTTTGAAGATAGTTTTAGGCTCAAGCGTGATGAGTCACAAGAAGGTTATGGTATTGGTCTAGCTCTATGTCAGAGGATTATTTTATCCCACTACGGCAAAATTTGGGTAGAGTCTAGTCCAAATAATGGTAGTTGTTTTCAGTTTACTTTACCAGTTTATCGATGATTGATATAGTCAATCAAAACTATAACGTTTTATATATTTAGTGTTTAGACCTCATATATTAGTTATCTCCGGAAAAGAGGGAGTAGGGAGTAGGGAGTAGGGGGAAAGAATTGATAATTTATATGCGATAATTGATTTTATTTTTGATGATCACCAGATGTCTATTGTATAAGTCCTGCGATCGCTAGATATATTTCCTTAAGTTCAGAACTTATGCACTACCTAATTTTTTGATGTTGGTAACTGATATTAGTAGCACTAAGTTTAGACTTGTTTTCAGTTCACTTAAATGATATGCTTAAAATTTTAAGCAATATTTTATATAAAATCCGCTCGGGTTCGGTATAAAAAAATGTTCCATCCTCAGCGCCATTGCCAAATCCTTCTAAATTCTCTTCCTTCCGTGCCTCCTGACTCCTGACTCCTAAAAAATCCCCTAGATATTTGTAGCAAACGTTTATCAAATTCGTATTATGTCCAAAATGAATAGTTTTTCAGACGATTCTATGAGAACTTAATAGCAGTTGTTTTAGGTAAATTATCTATGCCTGCTAATGTTGGACAAAATCAAAATCAACCCTATATTCTTTCTGATGAAACTACTCAGTCTATGGTAGTTGTTGTTCCTGAACGAGGTGGCATCATTACTGACTGGCGTACTCAAGACCAAAAAATATTTTATCTTGATAAGGAACGTTTTGCTGACCCCACTCTTTCGGTACGCGGTGGTATTCCTCTACTGTTCCCTATTTGTGGCAACGTGGTTGACGATACCTATACGTTAGATGGAGAAAGCTACAAAATCAAGCAACATGGTTTTGCTCGTACCCTCCCTTGGGAAGTTACACAACAGTCTACCGAGAATGGCGCAAGTATTACTGTGACTCTTCGCAGCAGTGATGAAACTCGGGCAGTATATCCATTTAATTTTGAGTTGAATTATACCTATATATTGCGGGGTAATACTCTAGAGATGCGATATTCTCACACGAATTTGTCTCAGAAACCTATGCCATTTGCTACAGGAATTCATCCTTATTTTGCTGTAACTGATAAGAGTCAATTAGAGTTTGATTTACCTTCAAATGAGTATAAACTTAAGGGCGAACAAACTGTTAATACTTTTTCTGGAGAGTTTGATTTTAATGCCGAAGAAATTGATTGGGCGTTTGTTAATTTGTCAAAACAATCAGCAGTAGTTACTGATAAAAGTCGTAATTTGAAGTTAACTATTAACTACGATAGTAATTACTCTACTCTAGTTTTTTGGACTGTGAAAGGTAAAGATTTTTATTGTTTAGAACCTTGGAGTGCACCTCGTAATGCTATGAATACTGGGGAAAGTTTATTAATTGCTGAACCTGGTAAAACTGTGGAAACAGTTATTAGTATGACGGCGGAAATTGGCTAATTTTAACTAGCTATCAGCATTTTCCGTATCGGAATGCTCTGCAAACAGCACTCAGCTTTCAGCGCGCTAAAAGCTTGGTTTTAAATCACCAACTTCTATCAGTCGTTTAATTTTAGGAGGGGTTTAAATCCCCTTTCCGTTCCGGAATGCTGCGCAAACGCCCAAAGCTGACCTCTAAAGGCCAATCGGCTGAAAGATCCGCTTCCAGACCGAAGCGCTTTTTAAATAGCTATCAGAATTTCAGCATTTCCGTACCGGAATGCTCCGCAAACAGCTTTCAGCGCGCTAAAAGCTTGGGTTTAAAAAGGGAGGCTAGAGACACGATATTTTTGGTCACAAATTTATATAATTATTAGGATTTTACCTAACTTTTTGTTCTCAATAAATAGCATGATATAATTTTTATAAAAATTCTAAATAAGTATAAAATTATGAGTGCTTTAACATTAAATTTAGATACTGTTCACCTCACAGACGAACAATTCTATCAGTTATGTCAAAATAACTGCGAGTTTAACTTTGAAATAACGGCTAAAGGAGAATTAATTATTATGCCACCCGTTGGAGGGGATAGTGGTAATCGAGAAGCTGAATTAATTATTGATTTGGGCATCTGGAATAGGCAAACAAAACTTGGTTTTACCTTCAGTTCGTCTACTGTTTTTAAGTTGCCAAATGGTGCTAACCGTTCCCCAGATGTTGCTTGGATAAAACGGGAACGTTGGGAAGCATTAACACCTGAACAACGGCGCAAGTTTCCTCCCATTGCACCGGATTTTGTCATTGAATTAAGGTCAGCAACAGATGATTTGGAAATGTTGCGCGAGAAAATGCAAGAATATATGGATGCTGGAGTAAATTTAGGATGGTTAATTAATCCTCAGCAGCAACAAGTAGAAATTTATCGTCTGGAAAAGGATGTGGAAGTAAGAGATATTCCAACAGAATTATCGGGTGAAAATTTATTGCCTGGTTTTAGGTTGAATTTATCTTTGTATCTGTATCCATAGATTAAAAGACATCTCCAATAATAAAAAATGAAATCAACTATGGTACATAAATTATCAATTCTTTCCCCCTTACTTTCTTTTTTCTGGAAATGTCTAAAAATTAAATTGATATGTTGCGGGCAAAATTTCCGCACTACAAACACTCGCTCGTTCATATTTGTACACCCTATATAGCAATGTGCGCTGGGATATTTACAAATTACAAGAACTGTCCAATAGCTAAAAGCCTTATATTATCGGTTTTTTATTCCCCCTTCCGGAGCTGTTGCCTGTTGCCTGTTGCCTGCGCACAGCGCTATACCTTCAATTTGCTGTGATGAATTATCTTGCTATTGTTGATAATCAGATATAACTTTTTCCAAATACCAAACCTTATCTCTTCCAGGATATTTTTCTCGAACTTTTGCAATTAATCTTTCTGCCATTTCCCAATGCCCACCAACCATTTTTAAAAGTTTTTGTTGTAATTGTTTATATTGATTATCTTCGTTAAGGTTCTGATTTTGACTAGGAACAGTTCCCTGAATTTTCTTCAGATTATCTAATGTTTTTTTATAGTTACTCCAATCTTCAGCATCCCCAAATAATTGAGCAGCATTCTGATAATCATCTATGGCTTTTTTCATTTCTTCTAAACGGGAATAAATAATGCCTCGATTATAAAAAGCTTTGGCTTCATTAGGGTTAATTTTTAATGCTTGTTCAT
Organism: Okeania sp. SIO2C2; assembly: GCF_010692625.1. Lineage (NCBI taxonomy): Bacteria > Bacillati > Cyanobacteriota > Cyanophyceae > Oscillatoriales > Microcoleaceae > Okeania > Okeania sp. SIO2C2. The sequence goes on from NZ_JAAHGM010000008.1 coordinate 299,311, forward strand.
AATCTGTCATTGCCTCTTCATAGGCCCCCATATCCCGATAAGTATTTCCCCGACTTACATAAATAAGCGAATTATTCGGTTCAATTTTTAAAGCTGCATCAAGGTCAGCGATCGCTCCTTTAAAATCTCCCATTTTACTGCGAATTGCCCCTCGATTTTGATAAGCTAAAACATCTCGGTCGTTACATTGCAAAGCTTGATTAAAATCTGATATTGCTCCTAAATTATCCCCTTGTTTATGACGAATAATTCCTCGACAACAATAGGTTTGAGAATCTTCTGTATCTACTTGTAAAGCCCAGTTTAAATCTGCTATTGCTCCCTGGCGATCGCCTTTTTCAAATCTTCTCAACATCCGAGTTAAAAATGTTTTACTATCACCTTTTTGGAGATTATTTTCAATTTTTACAGCAGGAGTAGATACTGATTGTATTTGTTTAATATTATCCAAACATTTCCGACAATTCACTGCATCTTTCTGCTCTAAATATAATTCTGCCCCCCGCTTAAAATTATCTATGGCATCTGCTTGATTATCTTGTTTACGATAAGCATTACCTAACAATTTATATGCCGGAGCATAGTGATTATTAATAGTAATTATTTGATTTGCATCTTCAATAGTTGCTGAAATATCTTTTACTGCCAACTTAGCAATACCACGAGCTAAATAAGCATCTATATAATTAGGATTAATTGCTAAAGCTTGAGTATAATCAGCGATCGCTTCATTGTTATTTCCTAAATCAAACCTTGCTAAACCTCGGCCATAATAAGCTTCAGCAAAGTTAGGATTAATTTCTATAACTCTACTAAAATATTGAATTGCTGCTTGATAGTCTTTAGCACGAGATTTTGCTATTGCTTGCTTATAGATTTCTTGTTCCATTAAATTCTAAATTAATTGTTTTATAAATAATCCTAGCATTTATTTGAAGGAAGAAGGAAGAAGGAAGAAGGAAGAAAGGAAGAAAGAAGAAGGAAAAAGTGGATGGGTACTAAACCCCTTCTTGAGTAGACTAGGGACCTTGCATGCAGCGTCCGTACAGGGAGAGAACTCACCTCTGCTCCCAGGAGGGGGGAAGTAAACAATTAATAATTATCTCTCCTTGAAAAGAAGAGGTAATTGTTAATTATTAATTATTAATTATTAATTATTAATTATTGAATGCCTTTTTCAACTTTCATAAATTTCCAGAGGCAACCCATCTGGGTCGGGAAAGAAAGTAAAACGTTTGCCAGTTATTTCATCAATTCTAATATTTTCTACTTCTATATTGTGAGATTTCAAATAATCGACAGATTCATCAATATTATCTACTTCTAAAGCTAAATGTCTCAAACCACAAGCTTCTGGACGAGTTAATCTTTTTGGAGGGTTGGGAAATGAAAATAACTCTATGCGATCGCCACTTCCTACAAGTAAATCTAATTTATAAGAATTGCGTGCTTTTCTCCAAGTTTCTTGAATAATTTCAAACCCTAAAATATTCACATAAAAATGTTTTGATTTTTCATAATTAGAGCAAATAATTGCAACATGATTAAAGCTTTTGATTTTCATACGGCAATCCTGTAGTTGGTAATAGTAATTAACAAAAAGAAGATGATAAAAATTACAGTTTAAAAATGCTCCATCAAAGGAAATTCCACAATCTTATAGCTTATCTATGTCTATCATTTTTTCTGTTTTTATCTTTTTATTTTGGGTTTAATACCCCAACGTCAACGGGGGTGTTTACAATTGGTTGGGGTTTGAGTCCCCATCCATTTTTTCTTCCTTCTTCCTCCCCCCGCATTATCGAGGTGCGAGGTGCGAGGTGCAAGGGGGGGATGTCTTCTTCCTTCTTCCTTCTTTCTTGGCGATACTAAAATATTCGCGAGCAAGATGCTCGCACTATCAAATTTATCTTTTCCCTTATGGGTGTAATACCCCAACCTTACCCACGGTGCCTAGAATTGGTTGGGGAGCGATCAAGGGTCGTGGCAACTTTTTAGTATCCCTTCTTTCTTCCTTCTTCTTTCTTCCTTCTTCCTTCTTCCTTCTTCCTTCTTCAATACCTATACTCCATGACAACTTTCACGACTGCATGTACCCCTAACAATAACCTCATAACTTTCGGGATAAATTCCTGGTGGTAAACGATCTATTTGTAAATTACTAAAAGTTTCCCACTCTAAGTCAATGATCGCGCCACACTTTTGACAGCAAAAATGATGATGAGGTTTAACGTTAGCGTCATAACGAGTTACTCCCTCTTCCAGCAATACTTCTTTAACTAACCCTACTTCTCGTAACACAGTTAAGGCGCTATAAATAGTTGCCTTGGAAGAAATTGGTAACTCACGGTTGACTTCACTCAGTATCTCCTCAACTGTAGGATGGTCTGAACGAGATAAAAGATTAGCATAAACTGCAAACCGCTGAGGAGTGATTCTCAGTCCTTTAGATTGCATTTCTTCCTTAATATTTGTTGCAGTATAGTTACTGTTCATTAACTTAAGCTTATTATATAAATTTTATACCAACTTCAGATTATAACACATCTCAACAAATATTAGTTGTTAAATTTAATTTAATATTATCCTTGACATTTTATTAAATCAGAATTATTCTTAGATATAACAGAGTAAAAGAAATAATTCAGGAGAACACCATGGACTTGTCCAACTCTAACACCGCCAAAAACTTGTCTGATGCCTTTGGAGGAGAATCAATGGCTAACCGTAAATATCTCTTTTTTGCCGAAGTAACCAAGAAATTGGGCATGGAAGATTTAGCCAAACTTTTCCGGGAAACAGCTAACCAAGAAACTCAACACGCTTTTTCCCACTTTCGCCTACTTCACCCAGAGTTAGTAGTAGACGACCTATCTACTTTGACCGAAGAGCAGAAAAAAGCGATCGCTTCTCGTTGTCTAGAGTTAGCAATTGAAGGAGAGACTTACGAATATACAACTATGTACCCAGAATTTGCCGAACAAGCACGGGTAGACCGCGATAGTGCAGCAGCAGCAGAATTTAAGGAGCAAGAGGAAGAGTCTCGGGAACACGCTTCCATGTTTCGGCAAGCAACTCATAAGTTTGGTTTATTGACTAGCATTGAGCATCACCACGCGGATCAATATACAGAAGCTCTCGAAGGTTTGAATGGTGTTGCACCGAAACAAAAAGCTGCTGGAAAGGAAGCTGCAACCCGTAAATGGATCTGTCGGGTGTGTTCGATGATTTACGATCCAGTTGTTGGCGATCCTGACTCTGGAATTGCTCCTGGTACAGCATTTGAAGATATTCCTGAAGATTGGTCTTGCCCTATTTGTGGAGCGCAGAAGAAATCTTTTGTTCCTTATGAAGAAGCGGTTGCAGCTTAAGTGTTTTTTTTGTTGAAGGAAGAAGGAAGAAGGAAGAGAGAAGAGGGAAGAAGGAAAAATATTGCTTTGTCTTAGTTTGAAGCTTTTTATCTGTCCTCACCTTTCCTTCGACTGCTATATATCAAATTTTGGATGCATCTCAATATTTGCAAAAATACTTTTTTCCTATATATTCCCTATTTCCTATTCCCTGTTGACTGTTACTGAATAATTAAGGTAAAAATCCTCTCCTTTAAAGGAGAAACAAGCGGTCATTAGCGCAGCTTCCCGTAGGGTGGGATGGATGGGTTTCCTAACCATATCCAATCGACCAAGAGAGAAAAAATTTTCTTTTTATTCAATCCTCTTCCTTTTAGGGAGAGGTAATTATCAATTATCAATTAATGAACTGTTGCCTAAAAGCGATAAATTTTTGGCTTTATTCAAAATTGAGATGCACCCAATTTAATGGGGATGAAATAATTACTTGGGTAGAGATGATATTCTAATTATTCTGAATTTCACTTAGTTATCATTATCAAAATTATTATCTGCAAGTTGTTGTTCATATTTATCATACCAATGTTCAATAACTAGCAAAGATGAATGGATTAACATATCCCAATTATTATCATTGAATTGAATTTGCTTTATAGCTGGTCTAAAATGCACAATCGAATTACGAATTTTATAGACAAAATTTCCAAGATTTCCCTCTTCTACATTGTTAATATCAGCTTTGACTTGACGAAGTATCTGACGTGCTGAATTGGGAGAATCTTTAATCAGTTTATTTAGTGCTTCATTTTCTTTTGGTTTCCAACCAATATAAGATTCAATATCATCGGCAAAGTTTAATAGGGAATCTTGAATATTTAATTTTGTGTGCAGGTCTTCTAGTTCTGATATGGGAAATAATCTTTCGATACATCTATAGATATCGAGAAATGAATATTTCCAAGAAACAGAAACTAAGCTGAGTAATAAGTTTTCATAAGGTATATTTTTTGAACCTTCAATAAATAGCTTTTCAAATTCATTAAGAGTATTTGATGAAAAATTTAATGAAACCAGTTGACTATTTTTCACATAAAAGCCAGAAATTCTAATCAAAGTTATATAATCTAAATTCAAAAAAGGAGAATTTTCTGGGATTTTATAAACAAAAATTGGTTCAAATAAGTCTCTTACTGTAGAAAAATCATATCCTATTCTTTCTTTTTGAGATGGATAAAAAATTTTATCTGCAATATCATAGGGACTAGCTTTTCGAGCCACTGATATTTTAAATTCAAACAATAAAGCAGTAATTATGCCTGCATTCAATTCTGTAAACTGAATAACTTCTTGATTAGTTTCTAAATATTCTTGTGAACCAATGGCTACAAAATAATCATTACCACCATATTCAAAAGATGCTGTTGCAAAGTTGGGTAAAATTTGATATTTTTGGTTGATTATTTTTAATTTTTTCAACCATTCTTTTTCTTCACTATCAGTCTCAATATAACGTTTTTTTTGCTCATCTATAACGATGTCTATATTACTTACTTCAACAAAATAAGCTAATTCATTGAAAATATATTGATTAGCCTCGATCATATTTCTAGACATCTTGGTATCAGTAAGCTCTCCAACATGGTGTCATTACTTGAACGTCGAAATCTTCATCTATTAATACTTTAAAAGCTTCTAAGAAAAACGCTCTTTCAAAGTTAGTAGATTTACCCGTTTTTTTACTAATCAGTTCATTAAGTGTTGGAAAATCTAAAAACTTACCTATCTCACTAGGTTCCATTTCTTTGACTCGTTTAAAAAGTGTGTTGGCATCGTTTTTAATCTTTCTCCACCTTTTATTTTGTTTTTCTAAACTATAATCATTACCAGGTCTACCTTGTACATATAAAGCGATAGAAGTTACAAAACCAATACAAGCTGGATGACTACGAAATAAGTCTTTACCTTTTTTGAAATGCACTTCTTTTGTTGTATTCTCATACGCAGATAGAGCTGAGTCAAAGTCAGCTAGACATCCTATTACCTCATAAAATATATTCGTAAAATTAGGATTAGCTACTGATTCTATAAAGTCTTGTCTCGTAAACTCATCCGCTAATCTCTCTTGTAGATCGACTTTTTCCTTTCTTGAACCGAAAACTAAGAATAACTCAATCACTTTATCAGCTCGATATTGACGAGAATTTATAGGTTTCTTTTGATCGTCAATTTTTATGATTTGTATATCTGGGTATTTTTTGTTTAGTTCCTTCAAATTTTCTTTAAAAACAGTTTCAATTTGTCTTCTCAAGTTCCAAGGAATTTGTCCCGTGTTTAATACTAACATCCGATAGATAAGACTATTTACTTGAGATGCTATCCAATATTCTATACGAACTTTATTATCCCTAATATCAGTAGTTTTTTGGGCTTCATATAAAGCTGTTGTTCTTTGCATACCATCAATTATAGATATATTTTCAGGATGGTTTGTAATTAGATTTAGAAAGTCATCTCTATCTAATTGTTTGAGAGTAGATAACTTGTCCTCCGAAGTAATTACTCCTACAACTATTGGTGGTAATATAGCTCCTTTTTTCAAATCTTCGACCATTCTTTTGCGAATCCGAAGAGCTGTTGTTGTTTTTACAGTATCCCTTTGTCCTTCTAAACCTCCTCTATCATTAAAAACTTTTTCTACCATTTCTAAATATTCTGCTACTCTCAACTGAATCATTACAGAATAACAGTTAACTCTTTCATCTTTGAGAATGTCTATATCTGTTGTCATTTATCTTACCTATGATGCTATATATTTGTAATTCAATTATTAACTTTAATCTAGTCATTAAATCAGCATAGCATATATTGATTTAATCCTACATAAATAGTAATGGTCTAACAGCAAAATCTCCTAAAGTAACAGTAAAATTATCCTGCTGTTTTGTCGCTGCAAAATTTACCACAACTTCACAAGCAACAGCAACAGTTAACATTACTAAATTTCTCGCTAATGGATAATCACAAATATCATCATTTACTGGAGAAGGTACTCGATAATTTTCATTCCAAATTATCTCTGAATATTCAGAAGCTAACCCTACATGAAGACAAGAAATATTAGCATCAGCACAATAATTTTTCACAGCACTCCGACTAATACTATTATCAAAAGTGTCAATCACTAACTCACTTTTTCCTAATAGTTTACCTGCATTTTCTTCAGTTAATTTTTGAGTTTTACCATCAATTTTTACTCCTAAAGCACGATAGAGACTATTGGTCAAAATTTTAACCTTAAAAGCTCCCACATCAGAACGATAATAAGGTTGAGTAGATAAGTTACGCTCTTCAATGCGATCGCAATCTATAACCCGTAATTTACTAAACCCAGAACGAGCTAAATTTTCAGTAATATTTGCTCCTAAAGCACCTGCTCCACAAATAGTTATTGACAAATTTTTTAGCTTTGTCATAACTTCTGGACTGCGGTAAAGTTGTTCGTGAAAAAACATAGTTTTGAAGGAAGAAGGAAGAGGGAAGAAGGAAGAAGGACTAAAGTTGGAAGTAGGAAGTAAGAAGTAAGAAGGAAGGAAAGGGGAAGTTGGAAGGGGTAAAGTTGGAAGGGGTAAAGTTATCAACTGGAAGGAAGAAGGGATATAATTTATCAGGAAGAAGTAATAATCGGTAAAGTTGGAAATTAAAAGTTATCAATTGGAAGAAAGAAGGGATATAATTTATCAGGAAGAAGTAATAATCGGTAAAGATTGCTTGGAGTTTGTAGACATGGATCAGCTTGTCGGAGACTATCCCTATCTACTTTTTCTTTCTTTCTTCTTCCTGATTTCTTCTTCCTTATTTCTTCTTTTTATCTTTTTATTTATGGGTTTTATACTTCACTTTAACCTACTTTGTCTACAATTGCTTGGAGTTTGTAGACATGGAGTAGCTTGTAGGAGACTATCCCTATCTACTTTTTTTTCTTTCTTCCTGATTACTTCTTCCTGATTACTTCTTCCTTCTTAAGAGAATTTTGAATTATGGGCAGTCATCGAGAACAATATATATGGAAAAGAGGTGTTAAAATGGCTATTAACTGCTACCAAATAACTCAACATTTTCCCACTTCTGAACTTTACGGTTTAACGAGTCAAATTCGTCGTAGTTGTGTTTCAGTTCCTTCAAATATTGCTGAAGGATATGGCAGAACAAGTAAAGTTGAATATATACATTTTCTCAGAATTGCTCTAGGTTCTCTCAGAGAGTTAGATACCCAATTAATTATTGCTAAAGCAGTAAATTTAGCTAAACCAGAACTATTTAATTCTATTATTCAAGAAGTTGATGAACTACAACGTCTCATTATAGCCACTATTCGTAAATTAGAAGCATAATTTTTCTCCTTCCTCCTTCCCTCTTCCCTTTTCCCTTTTCCCTCTTCCTCCTTCCTTCCTTTTCCCTCTTCCCTCTTCCTTCTTCCTTCTTCCTTCCACTCAATACCTCTGTTCAACAACACCCACTAAAGACTGTAAGTCAAAATGTCGATCGCCCCCACTCAGACAAATACCAGCACTCACCACAGTCAAATCATTTTTATCAATAGCAGAAGTATGGCGTTCTCCATCCCTTGTCACCCATTCTACTTGCCAATAAGTAGAGCGATCGCGAAAATTATGCAACTCACCTCCTCCCATTTCAACGCCTCACGCAGTTTTTTTTCATCCCTTTGCTGTTGCATTTGTTTCATAAATTATTCTTTTTGTCGCGCTACTAAATCATAAACTGTTTTCATTTCTGGAGTTATCCCCTTAAACCTGACTTCTGTGGGTGGCGTAATATTTTTGAACGCTTCCCGTAACTGTTCCGCAACAAAAAGGTCAGCACGACGATCGATATCTTCAAACCACCAAGAACTTCCATCAAATCTAGTAATTATTGGCTCAAACATAGCTCCTTCTGTTACTAGATGAACTGCTATAGGTTTAGCAAAACAAAAACGTTTTTTAGCATCAGATTCATTAGTTGGATATGCTAGCCATTTTTGCCCTTTTAATTGATAGGCAAGAAATAATATCAGAGGTTTTAAAAGTTTAAAATATTCCTCACCGATGCTACCGGACATGATATAAGAATGGGTAAATTTGGAAGTTAAAATTTATTAACTGGAAGGAAGATAGTAATATTTAATTTCTGGAGATTTCTATTAGACATCTTCAATTATAAAAAATCAAATCAATTATCGCACAGAAATTATCAATTATTTCCCCCTACTCCCTACTCCCTACTCCCTCTTTTCTGGAGATGTCTATTTAGCAACAAAGAAATAGTTTGGTATCAAGAATTTTAAGTTTTAACTTCTTAATATTAAATTCCTTTGCTTTGTGAGTAATATCATTTCTAGCATCAGTAGAGGCAAACGGCCGTTTACCCCTACAATGTTGACTGTTATTTTTTAATTTCAATACTGAATTATAGCAGTCGAAGCAAAGGACGCGGACAGATCAAAAGCTTAAAAATCAGACAAAGCAAGACTTTTCTTTCTTCTACTATATACCAATGCTACTGGATTCGATATTAAGCCCAAATGCGTCCGCGACGGAAAGGTTTATCGTCTTCCCTCTTCTGGTCTTTGAACATAATTTTCCAATGTGCATAGTCTTCCAGACCAGTTGCCAGCATCATAGATTCTTGTTCTTGCTCAGTATAGATGTTGATTTTCGCTGTTCTCAAAATTTGAGAAGCTTGAGATGTTTGCTCTGATATAATTATCCTTATTTAACAACATTATAAATTTTTTCAAGATGAGCGATCGCCCGACTATACAGGTGCAGATAACTATCAGCAACCCCAACCAGAGAATTTGAGCTGATTGTAAGTCGGATAATTATAGGGAGCTGGATCGTTATAATTAGCCCCATGCATCAAGTCTATACGAATTCTTACTAGGTCTTCAGGGCGACCATGAACCACATCTACTGGAAAAAGCAGTACGTCAAGCTCTAGAAAATAATATTTTAATTGTCGCTCCTACTGGGAATAATAAAGGCGAATGTTGGTGTCTTCCCGCTATCTTGCCTGGAGTAATGTCGGTAGGGGCAATGAAAGATAATGGGCAAGTCTTCAAATTTAGTAACTGGGGTGGGCAGTACCAAAAACAAGGTATTATTGCTCCCGAAGAAAATATTCTTGGTGCCCAACCAGGAACAGAAGAAACTATTCGTAATAAAGGTACCAGTTGTGCAGCACCAATGGTAACAGGTATTTCGGCACTTCTAATGAGTTTACAATTGCAGCAAGGAGCAGCTCCAGATGCAGAAGCAATACGGGCAGCATTAACAAATAGTGCCATTCCCTGTACTTTGTAAGATACCGAAGAAGTAGAACGCTGTATGTTAGGTAAGCTCAATGTTGCCGGAGCTTTTCAACTTTTGACAGGAAAGGAGTTAGCAGCAGTGGAAGTTTCTACGGCAGAGGTAACGCCAGAGGAAGATGTAATATTAGGAGATAGTGGGGTTGATAGAAAGGCAGAAGGCAGAGAGCAGGAGGCAGGAGAGATTTATCCCGATGCCGTTCGCGTAGTGTCTCCGCAGGAGATAGGCAGGAGCATTCTGGCAACCAAAGGGGGTTTCAAACCTCCGCTGATCTCCCGTTCAGTGACTCCCATTCATTCGGGGTCAGAATCCCCAACTGAACAGAACCTTCTGCCTTCTTCCTCCTGCCTTCTACCTTCTCAAGGTATTATGCCCAGTGCTGCTTCCAACAAAATTTATGCTTTGGGAACAGTGGGTTATGATTTTGGCACAGAAGCACGGCGCGACTCATTTAAACAGTTGATGCCAGCAGCAGTTATTTTAGGAGTTCAAGTTCCTGCGAACCCTTATAATGCTAGCCAAATGGCAAATTATTTAGATGCTAATTTATATGAAGCCAAATCTTTAATCTGGACATTAAATATAGAATTAACTCCTATTTACGCCCTCCAACCTGTAGGCGCATTTGCCGAGGATATTTATAAAACTCTGCAAAATATGTTAGCAGGAGAGGTTGAGAAAGAAGACAATGAAGGTTACATCGAAAGAGTCAGCATCACTGGTAGGTTGAGCGACAAAACTGTGAAATTATTTTCTGGGCAAATTCTACCTGTGGTAAAAATATATAGTCCCAGAGGAATGTATGGTTGGACAGTGAATATGCTGATTGATAGTGCTCTCGCATCAGTAAGTGCAGAGCGAGAAGAAGCTCAAGAGGAAGCAATACGAAAATCTCTCAGAAGTTTTCTGCAACGGGTTTATTATGACCTCCGCAACTTGGGACAAGCAGACCGTGATCGGGCCATTAACTTTGCTGCGACAAACGCTTTTCAAGCAACAGCTTCTATTTCTAAAGCAGTAGCAGTTGGTATGGAGTTGCACAGTATAGAAGTCGAAAAAAGTCCTTTCTGTCGTTACAATAGCAACTGTTGGGATGTAAAGCTCAAGTTTTTTAATCCAGACAACACTAGGAGGGCAAAAAAAGTATATCGTTTTACTATTGATGTATCTGACTTGATGCCTGTAACATTAGGTAAAGTGCGGTCTTGGTCTGTTCCGCAGTAACAGAGTATCCCCATAATTAGTTATTGCATAATTCAGGAATCAGGAGTCAGGACTCAGGAGTCAGGAGACATAATTCTAATAAGAAAATTCTGATAGCCGATCATAAATAAAGTTAACTTTGAAGAGGATAAGCTACACTAAATCCGGCTATCTATCTATGAGTATCTTTATTACGATGGTAAACCAGAGGGCAGAAAGGTTAGAGAGGATTGAAAAGTACCTTTGGCTCGGCGGATTTAGTATCATAAGTATGGTATGATATATCTATTAGGAGAGCCGTAGAATTGGCTACATACAGAATTCCGCCCAGGTTTGGATAAATTTACAACATCCGTATATTTGACGTTTAATTTTGCTAACCTAATTACTGAGGGTTAAAAGCATTTATTTAAGTCTATTTAATATAAAACATCTCAATTTAGTTTAGGTTTTTAACTCATTTGTAGCCCTCTATTTTACCCTTTTTACCCTACATATCTAATTTACCCTATATACCTAAGTTTTAATTCTTCTTGAAAGTAATTGTTCTTCTAAAGCAGCAATTCTATTATAAGCCGCCGTCAATTGAGCTGTTAGCCGTTGAATTTGAATCTCTGATGTTAATTCTCCATCCATATTTTGACTACCTTGATTCATATAGTCATCATCTACTAGCACATCTTTGTGTTCTAATTCTAGATCAAAACCGTTATATTTTTGTTTTAGCTCATTGACCTGTATCAGATTAGAAGTAGTTTCTGTAGATGAATGTTTATTTATCTTCTGTTTAATTATAAAGGTTGATACCTGATCGTTCAGTTTTTCAATAATGGTGTGTATTGCTTCAATTTTTTTACTCAAAGCAATAATTTGTTCTTGCAATAGTTCCATATATTTCTTCACTACCCGAAAATTAAGTTTACATTCTTCAATTTTAATAAACATTGAGTATAATTAGCTATTATTTCCAATTTCTTAACTTTATAATAAGAATTAATTCCTTAAAAAAAGATTAAATTTTGAGATGTTTAAAGAGATGTTAAAATCAAAAATAACTCTCTACGTCTATTTAATAACTTTCGGGTTTACCATTCTGTATCATGCGGCCCTTGCATAGGGTATTGAATGAATAACTCCACTGCTTGGTTTTCAAACAATTGTCTTCGCAGTTTACCCCCAAATCAAACTTTGAGTCTAAACATAGTGGTTTGCGATCTTAGTGCGTCGATGATATCCACTTTCATGCTTCCATTGATTACCTCCTTTTTTACGAATTCGTCTGAAACTCTCGTCTCTGGGATGGAGAGTAGCTTTGCAGTTGCCACGCTGTCCAATCACAGCATTTTGGCATGGTGGAATAGTTGATTTCGCTCCTCTTTTGCTCACTGTGGCATAATACTTTATGTTGTTAATAAACCTAGGAAAAATATTGGTTTCAGCGTTTTTAGTTTTAGAGTAAGACAACGAAAAAATCAAGCTTTCAGTCAGTCGAGAGAAGTTGTTTTGGTTGCCAATATCAAAAACATACCCTTGTAAGATATCTCCATCTCTTTATTAAATAGATCTCAAATGGGTTCTATAGACGACTAATCAAGCAATGGTTAAAGTCTGGAGTGTTTGACAACAATCAATTTCTAGACACTGTGGAAGGTACACCACAGGGAGGGGTAATATCGCCCCTACTAGCTAACATCGCCCTACACGGTATGGAAGAAAGACTAATTGACATTTGCCAAGACCATAGATATGAAAAATTCTAATGGTCGTCAAAAAAGTTGGCAAGCGAAATGCCTAAGTCTTTCTCTGATACGCTATGCTGATGATTTTGTTAGGTGCGACCTGAAAGTCGCATGGGAGAGTGGGAGACTCTGAAACTCCCCAGGCAAGTGTCCAAAAAGCCTGTGTCCATCTTTTCACGGCATCCGGAGTAATCCAGAGGTCGCACAGCGAGAAGAAAAGCCGAACCTGAATAAGTAATCACAACCTAAAAGGAGGCCAGGGCCAAACCGATATGGACAGCGAACAGCAAATCTATCTCATGCTTCGTGACGTCGGACTTCCGAAAGTGATTGATACGGAAGTATGGGTTTAATGGAATGATGTCATAAGGAGCATCACTCGCGGACACCTAGCCCCGGAGTAAAGATAGAGTCCTAAGTCGGTTGTATCTCCATCCCATGCGGAACAGGATAACCCCTATAAGGTCTTTGAGCTAATTCCCACGCTCAAAGTAGAGAAATCGCAAGAGGACTATCAATTCCTTAGAGGGTGAGGGAGGTCTTTAGAAGCGAATGCCGTCTGGGGAAACCCAAAAGGAAAGCCATAATTGGTATAACTTGACGGATAAGGCAAGTAACATCTTGAAATACCTAACCTGAAAGGGTGCTAACAAAAGACTGGTGAATCTCTTGGAGTTCAAAGTAAAAGGACTGAACATATTAGGAAAAGTTAGATATGACCACAACAGTCGTAAACGTAACTAATAAGGACTATAGAACCCCTAACCGTATCTTTTCTGTCCAAGATTATACTAAGTCGCGATCGCCAACCTGTTAAGCATCAGTCGAATCAAACAAAGATTAATCTTGGCTGTGGCATTTTCCAGAGTTCTTTTCCTGCCGAATGCTGCGCAAACAAAATTTTTAGTCAAGCTTTTACACCTTTCCATCCA
>NZ_JAAHGM010000080.1:0-27952 GCF_010692625.1 Okeania sp. SIO2C2
TATTAATTCACGCTTCTAAAATTTGGAGATGTACCAACTCCTGATCCAAATAATAGGAATAATAGGAATTATTGTTTTGGTCGGCGATCGCTCTTTTCCCTAATCATACCCGCGCTTCAGCAACGCCAAGTCTTCTTCTTGGAGCGTTTCACATGAGCAATGACTTGTCCCTTAGATACCCGAATTCCTGGTCTCATCCCCGATGCAACGGAAATTTCACAGTAACGCACGATCATACCACCTTGATGTTTAATTTCCAGCGCATCTGTTCCTTGCCAAAAAGGATAACTTTGGAGTACTTCTCCATCTTCCATCGCCAAAACTTCTGTTCCAGAAGGTGCTATTAAATCACAACCTGCGTGCTTGCGTCTGCTTGGACGGTTTGCACCAAAATACCTTCCTCCTGTTTTGTAACTTAGAGTCGGTCGAGAACGAAGTGGAAAGATCCAGGGTACAGTATTGTTGGTTTCTGTTAGAGAAGAGCGACTGGTTTCTACAGGATTGGCTGTGTGCGGAACTATTTCCGCACAGTAGGCGCGCCGTAGGAAACCTCGCCAATTAGCACTCACTTTTAAATGCATGACTTTTAACTTCCGCGTAGCGGCACTAGCTCATCAATGGACTACCATGATGATGAATCAGATACCAATTTCCACCCATCCGCTCAAAAATATTTGTTGCTATACACTGAGCTTTAGTTCTCCTACCCCCAATAACTTGCATCAAATTTTCGATCAAAACAACATAACCAATATCCCCATTAATTTCTGTTGTCACAATATCAAGATCGATTTCAATATAATTAGTATTTTTAAATATTAAATCCCAGGAATTCCGAATATTTTCAAAACCACGAATGGCAGTACGACCTGGATGAATACAAACTGTGTCAATACCCTTGGACAAAATAGAACTAATAGTTTCAATGTCCCGTTTTTCAAAAGCTCGATAAAAGGCTTGATTTGCTGTTAATATTGCTTGCTTTTCGTCAGTCATAAAATTTTGGGTTTAGATATAGAATAATTGTTATTATATTAGCCAGTTCAATCAAATTATTCTCCGATAGACCATGGAAACAACAGAAAAAAAATCTCCTAATATATTTTTGAAAATGTTATACATTACCCTCTTTTTGTTAGTAACAGTTGCCATTGTTGTCGGAGTTAATGCCACCTCTGACAAACTAAGTTTATTTGCTGGCACCAGACCCGATAATTTAGGCGTATATTCTGGACGACTAGCACCTTGTCCTAATAGTCCAAACTGTGTCAGTAGTTACAGTCAGGATGCAGAACATGGTATAATCTCTCTTAGCTATGATTCCAATAATCCAGAAACAGCGATCGCTAACCTCAAACAAATAATTGCATCTATGTCTCGGACAAATATTGTTAAGGAGGATAAAAATTACTTGTATGCTGAGTTTACAAGTAAGATAATGGGATTTGTAGATGATGTAGAATTCTATGTAGATGAAGAAGCTAATGCTATTCAACTACGTTCAGCTTCCCGTCTAGGAGAATCAGATTTAGGTGTTAACCGCGAACGAGTCGAAACTATTCGGACAAAATGGAACCAACTAAAAACAAGTAATACCATGTCCAGTTGAATAGTTATAAATAATAAGGGAGGAGTCAGGAGTCAGGAGTCAGGAGTCAGGAGTCAGGAAAAAGAAAGAGTAGTAGAAGGAGAAAGTTTTTTGTTCGCGCTCTTACCCGGACAGGATATCATAGCTCAAATCACCAATGCCAAATACTCCCCCACTCCCTGACCTATCCGTGTATCCGTGCCATAATCAGTGTGATCCACTCCCTCACTCCCTGTTCCCTTTCACCAAAGGAATATTCACCATGACAACAACCTCAAGCTATACAAACACGATCAACTCAACTGAAACAACTTTCCCCCAGTTAGGTGCATTTTTACAAGCACATAATGAAATCGAATACATTCTACCACCCTTAGTCGGAATCATAATTACCAATAGATTTAAACTACGGGGTGCTACTGCACTTCTAGTCAACCTTACAGTTGCAGGTTTTGTGCGCCAAATAATTGAACAACTAAAAGAACAAACAGTAACTATACCTGTAATTGATACTGAGCAAACAACTATTCCTCAACCAGTGACAACCGTTGCTAGTGATGACTCACCAACATACACCATAGTGCATTCAGTACCCGGTCGCATCCGACTGCGAATACCAAAAGTAGCATCTGACCCAAATTATGTCAGACGTTTAGAACAACTTTTAACAGCAGACTCCCATGTATTAGGAGTGCGGATAAATACAGCAGCAGCTTCCGTCGCCATCCAGTATCAAGCTGATGGAATGTCAGACTGGGAACTGGGAATGAGACTAATGACTATTATTCAAGAAGCTGATACCGATGAACAGGAAATACCACAACCAGAAGCAAATTCAGAGTCCCCAGAAACGCCAGAAGAAACTGATTAAGTACATTAGAGTTGTCGCTAAATAAAGGGAAAAAATCACTCTAACCTAGACAGAGCAATAATTCCCAGTATTTTTGCTATCCAATAGCTACAATCCTTACAGAACAAGGTCTTTGGGGAATTTTTAAGTTATAAAGCGACAAGTCTAATTAAGGTTTTGGAAAAAGACAGTTTGACACTGACTTCCAACTTCGACCTTGATGTCATCCCCCCTCTAATTCCCCAGTAGGTTAAATCTTTAAAATCATAGGTTTATACTTAGCGGTACTTTGATATTTTTTACAATGAAAATGCCTTCAAAGCTATTAGGGATAAGGGAAATACATTAATAGGCTAAAAATGGCTTAAACCTAGATATATCAGGAAAAAGGTTGATAAAATGTAAAATATAGACTATATAAGGGTTTGATGCTGTTCTGAACATATTTTTTGCCAAAGTATCGTTAGCTGGAACAACTCTTATAGCAGTCGAAGCAAAGGGTGCAAACATATCAAAAGCTTAAAACTAAGACAACGCCGGATTTTTCCAACTTAAGTTTTTCCTTCTTCCTTCAGCTATACCAATAATATTACCGAATAATTAATAATTAAATAATTCTGGTAAAAATCCTCCCCTTTTAAGGGAAAAAAAAAGAAAATATTCCTTATATTCAATTCCGTAGCGGTTTTAACCAGAGGTAATTATCAATTATCCATTATCAATTAATGAAGCCACATTCTCACCTGGAACCAAGACAAATCAACTAAAACCATGCAAACTATCAAATCACAACAATCAGGGTCAACATCAACAGTAACAGTCAAAACTCCCACAATATCATTAGTTCATGGCATTCCCGGAAGAGTCAGATTTCGGGTCATGCGCTTGAGTATAGATAAAAATTATACTGAAAATGTGCAAACATTATTAGAATCAGATATCCACGTCAAACAAGCTCGCATTAACCAAGCAGCAAGTTCGATCGCCATTAATTATCAGACCAGAGGCAAATCAGAAACAGAAGTACTAGACCATCTGATCTACCTAATGGAAAATGTCGATCGCTCTACCGTAACAGTTGTCAAAAAAAAAGTTAACTCCCAAGCACCACCAGAAACAGAAGACGAAAATGAAGGAGAATGGTCAAGTTTAGTAATACCAGGTCTAGCAACCCTCTTAGCTTTCCTCGGCGGACCATTAAAATTACCAATTTCCCCACAACTGAGTTTTAGCGCCTTGGCCATTGCAGCATTCCCAGTTGTCAAACGAGCGTTCCAGAGCTTATTCATCGAACATTGCTTGAATATAGACTGTCTCGACTTCCTCTCCCTAACCCTCGGCACCATCCAAGGCAAAGTATTAACCCCCGCATTAGTCTTAACTCTCCACGAACTGGGAGATGTAATTCGCGAACAAACAGCCAGATCCACCGAACACCAAACTTCAGACCTGTTAGACGCCATCGGAAATTTTGCCTGGGTAGAAAGAGATGGAGAAAAACAACAAATACCAAGCGACCAAGTCAAACAAGGCGATACAGTCATAGTTTACCCAGGAGAACAAATACCAGTAGATGGAGAAGTCTTGCAAGGTGAAGCAGTCATTGACCAACAGCAGCTCACTGGAGAGTCAATGCCAATTGTAGGAAAACCAGCTACTTTAGTCTATGCTTCGACTTTAGTACGTTCCGGTCAAATTTATATTCGAGCAGAAAGAGTCGGCAAACAAACTCGCGCTGCTGCTAGTATCGAACTATTACAAAAAGCTCCAGTACATGACACCAGAATGGCAAATTATGCCTCTCAAATGGCAGACAAATTAATTTTGCCATCGTTAATATTAGCTGGCATTGTCTTAGCCACAACTCGCGACCCAAGTAGAGCTGCATCTATTCTCACCCTAGACTTTGTCACAGGAATTCGAGTATCAGTCCCCACCGCATTTTTGGGAGCGCTAAACCATACTACTAGACACGGCATTTTGGTTAGGAGTGGTCGTACTCTGGAAATGTTAGCCGAAATTGATACTATTGTTTTTGACAAAACTGGTACTTTGACTCAAGGTAATATTGCTGTGGTGGGAGTAGAAACAGTATCAGGACGAATGACTGCTACAGAAGTTTTGGCTTTAGCAGCTTCTGCTGAACAACGTATTACTCATCCAGTGGCAGAGGCGATCGCCCGTTATGCTCAGGAACAAGGTGTGAATATTTATCCACGGGGAGAGTGGGAGTATAAAGTAGGATTAGGTATTCAGGTAGATATTAATGGTCAGGATGTTTTGGTCGGTAGTGCTAAGTTTTTGACTCAAGCAGGAGTAGATTTGAATTGCTTCTATGAAAATCATCCTTGTTTTCAGGAAAGTTGTGCCCATCCCGACCAAGAATGCCCAGTTTCTGAGTGGTTATCTTTGATTTATGTGGCCTGCAATGGCGAGTTTCAGGGGGCAATTCAATATAAAGACCCAGTGCGTCCGGAAAGTATGCCTCTGATTATGAGATTGCAGCAAGAGTATGGTATGGAGGTGCATTTATTGACTGGGGACAACGAAGTTAGGGCAAAGATGGTGGCGACAGAGTTGAAAATCCCAGAGTCTCAAGTTCATGCTGAGGCTTTTCCTGACCAAAAAGCTGCTATTGTTCGAGATTTACGTCGCACCGGAAAAACTGTGGCTTTTGTGGGAGATGGGTTAAATGATTCTGTGGCTTTAGCTTATGCAGATGTGTCTGTTTCTTTTGAAAATGGTTCGGATGTAGCGAGGGAAACAGCAGATGTGGTTTTGATGAATAATAATTTATCTAGTTTGTTGGAGGCGATCGCTATTGCCAAGCAGACTAAACATCTGATCGAACAAAATACTGTTATGGTAGTAGGGCCAAATTTGGTAGCTTTAGGGTTGGCCTCGACAGTGGGACTACATCCTCTCATTGCTACGGTAGTCCACAATGGTAGTGCGATCGCTGCTGGTTTAAATAGTTTACGTCCCCTAGTGCAGCATCAGTTAGAAAGTAGTACATAATAGAAGGGTAGGGGAATAGTTTTTGTAGATATTTGTATATATATTTTGGTTAATTCCAAAAGTTTATTTACCAAACAAACCCCCACAAAAAAAAACTAATCTTAATCTTCTTCGTTATTCTTGATTACTTCTTCAAATTAATTATGTCACTTGTTCACTTAAAAAAATCTGTAGTCACTCTTCACCTCCGAGAAATGGTTGAAGATGGTCAAACAAACGATCGCTTTGCCTTATTGGGATTAGGTGCGTTTTTGCTAAGTCCATTAGTTGCTCCTACTGTCACAAAAGTTGCTAGAAAAGTAGTTAAGGATGCGATTAAAAGTGGTCTTTCTATGTATGAACAGAGTCAGGCGACTTTTGCCGGAATTGGTGAGGAGTTTGCTGATAATTTGGCAGAATCTCAAACTCATCGTTGAGATTAAATTTATTAATTTGGCGTTGCATAATTGCGGGATGATTTTGTCACCAGAGCAAAAACCATAATCCTCATGTCTCCGTGTCTCGGTGTCCCCGTGGAGCGCCGAAATCATCCCAGTATTCAGCAACGCCATTAATTTAGGGGTGAGTTGAAGAACTTAGATAAAACTCGCCTCTATAGAATCCAAATTGCTTATATCAAAGTCTACCCTCAACTCAGAAATAGAGAAAATTATTATTTTAGTTAAATTCATCATTCTGTGAAGCTCCAGAAAAATTTGGCGATTTTTCTGCCTTCCATTCCCGAAATAATTGTGATAATATTTATATATTGGGAGTTGCTCGCCCCTACGCATGACTTTTTATTCAACTCCAAAAAGACAATGTTCTAGCGTACGCAATGTGAGAATAAATTATCTACTGTGAGCAAGATACTAAACAGCTTTGATTAAAGTTAATCAGAACTAGAGAAAATTATCCCTTGAGACTCCAATTCATCATTCTGTGAAGCTCCAGAAAAATTTGGCGATTTTTCTGCCTTCCATTCCCGAAATAATTGTGATAATATTTATATATTAGGAGTTGCTCGCCCCTACGCATGACTTTTTATTCAACCAAAAAAAGACAATATTCTCGCGTACGCAATGTGAGAATAAATTATCTACTGTGAGCAAAATACTAAACAGCTTTGATTAAAGTTAATCAGAACTAGAGTCATTATCATTCTGTGAAGCTCCAGGAAAGGCTCCAAATATTTGAGTCTTGCATTCCCCAAAAAATTTTGATAGTATTTATTTATTAGGAGTCGTTTGCCCCTACGCATGACTTTTTATTCAACTAAAAAAAGATAATATTCTCGCGTACGCAATGTGGGAATAAATTATCTACTGTGAGCAAGATACTAAACAGCCTTGATTAAAGTTAATCATCAGAAGCAGAGAAAATTATCCCCTGAGACTCCAAATAATCATTTTGTGAAGCTCCAAAAAAGGCTCCAAATATTTGAGTCTTGCACTTCCGAAAAAATTTTGATAGTATTTATTTATTAGGGGTTGTTCGCCCCTATACATGACTTTTTATTCAACGCAAAAAAGACAATGTTCTGCCAGTGTATATATATGATGCTTGAGTAAGTTATCCACTTTGACAAAGATAGCTTCTATCGTCGATCGCAACTAGAGAAATTATCATTTTGTGAAGCTCAAAAAAATCGCCAAAATTTTCAGCCTTGCATTCTCCAAAAAATGGTTATACAGTTTATATATTGGGAGTTGTTCGTCCCTAAGCATGACTTTTTATTCAACTCAAAAACCGAATTATCTTCCAACTATCATGTTTGACTAAGTGATCCACTTTGACAAAGATACCAAACAGCTTTTATAAAAGTAAAAAAGAAAGCGTTAAATTAATTATGTTTAAATGTATTACAGTTAAAAACTTTAGATGTTTTGAAGAAATTCCTATTGATAATATCGAACGAGTTAATTTAATTGGAGGTATCAATAATGTTGGAAAAACAGCTCTGCTAGAAGCAATTTTTTTGTTAAAAAGTTTAAATGCTTAACGAAATTCCATTTCAATTAAACTTTGATAGAGGAGTATTCCAGGAACAAACTTTTGACGTTGAAGAAGTTTGTGAATGGTTATTCTATAACAAACAAGTAAGTAAAGTTATTAAAATTAAAATAGTAGACAAGAATGATGAAGAGAGTGAATTAATATTAAGTCTAAATAAAGCATTAAGCCCCAGATTATTCCCTTTAAGTCCAAAACAAAATAGTAGGAAAACAATCAAAGATTTAAAACTTGAGTTTAAAAAAACAGGTCAAAAACTCTTGGAATTTACAACATTTTTAACCCCAGACCAAGAAGAAAGAATGCGGATAGAAATTCAGCAAGACAAGGAAGAGGAAGCAAGAGAAATAGAAGTTTTTCCTCCTAGTGCTTTTCTCAGTAGTCGTTTAAGAGTATCGCCAACCGAAGATGCAGAAATATTCAGTCAATTTGAAGCTATAAATCAACAAAATGAAATTATAGAAATCTTAAAAATAGTAGAACCAAGATTAAAACGTTTAGCAGTTTTAGTAACTGGAGGAATTCCGATGATTCATGGAGATATTGGAGCAGATTATTTAATTCCCGTTTAATTAATGGGAGAAGGAATGGGAAGATTATTATCTATTATTTTATCGATTATGAATGCAAAAGAAGGAACAGTATCAATTGATGAAATTGAAAATGGCATACATTACTCAATAATGGAAAAAGTTTGGCAGTCTATAGCTGTAGCAACTAGAAAATCTAATACTCAACTTTTTGCTACTACTCATAGTTATGAATGTATTAATGCTGCTCATCAAGCATTTTCCAACTCCGAATTATATGACTTTCGTTATTTCAGACTAGAGAGAGAAAAAGAGACTAATATTATCAAGAGCTTAACTTATGACAAAGATAATATTGAGACTTCTTTAGAACTTAACTTGGAGATGCGTTAATGAGTGAAATAAAAAAAACAATTGAAAAGTCAAAATTGATTATTGGTGAAGGAAAAGAAGATGTAATTTTATTCTCTCAATTAATTGAATATTTAGAAATTAATGATATCCAAGTTATTGATTATGAAGGGAAAGATAACCTTAATAATTACTTAAAAACTTTGCCTTTAATACCAGGTTTTTCTAATTTACGTTCTTTAGGAATTGCTAGAGATGCTGATGAGTCATTCGATGATGCGTCTAAAAGTATTGAAGGTTCTCTCAGACGACATAAATTAAATGAGATAGAGAATTTAAAAATAGAAAAGTTTATCCTTCCAGACAACAGTTCTCCAGGAATGCTAGAAGACTTATGTTTAAAATCAATACATACTGATGAAATTAGTTGTATTGAAGATTTCTTTCAGTGCATTGAAACAAGTACAAGCAGAAAATCTAATAAAATTTCTAAAGCTAAAATATACGCCTGGTTATCTACTCAAGAACATCCCGATAAACGTCTAGGTGCAGCAGCTCAAGCAGGTTATATTAAATGGGATAACGAAGCTTTTAAAGAACTGACAAATTTTATCAAAAATCTTTAAATAGGGTTTGCTGAAAAAGTATTTTGGTAAGGGTAGGAGTTCAGGAGTCAGGAGAAATAGGAGTTATGGAGGAGTTAGTAGGAAGAATAGTCCCTTAATTTTTCTGCCCTAGTGAGCCTTTAATGCTAATCGCCCTCCTATCCCTATGCAATTGATTCTGTCTCCAGTATAGCTGTCTCCTGACTCCTTCTTCAAGGAGTTGCTGACTTATTTGCATTCAATTCTTGTTGAGAATATACACCTGCTTTTAAGTTAGATTTATGTTGTGCTTCTGCCGCTACTTCTGCCTTAGCTTCCGCCACAATATCCCCGAATACTTCTACTGTTTCTGCTAGAGCACCTTTAGTTTTTTCCAAGAAAGAAACTCCCGTTTTAATAGTTGCTTTAGCTACAGGTTTTAATAAAGGTAAAAGAATCGGAGTTAATACAATCGCACCCACACCTACTGCAATCGGAACTCGATTTTGAATAACAGTTTGTTTAACTTGTTGAGGAAAGTTTTGAGTTGCTTGTTGCCAGGTTTGATTAGCTACCACAGGTAAATTTTGAACCACTGATTCTGGTAAATTTTGATTAGTTTTTTCTACCATATTAATGCTCTCCTGATATTAGTATTCTTATCTTATAAAAGAATTATAACAAAAAAACACGAACGAGGGTAATTAATTTTTTATTAAATTTTTGTTGCTATTTATTTTCAACAATAAAATATAGCAGTTTCTAAATTTATAGCAGAAGGAAGAAGGAAGAGACAAGAAGGAAGAAGAAAAAATATTGCTTTGTCTGAGTTTTAAGCTTTTGAACTTTCTGCGTCCTTTCCTTCGACTGCTATATGAATCACAAATTTATAGATTACTTAATAACCGAGAATAAACTACAAGAATCAAGAATTAAGATTAAACTTACCGAATAATTAAAGTTTCAAGCCTATCCTTTAAAGGAGAAAAAAGGGGTCGATGGATGACGAGGTCTCCTCGCTGGCCGACCATCGACCAAGAAAAGAAAAAATTTTCACGCTCCGCGTCAATCCTCTCCTTGAAAATAAGAGGTAATTGTTAATTAGGGTTTGCTGAAAAAGTCTTTTAGTAGGGGTAGGAGACAGGAGACAGGAGACAGGATAAATGGGAATTATAAAGGAGGTAGTCGGAAAAATTGTCCCAATATTGTTCTGCCATAATCATCCCAAAATACTTAATTTTTGCAGCTCTTTGAACTGAAAAGCTGGTACTTTTTTAGACCAAAAAATGTTAAAACCTCTATCTGTCAATGCTTTGATATTTAATCAGCAAGCACTAATTATTAATTATTAATTATTAATTGTTGAAGGAGCTTCGCTCCAAACCCTAGTTTAAGAACTTAAAAATATACTCAATAAACCCAATCTATAATTGATGACAAATAAAATTTTAGCCCTTGATTTTGGTGGTACAAAGTTAGCAGCAGCAGTATTAAATGCTGGCGAAAGAAACTGGCAAGACTATCAAAAAACTTTTTCCCCTCCCCATGCTTCTGCTCAAACAGATATTGAAATCATGCAAACTATTTCCCACAACCTCCTCAAAGGCGAAAAACCTGCTGCTATAGGAGTCAGTTTTGGCGGTCCCGTAGATGCAACAACAGGTACAGTTCGTCTATCCCATCATGTAAAAGGTTGGGAAAATATTCCCCTCAAGCAAATCTTAGAAACCGAATTTAACTCACCCGTAATAGTTGATAATGATGCCAACGTAGCAGCATTAGGAGAACATCGTTTTGGCGCTGGTCAAGGATATGACAACTTACTTTATATTACTGTAAGCACTGGTGTCGGTGGAGGTTGGATTCTCAATGGCAAACCATGGCGGGGTGTTCAGAGTATGGCAGGAGAAATAGGTCATGTCACAGTCGATCCAGAAGGTCCAATTTGTCTTTGTGGTAAGCGTGGTTGTGTGGAAAGATTGGCATCAGGTCCCTATATTGCGCAACAGGTAAGAGAAAAGTTGCAATATCAACCTAAAGAAGGGCAAATTTTACGGAGTTTAGTAAATAATGATTTAGAGGCAATAACTGCCCGAGAGGTTAGTGAAGCAGCTATTCAAGGAGACAAAATTGCGATTAAGGCCATCGAGTTAGCTGGTTGGGGTTTGGGAGTGGGTATTGGGAATGTAGCTAATTTAGTTAATCCCAAACGGTTTATTTTAGGGGGTGGGGTGATGAAAGCAGGTGAATTATTATGGGAAACCTTACAACGAGTAGCAAGAGAAACTGCTTTACCAGAAGTCAATTTTGAGATTTTACCAGCAGCATTGGGTGATGAAGCACCTTTGTGGGGGGCAGTGGCATTAGCTGAGGATTTGTTGTTGAATAACCAATAATATCATATTCAGTTGAAAAGTTTAAAGAATTTTTAGAGATCGAGAAAGGAGGGAAAGCAGGGGTGCTACATATAGCAGAGAAAAGGCAACAGACAACAGTGGAAAAAACATTGCCTAGTCTAAGATTCATCATCAGCATAAGTCCTAACCGCTCTGGTTATTGCCATACCTACCACCTAACGCAAAACTCCCCGATCGCGTACCTGCTTTAGCAATTCCACTGCCTCTTGATGACCTTCTGAATTTGCCCAGACCAAAGCAGTCCATTTATTATTATCTTTAGCCTTGATATCTGCGCCCCGGTCTAGCAAAATTTGAATGGCGTTAATATGGCCACTACCAGCAGCTGTCATCAAGGGAGTCAAGCCAAAATTAGTAGCAGCATTGACATCAGCACCAGCATCCAACAATAATTCTAAAATTTCCCGATCGCCACCACCCGCAGCACCCATCAAAGATGCCCAACCATCATTATCATTGTTATTGACATTAGCACCAGCAGCCAATAATTTTTTAACTATCTCTATATGGCCAGCTTCCACAGCAGCAATTAAAGGAGTGGAACCCTCCGAGTCTTTAGCATCGATATCTGTAACTTTATTCAGCAAAGTTTCGACTTGAGAAATATCTCCGGTTTTAACCGCATCAATTAATTCTGTCATCTTAAATTTTCTCCTATAATTTTGTTTTCTAGAACGACAAGCTAGAAGTCGGGGATTTAAACCCAAGCTTTTAGGGTGCTGAAAGCTTAGGTTCAAAAGTTGATAGTTAGTTAACACATCTACCTACTAGAGCAGGATGGCGGAAATAACTGACCAGTTACAAAATCCTAAAACAATTACAAATCAATACTTTTGACTTTTGACTTTTGACTTCCGCGTAGCGGCACTAGAGCGATCGCTCTGTTAGTCTATTAATTTTCTTGCTTTTTTCCCCGTACTATACCTGAAGCAATAGCACCAGTAACCAAGAGACCAAGAATACTTGTGGGTTCCGGGACAGATTCTGCTGTCAATTCTAGTTCCGCGAAAGAAATAACCGCATCATCCTGATAAAACCAGGGAATTGTATTCGTAACAGGATCTAATGAATTGATAATATCTGCAGAGGTAAACCCAAAGTCTAGCAAATCTATAGAAACTGTACCTGTAGTTCCCACCGCAGGGATACCAGAAATGCTAGGTATACTAATAGATTTTCCACCAACAACTCCAATAGTATCTGTTGTAACTCCAGAATTCATAGGAGAGAGAGTCAAAGTTAGGAGAGCCGAGTCTAGAGGGCTGGAAACTGGAAAAAACATTAGATTGCTATCATTTGAGAAATCAAATAACCAGTTTGTTGTTTCATCAATTCCATCACCTGTAGGCAAACTTGGGACAGTTGGATTCTGTAGAATCAGAAAATCTCCATTTTGTAGATCTCCTCCAACAACAGGAGTTGGGTTAGAAGACCCAGTTGCAGTAGCTTTTATAGAAATAGCAAGCGCTTCTTTAGGAACCCAGAAAGTCAGGGTTGTCAAAATAGTGAAAAACGGTAGGGATAAGTGATTTTTTCTCAGCATATCTTCAATCTCCCAAATGAATTCTATGTTGCATCTGGTATAATAATAGCATAGATTTCACAGAATAAAAGCTATTACGGCACTACCTTACTATTATCGAAAGTGCTGTAATATTGAGAATTATAGACGTAAAAATGGTGGCATCATATTTCCAAATCCCAATGCACTAAAAGGAACTATTATCCATAGCTGTATTTCTGCCCTGTTGTCTAGTAAAACCGGATTTAGTATTACCCCCCTATGAAAAAAATTGATATTGTCATCCTCTCAAATGGCCCGGGAGAATTAGCTACCTGGGTGCTACCTGTTGTGCAACAGTTACGACAACAGGCAAATATTGATATGAGAATTTCTGTCATACTTTCACCTTGTCCCCATGCTACCGGAAAAGAAGCAGCGATCGCTCTTTCCTATGCAGAAATAGACCGAGTACAACCCGCAGAATATTTTTGGCGGTTTTTGCTGTGGGGAAAAACGGCGGAAAACTGGCATTGGTATCCCCAGGGAATAGTTTTATTTTTGGGAGGCGACCAATTTTTTACTGTTGCGGTGGGAAAGCACCTTGGTTATTGTACTGTTATTTATGCAGAATGGGATGCTAGATGGTGGCGCTGGATAGATAAATTTGGCGTAATGAAACCAGAAGTTGCTGCTGAAGTACCATCAAAATATGCCGATAAGTTTACAGTAGTGGGAGATTTGATGGCGGAGGTAACCAGTAATATAGATTTACCAACAACAGAGGAAAATATTGTTGAGTATATTGGGTTATTGCCTGGGTCGAAACCTACTAAGTTATCTTTAGGCGTACCTTTAACTTTAGCGATCGCTCAACATCTCCACAAAATACGCCCGCAAACGAGATTTATCGTTCCAGTTGCTCCTACTCTAGAATTATCTACTTTAGCCAGTTTTGCCGACTCTCGAAAAAATCCGGCAGTTCAAAAAATGGGTGGTGTTGAGGCAAAATTATTAATTCCTCCAGACCCCGATACAGAAAATCCTAAATTGGTGACACCTACAGGTTTAGAGGTGGAATTAATAACGCGCACTCCTGCTTACGATCTACTTTCTCAATGTCGTCTTTGCTTAACCACAGTTGGTGCTAATACTGCTGAGTTAGGTTCCTTGGCAATACCGATGATTGTATTATTACCCACCCAACAACTAGATATTATGAGAGCTTGGGATGGTTTGCCTGGGTTGTTAGCAAATTTACCGGGGGTAGGAGCTGCTTTTGCTGCCGGAATTAATTGGTTAGTGTTGCGCAAGGGACAACTGTTTGCTTGGCCGAATATTTGGGCAAAACAAGAAATTGTGCCGGAGTTAGTAGGGAAACTGACACCAGAAACAGTAGCAGAATTGGTATTAGATTTTTTGAGTCATCCAGAAAAATTAGCAGAAATGCGCGATCGTCTTAGAAGTGTTAGAGGTCAACCGGGAGCAGCACAAAAGTTGGCTGAAATTGTGTTATCGTTGCTATAGCACTACGCGCTAGGGAATAGGGAACAGGGAACAGGGAATAGCAAATTGTAAAAAGGTTTTAGGATTGACAAATGTCCTAACAAATTCTTGTAGTGCTATATAGCAGGGAAGAGGGAAGAAAGAAATTTTGACGTAATTACTAAATATTCTCGGAGATTAGCTATACTTTTTCACCATCTACGTCATATTGCTTTTGAAGACTATCGTTTTTTGGTAGTGGTGCATTGTAATGGTATAGACAGTGGGAGCAAGATGCTCCCTTTCTAAGTGTTGTTTGTCTCCACTTAATAATTACAGCACTTTTGAGAAAGCATGAGGTACAGTTTAATACTATTCCCTATTCCCTAAACTCGTAAAACTTTGTACCTCATCAACTCAAAAACTGCTGTCATATAAAATCCGGACAGTAATCACAAAATTACTTCATCTTAATACAGGTGTTTTATTGAATACGAATTTAAAAATTAATGCTATTCAAATCCTTTCTTTCTCCTGACTCCTGACTCAGTCCTCCTGACTCCTCAGCAATTTGTTTTGGCTGCCGAAATTTATAAACGTCCTGAATAACCTGCACCCAACCATCCGTAAAAGCCTCAATAAGGCGATCGCCTTTTTCTTTCGTTGCCACTTTGGCATCACCCAACACCCCACTACAACTTAACTCCTGCGTTAACCAAGCAAAAGGCAACTGCCCCTCCATACTTAACATACTGTCTTCAGGCAAATCTTGAGGATATTCCGTTACTGCCTTATCCATTTTTACCGTATCCGGCAAGATTGACAACATCATACTGGTTTCCCCATCTCCTGCATGAATTCCCAATTCCATTTCCTTTGGCGTAAACAATTCTTTGCTAGGGTGAGGTATGCGCCAAGCAAAAAGCGGAAATAGCAAAAAATCCTCATATTTCTGGTGCAAGTCTCGCGCCACAATTTCGATAACTTGTGGTTGTCCACCATGTGCGTTCAAAAATACCAATTTGCGGAACCCAGAGCGATAGATACTTTCAGCCATTTCTGTTAATACTGCCATCAAAGTCTGGGCGGTGAGAGTAATGGTACCAGGAAAATGCCAATGTTCGTTAGATTTACCGTAATATTGAGTTGGTAAGGCATAGGCAGGAATATTAGAGTCGAGTTTAGCTAGTGCTTTACCTGTAATAAAAGTAGCGATCGCTGAATCAACAATTAGAGGTAAATGAAAACCATGTTGTTCGATAGAACCCACTGGTTGAATAATTACTACATTTTCCTTATTTGGCATTGTTTCAATATCTTGCCAGGTGAGATAGGGAAAAAATCTTTCTGGTGGAATGAAATTGTGCATCATAAATAATAGAGTCAAATATCATTAATAATTTAAGTGAACTTGTTCAAGAAACTTTTGTCAATCTTATCGCGCTACGCGTAAGGCAACAGGCAACAGGCAACACAGGAATACAAAAGGGTTTCAGTTTCTATTCATGTCAAACACCTTAATGTATAGCGATATATAGTTTAGTGCCCAAAACTAAGGGTAGTCCTGCTCGCGTAATGGTAGATGGGGATGAACAACGGCGCTTCATGGGAGCAAGATGCTCCCACTGTTTTTGTCCTTGACCAAAATAATGACAATAGACCACAATTACAATCCACCACCACCAAACCAAGTTCTAAATATTCAAACACTGGTATAGCAATGTGCGCTGGGATATTTACAAATTACAGGAACTGTCCAATAGCTAAAAGTCTTATATTATTGGTTTTTTATTCCCCTTGTTGCCTGTTGCCTGTTGCCTGTTGCCTGCGCACAGCGCTATATATGTTATAAATATGCTATAAATAGTACTTAATTTGAAACTACTCATGGCTTACGAACGCGAAAAACAAATAGCAATTGAAGCTGCTCTAGCAGCAGCTAAACTCTGCGAACAGGTTCGTGGAAACATTCCCCCTGCAATGGAAAAAGGTGATAAAAGTCCGGTAACTGTTGCTGACTATGGCGCTCAGGCGTTGATTTGCAAAGCCTTGGGTGAGACCTTTCCAGACGATCCAGTGGTAGGAGAAGAAGACGCCACTGAATTACAAACTCCAGAGATGGCAGAAAATTTGACAAAAGTGACAAATTATGTAAAAGAACAGATAGCAGATGCTACTCCAGAACAGATAGTACAGTGGATTAACCAAGGTAACGGTAAAGTCGGACCTCGTTATTGGACTTTAGACCCCATTGATGGCACAAAAGGGTTTTTACGTCAAGACCAATATGCAGTAGCGTTGGCATTGGTGGAAGCAGGAGAAGTTAAGGTAGGGGTGTTAGCTTGCCCAGCGATGCCAGTAGAAAATAATCAACCAGGGATGTTGTATGTAGCGGTGCGGGGTGAAGGAGCAGCAATGATGCCAATAGCAGGGGGTGAATTGACTCCTATTCATGTTGTGAAAGCGGGTGATACTACTAATCTCCGGTTTGTGGAAAGTGTGGAAAGTTCTCACGGCGACCAAGACCGTCAGAATGCAGTAGCGAAAGCTGCGGGTATTACTGCGCCTTCTGTACGGGTAGACTCTCAAGCAAAGTATGGTATTGTGGCATCTGGGCAAGCTGCTTTATATTTGCGTTTGCCTTCACCGAAGTCTCCTAACTATCGAGAGAATATTTGGGATCATGCTGCTGGAGCGATCGTTGTGGAAGAAGCTGGAGGACGTGTTTCCGATCTTTATGGTAAACCGTTAAATTTTGCTGATGGAGCGAAGATGGTTGATAACCGTGGTGTAGTTGTTAGTAATGGGATAATTCACGATCGAGTTTTAGCTGCTTTGCAAGATTGACATAGCGCTACGCGCAAGTCAGAGCTTAGAAGTTAGAAGTCAGAAGTCACCCCTGACAACTTTGAGCATTTATAAATGTCCGCGCCCTATTTGAGTCATTTTAAAGATAAGAGTCTATACTGTAGGGGCGAATGGCCATTCGCCCTTACTTACGCATTGTATGACGATCTACAGAATTATATTACTACGAAGCCAACAGACTTCATATAAGGTTGTTCAACCAGATTTGATATAACTGTATAATCGGATTTTATATTACTTAAATTTTGAGTCATAGAGCGATCGCCCATAGTTTTCTTCAATAACAGAAATTATGCCCCTACATATGACGTTTTCAAGGTGAATTTGTGTAAGTCCTGAATAATTAATAATTAGGATTTGCTGATTAAATCTAAAAGTATTTACAGATAAAGGACAGATAAAGGTAAGTGCCTTTTTGCGGCCTTTAAAAAGTTCCTGGTATCACGTCTAAAACCCTCAAAAAGTTAGTATTTTAGGCACATAGTTGGGCAGAAAAATCCCAAATTGACAATTCTTACTCCTACCTCCTCGCTCATTCCCCGTTCCTTCTGTCTCCTGTCTCCTGTCTCCTGTCTCCTACTCCCTACTCCCTACTCCCTACTTCCTCTTTTCCGGAGATATCTAATTTACTAACCTCTGAACTGCCACTATCTTTTAACAAAGTTTCAATATTTTTTGCCATCCGAGTTTGCTGCTCTAACTGCTTTGTTGAAGAGAATAAATCACCTAATCCATTAATAATTTGTTTAAGACTTCTCCTAAATCTATCATCCCCAGTTAAATCATCTAAATCTGATGTCATTTTCTGCACATTTTGAAATGTTGCTCTGGCTGAATCTAATGTTTGTTGCAACATAATTATATTTGTAGAACTATTTAAATCACTAGAAATATCTCTTAGATTAGCAGAAGTTTCTACAGCATTTGCTGATAATATTTCTAAGTTACCAATCAATTCTCCTCTGTCTATATCACTAACTATCGGACTTAAACTTTCCATTAACACTGCTAACTCTTCCGTCGTTTTTTCAATATTATCTAAAGTTGCTATAAGAGTAGAACGATTTGTATTAACAATTGAATTAATCTGGTCTGCTGTTAAACTAACTTTATTTGCTACTGCCTCTACAGAATTAGCTGAAGCGATCGCTGCCTCGGAAACTTTTGCTGTAGATTCTTCCATGGCTTTAGTCACATTTGCTATTCCATTGGAAATTTCATTTACTTCTCTTTCTACAGTTTTAGTCAGGCTATCCAAATCTCTCTCTACAGTATTAGTCAAACCACCTATTTCCCCTTCCAAAGTATTAGTCAAACCACCTATTTCTCCCTCTAAAGTTTGAGTCAAACCACCCACTTCTGCTCTAAGAATCCCTGTTATTTCATCTACATCTTCTCTTAAATATTGACTTATACCTTGCATTTCTCCTCTAATAGTTTCTGACAAATCAGCCAGTTGTTTTGCTAACTTAGAAGCCTCTTCAGAAGCATTAGCTGTATTTTCAGCAATTATTTTAACATTACTAAATAACTCTGGATCACTGTATAGATCGATTAAACGTATTCCTGCTCTTAATAATTGCTGTATTTCTACTCCTGCTTGCCCCTGTAAACGATCATTATTACAGATAATTATTTCCGAACAATTAGAGGATAAAGGACCAGCAGAAATTTCTGATTCTGGTATTCTACCTCTAGGAGTAATATCTATCACTGCAGTACCAATAAATGAAGATGTATTTGCTTGAATAAACACATCGCGAGGAATAATTAAATCTTCAGGTTTAATTTCTAGACTAATATCTACTCCATTTGGCCCTGGTTTAATTCCTACTACCTGTCCCACATTAATACCTCGATATCTAACTGATGTGCCTAACTCCATACCAGATGCACTTTCAAATTCCACTATTACCTTATAACTACGTTGGCCTAAGTTTACTCCCTTCAACCAAAGCACCAATACACCAAATAAACCTAATCCTAGCAAAGTTAATAAACCAACTGAACCTTCTCTAGCTGTTCGCGATCGCATAGTTTCCCCAAAAATTATCAATAA
The DNA here is from genome assembly GCF_010692625.1 of Okeania sp. SIO2C2. Lineage (NCBI taxonomy): Bacteria > Bacillati > Cyanobacteriota > Cyanophyceae > Oscillatoriales > Microcoleaceae > Okeania > Okeania sp. SIO2C2. Next base: position 19,244 of record NZ_JAAHGM010000080.1, read on the forward strand.
GCTGTGACGATTTACAGATTTTGGCTATTAACCAATAGTGATATAATCTAATCCATTACTTTTTCAGACACTAATCTTCTAGTTGTAGCTTTTGCCTCTTAGTCAAACCTCTATCCAAGACATGAATTGGCCCATCTACACTACCTGTAAAAAATTGTTGTACCAAGGGATTGTCCACCACATCAATTTCATCTACAGTACCAATCCACTGCACCTTACCCTGATAAAGAAATACAATTCTGTCTGCTGTGCGACGAATGGTACTATGTTGATGAGTCACCATTACATAGGTGCTACAACCACCATCTACATATTGTAAGTGACGTACCAAATCTTCAATTACAGTAGAAGCGATGGGGTCCAAACCTGCAGTTGGTTCATCATACAATAATATTTCTGGGTCATCATGAGGATTTTCTGGATTAGTCATAATTGCCCTAGCAAAACTCACTCGTTTACGCATCCCACCAGATAACTCTGCCGGATAGCGATCGCCAATATTACCCAACCCCACCATTTCCAATTTCTGCTGCACCAACTCCTGAATCTGGGAATGTGGTAACTTACTCTGTTGATACAAAAGAAAACCAACATTTTCTTCTACTGTCAACGAGTCAAACAGAGCAGCATTTTGAAAGACCATACCAGTAGTAATTGGATCTTTCAAATCATCTATCCATCTGACTCGTTGCTGTCCCTGGACATAAACTGCTCCAGCATCAGGAGTCAATAAACCAGCAATAATTCTGAGAACTGTGGATTTACCAGTTCCAGATGGACCAATAATTGCCAATGCTTCTCCGCGATAAATTGTCAAGTCTGTTTCATCTAAAACAACATTAGACCCGAATGATTTACTAACTCCTTTCAGTTCGATTATAGGTTCGTGGTTCATCGTTTGTACTTAACAGTCCACTATAAAGTATTGACCTTAAAAAAAGCAGGCAGTAAGTATAGCACTTGCAAGGCAACAGGCAACAGGCAATAGGCAACTAACTTCTAACTTCTGACTTTGTTAAGGCATTTCATTTCAACAAAATTTAGCTGAATTGCCGAGAAACCTCACGCCATAATTTTTGATTTGGTGGATGAATCGGCAGCAAATTGAATGGGTTCGATGCCCATTCAATTGGCCAACATCCCAGCAGAAGCTTTCGCCCTAGTTGAAAAACTTGTATTATTATGTTGCTATAATCCCGGAAATTTTCCACCATGCGCACTGCCTACCAATATAAATTAAGGCCCAATAAAGAACAGTTAGCCACAATAGAAATGTGGTTGGAATTGTTGCGTCGGCAGTACAACTATAGGTTAGGAGAGCGGTTTTCGTGGTGGTTAGGAGAGCGGTTTTCGTGGTGGTCAGAAAATCGTTGTCCAGTTAACGCTTGCCCTTTGGTGATGCCAATTCCTCAACTAAGAGATCATCCAGATTATTACTCTCAAAAACGAGATTTAGTCAATACCAAAGATAAGTTTCCTGAATACAAGCTAATTCATTCTCAGGTATTACAAGACTGCACAAAACGGGTAAAACTTGCCTTTGATAGATGGTTTAAAGCAGACAAAAACGGGCAGCGATTAGGTAAACCAAGGTTCAAAGGAAAAGGACGTTATCGCAGTTTTACTTATTCTCAAATAAAACTAAATTGCAGAGAAGAAAATCAAATTAATTTGCCCAAAATAGGAAAGGTAAAGTTAATTCAGCATCGTCCAATACCAGAAGGGTTTATAATTAAAACTGTTACGATTAGTCGTAAAGCTGATGGTTATTATGTGACTTTATCCCTAGAAGACAAATCAGTTCCAGCTTTAACAACTGAAGTGGAACCTACATTAAAAAATACTCTGGGAATTGATATGGGGTTGAAAGAATTCTTAGTAACAAGTGAAGGAGAATCTGTTCCCATCCCTCAATACTATCGAAAATCTCAGCAGCGATTAAAGACTGTACAGAAACGTTTATCTCGAAAGAAAAAAGGTAGCAAAAGGTGGTTAAAAGCTGTTAAATTTGTAGCCAAACAACATAAAAAAGTAGCCGATCAACGTAAAGATTTCCACTTCAAAACAGCAAATGAATTATTATCAAAACCTGAGGTTATCGCCCACGAAAACTTAAACATTAAAGGACTGGCAAAAACCCGTTTGAGTAAATCAATTAACGATGCTGGATGGGGCCAATTTCTAACTATTTTAACTGTCAAAGCCGGAAATGCTGGACAAAAGACTATAGCTGTGAACCCCAAAAATACCAGCCAAGACTGCTCAAATTGTGGGGAAAAAGTCCCTAAAGAATTAAACATACGAACTCATTCTTGTCCACATTGCGGTATTGTAATAGACCGCGACTTGAATGCAGCGATAAATATCAAAAATAGGGCGGCAGGGCATTCCGTCCTTAAAGCTCGTGGAGTCCGATGCAGTGGCAGGACTGCGAAACGAGAAGCTGACACTATAGCGCCAACTTAGTGTGAGAGTATGTCATTTCTGAAGCGCCATAATACTGCCAGAATCTTCTTTATTGTAGATAGTATTTTTGTACAAATTTGTCCTTAATCAAGCTAAGGCTAATATTGCTATGTCAACTAGTTTAGTAAAGAAAACCCTACGCATCTTTCTCAAAAGTAATTTTTTTATTGCAAAACCTCATCAGACTAACTCTCAGGTAATTGGCCAATGGTTTAAGTGGCTAGCTCCAGGATTATTGATCAAGCGGTGGTTACTCTTGAGTGCTGCTGGCGTACTACTGACTAGCTTAGGTCTATCAATATGGACGGGAATGACTCCAATTTTTTACACCCTACGGCTACTTAAAGAATTTTTGGGGTGGGTGACGACTATAGTTCCTAGTTATATTTCCGGGCCAATAATTATTTTTGCTGGTTTACTATTTATCTTTTGGGGTCAAAATCGTAGTATTAATTCCATTACTCAGGTGTTAATACCAGAGGGAGAGGAAAAACTGGTGGATCGCTTACTTGCCCATCGACGATTAAATCGAGGTCCAAAGATAGTTGCTATTGGTGGGGGTACAGGTCTTTCTACTTTGTTAAGGGGTATCAAAGATTACAGTGCTAATATTACTGCTGTTGTGACAGTGGCAGATGATGGTGGATCTTCTGGTAGGTTGCGTCGAGAGATAGGGGTACTACCACCAGGGGATATTCGTAATTGTTTGGCAGCTTTGGCTAATGAGGAAAAGTTGTTAACTGAGTTGTTTCAGTATCGGTTTCGCGCTGGTGATGGTTTGGTTGGACATAGTTTTGGCAATCTTTTTCTTACGGCAATGAGTGAAGTGACTGGAGATTTGGAACAGGCCGTAGCTGCTAGTTCTCAAGTTTTGGCTATCAGGGGTCAGGTTTTACCTGCTACTCTTACTGATGTTAATTTGTGGGCAGAATTAGCTGATGGGCGACGTATTGAAGGCGAGTCTAATATTACTGAGGCCAGGGGAAAAATTGTCAAAATTGGCTGTACTCCTGAACATCCTCTGGCTTTGCCCAAAGTGTTACAGGCAATAGAAGAAGCTGACTATATTATTATTGGCCCTGGTAGTTTATATACTAGCGTGATTCCTAATTTATTAGTGTCTGAAATTGCTGAGGCGATCGCTTCTAGAAATATTCCTAGTATTTATGTTTGTAATATTATGACCCAGCCTGGAGAAACTACTGGATATACTGTGTCTGACCATATTCGTGCTATTGATGTTGCTGCTGGTAAGCGACTATTTGATACTGTTTTAGTTCAGGGAAAAAGTCCTTCAGCACAAGCATTAGTTCGTTATGCTCAAGAAGATTCTCATCCTGTTTTTTTTGACCGTGAAGGAGTCAGAAATTTAGGAAGAAAAATTCTTTTGACTAATGTGATGTATGAGGATGAAGAAACTGGTTTTGTTCGTCACGATTCGATGATGTTAGCGCAGGTATTATTAGAGTGGTATGAGCGTATTGAATTTAATAAATAGTTATGAATAAAGAAGTTTTTTTTTCACTACAAAATACTGTCGCAACTTACAATCTTGGTAAAAGTTTAGGGGAAATTTTGCCTGCTGGTAGTGTGATTTTATTGGAGGGAAATTTAGGTAGTGGTAAGACTACTTTTGTTCAAGGTCTTGGTGCTGGTTTGGGAATCAAAGAAACAATTGATAGCCCTACTTTTACTTTGATTAATGAGTATTTTTCTGGCAGAATACCTCTTTATCATTTTGATTTATATCGCTTAGAAAGTTCTGAGATTGAAGCTTTAAATTTGGAGATTTATGGGGAGGGTTTGGAAGTACCTTTGGGTATTGTCGCCATTGAATGGGCTGAAAAGTTGGTTTATTATCCTCCTAATTTTTTGCGGGTTTGTTTGAGTTTTTCTAATGTAGGAAATACTGTTGACGAAACTCTCTGCGGGCGACAGGCTAAATTAATTTCTATTGGTAAGTTTGATTTGGATTTGGATAAAATTTAGGTACTTTTATTTAATTTTGCAGATCGGGTCTTACCATTATTAATTTAAGAATCTAGTAATTTAATAATCTTCCAATAGCCACTTGTATAAAGCTTTATGTTTTGAATAAATTTCTTCCACAGACTGATAATAATAATTTTCCCAGCCCTTTTCTGGTAGACCTGAAAATATCATCAGATTCAGTGGGTAATTTTCACTATCCGTGCAGCGACGAAAATCATCTCGAAACAGAAAAACTTTTTTATTGAGGGCGATCGCCACACCTAATTCAACCATTACACCTTCATCAGGCGGTGTGCCATTGACAATAGCAAATATAGCATCGCAGTTTTTTACATCATTCTAATCTGCTTGAGCAATAATGTAGGCCCATCCTGGCTTGGAGAAGTCTTGTTGATTGTTTCGTTCAAATGGTTCCCAAACTTCCGCTCCTAAAGATTTCAATTTTTCGGTTATGGGAGGAAGTAGCAGTTATTTTTGTTGCTCTGAGAAACCATCAGGATTAGCTAGATAAATTGTTTTTTTCATTTTGCTTTTGTATTACAGTTTATTCCATGTAAATTCGTCGAAAAGTTGAGCAGATAAAATTATGGATAACTTACCCAAATTTTCTGGCAAATGTTCTTTAAGAAGTCGTTCTCTTCTTCCTGATGCACCAGGAATTTATTTCATAGCTGATGAGCAAAATAACATATTTTATATTGGCAAAGCTCAAAACTTAAGAAAGCGTTGGGCAGGAAAAACTCATCATCGTTACAAACAGTTTGCTAGAAAAGGATTGGATAAAGTTTATATCTACTATATTGAAGCTCCTCTATTAGAATTAGATAATTTAGAGAAAAAATACATTGAGGAAATTAAGCCACTACAAATATAATTAAATACTGCTCTTGCTGTTTCTAGATATCGGAGGTTTTGTTCAACATAGTAAATAATTGGAGCAGTGTCTATAAATAAGTGAGTTACACCCTGGAGACTTTCTTCTATATCCACTGTTAATTACCCAATTTCTTTTGTTGAATTTCTAACTCGGGAAACTCTCCTCGTCTCATCCGAGTAACATACTCTTGAGCATCCATTCTTTCTAGTAAATTAGGTGCTATTCCTTCTAAGTCTTTCCAATCTCTACTAGGCTTTTTTTTGATTTCACACATTTTTAATCTACCTATTACATAAGATATTAAAGATAATTGCTCTTCTGGTGAAAGGCTGTCTACTTTTCTGATGATTTCTGTTAGCTCTTTTGATTTTTTATACATTTTAATTTTTTCTCCTCTGACTTAATCTCTAGTCGAAAAAAAGCTTACGTTGACATACCAACAAAAAGGAATTTGTCAATAGTTATATTTACTTAAATATTTATGCTTATTGGAAATTTGTTTTTTTGCCGTTATCTATAATGAGGTTCAAATTATGATTTTGAGGATGGTTTTAACGTAAATACTGGCTTTTAGCTTCCTAGAAACAGAATATTTTTACTGTTAGATACAAGTAAAGCATCATATCAATGTTTAAAGTATGATACAAATCGCTGTGATCAAGCAAGTACGTTAGATAATTTTTAATAATTTTGCCTAAATTTAAGTAGTTTTGATTTTAATAAACAATTGTTTAATCTATTTTGATTAGTTAAAATTATACTTAGCCTTTTAGACTGTTTCTTTTGTAGTTGCACATAATGTCAAAAATTTTTGCGGGAAAAAAGTTGGCGTTGCTGAATGGTAATGATTTTTAGATTACAGTATATTTCGGGCAAATGAGGTACAGGGTAAGTGATGAAAATATTGTAGTGCTGGCATCTTGCCCGCTTCGGGTTGTACCTCATAACAACGGGAAGCGCTGTAAGTCAGGACTTACGCAAGTTCAGCTTGAAAACGCCTATTTAGGGGCGAATGGCATTGGCTAACCCCAAGCTCCGAATGGCACCCTCACTGGATTTAGTTTCTGTGGGTAAGTCCTGTTAATTATCAACGCAAAACATAAGTTTTTCAATTTTACCTTCAGCTACTTACCATTACATTTCAGCAACGCCAAAAAGTTGCTTTGGCAATAGGGAAAAATTACAGCAGATTTCACTAAGCGTGAGGTACACCCGTTGCGGGGAAGATGCCCACAAATATCTAATAACGTAAGATTTTCCTTCTTCCTTCTTCTTTTAAGCGTAAGGTACACCCGTCGCGGTCAAGATGTCCGCACTACAAATATCTAATAACGTAAGATTTTCCTTCTTCCTTGTTCCTTCTTTCTTCTTCTATAATTAGTTAGTAAATATAATTAGTTAGTAAACATCTGAAAATGTCAAAGCTCTACCCCGAACCTCAGAATTAAATTCACCACGATTAAACACAACATTTCCCCCAACAATAGTAACAACAGGCCAACCAGTTAAACTCCATCCTTCAAACGGACTCCACCCACATTTTGTCATTAATTCCTCTCTTAAAACAGGGCGATAATTATCCAAATCAACTAATACTAAATCCGCATCAAAACCAGGAGCGATCGCCCCCTTTTTCGGAATCCCATAACCCTGAGCAACAGCAGTAGACATCCAATTAGAAACCTGAGCAACAGAACATTTTCCCTGGATAGCTTGAGTCAACATTAAAGGTAAAGAAGTTTCCACCCCAGGCATTCCCGAAGGAGAATTTGGATAACTTTTACCCTTTTCTTCCAAAGTATGAGGAGCATGATCCGTAGCAATAAAATCAATCACCCCATCCAACAAAGCTTGCCATAAAACTTCATTATCCCAAGCAGATTTTAAAGGAGGATTCATCTGAGCTAAACTGCCTATTTTTTCATAAGCACTCGTATTTAATAACAAATGTTGAGGCGTAACTTCAGCAGTTACCCAACTAGGTTTATCCTGACGTAACAATTCAGCTTCATCTCCAGTCGAAGTATGCAAAATATGTAACCTCCGCTCATACTTCTTCGACAATTTCAAAGCCATCTTAGTTGCCAATAAAGCAGTTTCATTATCCTGAATTTGTGAATGAATAGCAGGGTCAGAAATACCAGCAAACTCTTTTTTCCTGGCATCAATTCGAGCTTGATTTTCTGCATGAACAGCAATTAATCTTTTTCCCCTAGCAAAAATAGGCTCTAATTTTTCCTCAGTATCTACTAACAAAGGTCCGTGCATAGAACCCATAAAAATTTTAATCCCAGGAGTAGGATTAGCTGTTAAAAGATCGGGTAAATTTTCTGCCGTTGCCCCAATAAAAAAACCGAAATTCACCAAACATTTTTGAGCTGCTCGTTGTAACTTATCATCCAATGCAGCTTGAGTCGTAGTCAACGGTTTAGTATTAGGCATTTCCAGAAAAGAAGTAACACCACCTTTCACACAAGCTCGACTAGCAGTAAATAAATCTTCCTTATGTTCTAACCCAGGTTCCCGAAAATGTACCTGGGGGTCAATTACTCCCGGTAATAAAGTTAAACCTTCAGCATCTATGATTTTTTCTGGAGCTTGAGAAGATGAAATTTCTGGAGCAACCCGAATAATTTCTCGGCCTTGAGTTTGCACATCACCAATCAAAAATTCCCCATCAGGTAGAAGGATGCGGGCACGACGAATCAACAAAGAAGAGATAGTAGACATGATAAAAATTGGGTTTTAAATTTCTATTTTAGATACTTACTTGGGCTGATGAAATATAATGTATATACCAATTCCCATACTGATAAGGTACAAAATTAATTTGTTTTAGGGAGTAGGGAGTAGTTTATAAGGGGAGGTTTTTTACTTTCTGGTTCTTTACTTTCTGGTTATGACTAGACTTGGAGGACTTGGTGACAAGGGAAAAAAAAGCGTAGATATTAAGAGCTATTTACAGCAAATTTGATAGCTCAAAAATTTTCATTTCTGCCATTTTATGCTGACGTCATAGATAAGTAAATCTTTATGAGTTTTAATTTTCGTTGTTTCTGCTTCCTTGTCCACTTTCCCCCTTGTCTACCTTGTCTTACCCTATTTTCCCTTTATTGTCAAAAACCTACCCTTGTAAGGTAGGGAGTAGGGGGTAGTAATTCAGAAAACAGGGAATAGAAAATAAGAAAAACAACAGTACCTCAGTAACTTGAGAAACGCTATAATGTTATTTTAATTCTAATATATAACTGGACAGTACAAAGTTCTTAGTGGAAAAAACGGCGTTGGTGAATTAAGGTATGATTTGAGAAAGGAGCGATATAGCTGCCGCTAGGCTCCGCCAACGCTAATTAGGCAGAAAAATTATGAAATGT
>NZ_JAAHGM010000081.1:0-27818 GCF_010692625.1 Okeania sp. SIO2C2
ATACACTCACAAATACTGCAATTGGACCTGTGAAGGCAATGGCGTTGTAAGGACGTATTCCTACCAAACGGGCGATTTCGATCTGACGTAGGCAGAAACCAATCAGAGCGAATGCACCATGGAGAGCTGTGAATGACCACAACCCACCGATTTGGCACCAACGAGCAAAGTCTCCTTGAGCCTCTGGACCCCAGAGGAAGAGTATGGAATGTCCCATACTGTTGGCGGGGCTGCTGACAGCTACGGTCAGGAAGTTACAGCCTTCTAAGTAAGAACTGGCTAACCCGTGGGTATACCAGGAAGTAACAAAGGTGGTTCCAGTTAACCATGCTCCAATGGCCAGAAAAGCACATGGGAACAAGAGTATACCAGACCAGCCTACAAATACGAAGCGATCGCGTTTCAGCCAGTCATCCAGGACATCAAATGGTCCTCGTTGACTCTGCGGGCGTCCGACTGCTACAGTCATTACGGAATTCTCCAAATAATTATGATAACTACAGGTAACGTTTTTATCTCAACCTTCTCTTAATAATTATTGTTCTGCCATAGCAGAATATGAGAGGTTTTGTAAACATTGTTTAAATTTCTTTACCTTAGTTATCATTATATAGATAATTTCTCGTTGGAGCAACAAAAAAAAATAGTTTTTAGAGACGATTTGTTTTTTAGATTTTAGATTTAGACTTTGAAGTTAAGTATTCTCAATGGTTATGGGGCAAGCTCAGATAACTTTAACGTTTATCTTATCTAGTAGCGATCGCTCTATATTGTTTGAGAAGGCGCGAAAAAATTTTCAATTCATAGACGTGCTTGATACAATATCTCATCGTAATTACGAAGTTCACGCGCAGTTTTTTTTTCGGAGGAATCACTACTTCTATTCCTCTGTAGGTCAAAGGCTCTATCACCTGCTCCTCGGCATCATTTGTTATTCCTGATAGTTATTATTCATAATCATATTATAATTTTAATGTCAACCTCTTTAATTGATGACATGCCCTAATACAACATTTAAGGCTTAACAGGCCACTACGCAAGATTCTGTGATGGTAATTTAGCCTTGAATTCTCAGCCGACTTGATTAGGGCATGAAATGTATGGTCGAGAGTTATTAAATTTTGTCAAATACTTAGTCGCTCTTTTGTACAAATTCACGAAGATATTTGACATTGTTTGAATATATATGACTATATTTATGTATAACGTTTATTATACTTATCACTAAGAAATGTTCACTATTGACATTATTGTGAAATATACCCCCGCACCATTTTCAGTACAACGTAAGTTAGCTGAGGATGCTGAAGCTGTTTATCAACAAGTCCTTGAGTCTATTCGTTCTGGTAATCCTCAAGTTATAGAACTTACTTGTGAGAAAATGCCTGAGAAAAAGATTGCTATACTAGCCAGTGAAATTTCTGGGGTCCAGATTTCCCAAAAATCTGGTGCTGCAGCTACTGGAAGACCACCTGGTTTTGTTGCCCTGACACAATGAACCCTAGGGATAACAGTATTCAAATTACTCGTCCAGCGATTGTAGTACAAGACCTTTGTTTTGATTGGCCTAATGGTAGTCAGGTTTTACGTTCTTGTTCTCTAAAAGTACCAAAGGGAGAATTCTGGATGCTCCTGGGTACTAATGGTAGTGGTAAATCAACTTTGTTAAGGGTATTAGCAGGACTTTTGTCTCCTCAGTCTGGAAAAATTCATTTTCAAGGGCGAATGGGTTTTGTTTTCCAAAATCCTGACCATCAATTGGTGATGCCTACTGTGGGAGCAGATGTGGCTTTTGGACTGGTTGAAGAGAGACTTTCTCAACTTCAAATTCGTCATCGGGTAGAAGATGCTTTAACAGCAGTCAATCTTTTAGATTTACAAAGGCGTCCTATATATGCTTTAAGCGGGGGTCAAAAACAAAGGATAGCAATTGCTGGAGCTATTGCTCGTAATTGTGACATCTTGCTGTTGGACGAGCCTACTGCTTTACTTGACCCAGACAGTCAATTAGATTTGGTCACTCAAGTTCAAAGCTTGGTGAAAAACAGAGGTATTACTGCTCTGTGGGTTACTCATCGTCTAAATGAGCTGGATTATTGTGATGGAGCATTTGTATTAGATCGAGGTCAAGCAGTAATACGGAAACCCGAAACTGTTAAAGAAAAGTTTGAGTGACATCCTCCCGATGCTGACTTTTACATTGATGATTTTAGTGGGGGGTTGAGCGGATCAAATCAGCTTGGGGGAGTCCATGTATCCCGGCGCTAATGTTTCAGATATAGCGCGGGACTTATAGCTGCCCCTAGCACCCTCAATGAGTTAAATATTTGGCTTAAACTTGAACTTCCTAATCTACATTACTCTCAAAGATACAAAGATACAAAGTATAAGAAGGAGGAATGGCAGATAGGGATGATAGTAGAAATAGAAAAAATCAAACTAGGCAGATAGTGATTCGATACCTCCCTGAGATCAAACTTTAATCTCCAAAAAATAGGTTAAGAAGAATCAATGTCCTTGTGGAAAATATTAATCTATAGAAAATTTATCTCACTATTACAGCAAAATTTCTGATCCTTAAACTCTCAAGCTTTGAAAGTTTAGGGATTATTTTTTTTGACCACGATAGAATCTGAATAAATGTTATATTACATTAGTATTTGTTAACATTCTGTGGAGAATTATCCCTTTGAATCATGTCACGCTCTTTAAGACGAAAGGTTATGCTCGTAGATGGCTATAATGTTATTGGTATCTGGCCTCGCCTCCAAGAAAGCTTTAAGATTAATGGCTTGGAAACAGCAAGACGAGATTTGATAGAAGCGATGGTAAATTATAGTGCTAGTCAAGATTTGAATACTCGTATAGTATTTGATTCTCAATACCAGTATACTCCTACAGTTAAAGAGGTTATTACCGATCGTTTATCTGTTTATTATACAGAATTCGGCCAGACAGCAGATACATATATAGAGAAAGCTTGTGCTAATCTTCGTCAAGAGATGCGCCTGTCTAAGAGTAGGTTAATTGTTGCGACTTCAGATCGTGTTCAACAACTTACTGTGGTAGGTTATGGTGCAGAATGGATATCTTCTCAACAGCTTGCCCATGACATTGAAAGTGTAGCAAGTAGCGTTCGGCGTAGATGTCAACGAAGCAAAAGAACATCAGGCCGTTTTTTGGCTAATTACCTAGACCTAGAGTCTCAAAAGCGCCTAGCTGAACTAAGAATGGGTAAATAGCTTTTACTTATTACCATAATAATACCTGAAAGTCAAATTAGTTTAATAAAACTACATTATTAGAACTATTAATAAAAAAAATATAAAAAAGGGTTGCAAAATATGTTGAGTTAGGGTTAAGATTAGTAATCGTAGCTCAGAGATAAAGTTACATATTCCTCGGTAGCTCAGCGGTAGAGCGGTCGGCTGTTAACCGATTGGTCGCAGGTTCGAATCCCGCCCGGGGAGTTTTAAAATTTTAGGTTTTTGACCTAGAGATAGTTAGTAGTTCTATTTTTAGACTAAAATCTTAAGTTCAAGATTCTAGAACTAATAAATTAATGTTTCAGTACGAACATACAAATAACTAGCCTCTATATTGGTCTGTTAACCCAAATGTTACTTTTCTCAATTATGGGTCTTTTGGAGCATGTCCATTGTAGGTATTGACAGCTCAGATGAGACTCCAGGAACGGTGTTGCACAATAGAGAATGATATTCTAGAATTTGATTGAGAGATGGATTGTCCTGATTGTCAAAGCCATAAAGTAGTTAAAAATGGTCATCGTCAGGGAAAACAGAGTTATCTTTGCCGTGACTGTGGCCGTCAATTTCGAGATAGCCCCTGTCCTGCGGGTTATAGTTCTGATGTTAAAGAGCTTTGTGTAAAAATGTCCCTTAACGGCATGGGATTGGGAGCCATTGAGAGAGTGACTGGTATTTCCCACAATACTGTGCTTAACTGGGTACGGCTTGCACCAAGCACATATTCGCTTTGGAGAACTATGAAATTCCTGAAACAGCTCACGCTTGATGAACTGCAAACTTTTGTTGGCTCAAAAAAAACCAAATTTGGGTCTGGACAGTCGTAAATAGCCAAATGCCAGGAATTCTCAAGTTTGTACGGGGGCGATCGCTCCGCCGTTACCTTCACAATATTATGGCAGATGATTCAAGGTTGGGCTTGTTTTCTTTATATTACTGACGGGTACAAGGTAAATCCAAGCTTAATCGAGGATTGTGATCACCTGGTCAGCACCCGCAGCAATGACGAGAGTAGAAGGAGAAAATTGCCGTTTAAGACACTACGCACGCTAGGTTACATCGCAAAACTTTATGCTACTCCAAGTCCATTGATATGTTGTGCAAATCAGTTCCCTTGCTGATCTATTATTTGAAACATCAGCAAATCCCTCAATTACCTTAATCATTCGTCACTGTGCAACGCCCCAGGAACAGTTGGAAACAGAAGCAGTACATTTTTTTTGTCCGAGAGTTTGAAACTCTACTGGATGAAGGTAAAGAAAAGTTAGCAAAATTTGTAGGTACATAGTCAGAGAAGTTAATATTTGTTCCAAATGCAAGCACTGGGGTAAATGCAGTATTACGCTCACTCAACTTTTCCCCTACCGATGAGTTATTAACCACAGACCAAAAATACAACGCCTGTCGTAATGCCCTGAATTTTGTTAGCGATCGCACAGCTGCAAAAGTGATAGTCGCATCTCTACCTTTTCCAGCAGAGTCTCCGCAACAAATAATTGAAGCCCACATTCCGCACGACAAACATACTACAGTACCTTTTTCCACGAAGATGGTGGAACACAGATTCTAATATTAAGAATTATAGTCAATAGTTGATGTAGTATGTATTTATACTTAAACCTTGCTCGTAATGCCTATCATGTAAAAATCTGAGCAATAAATACCTGACACTACAAGCTAGACCTGCGGAATGTCGGTTGAAGCAGTTATCAAACATATTTCACCAAGAACAAAACTCGCATTGCTTGACTACTAATGTGGTCAAACAGCATTTGTATTTCCCATTAAACAACTGGTAAAAGAATTAGCTAAACGAGGTGTGGATACATTAGTAGATGGTGCTCATGCAGTGGGGATGATTCCACTTAATTTAGAGGAAATAGGGGCAGCTTATTATACGGGAAATTGTCATAAAACGCTACAGTTACTTCACAAAAGCTGAAAGTTGAGCAAGAGAGTAAAAAAGCAATTTTATCTGAAATACAAGTATACAAATACAAATAATTATGTAATCTTCCCATCCCCAATATATTTATCAATCATCTGCTGAGTGCTGAAATGCTGATAGCTAGTTAACAATATTTGACCTAAGTCGATCCATAACAATAGTTAGTGATCAATCTAAAAAAAATATCAATCACTAACTATTTCCTACTTACCTGATGAAACTAATTTTGAGTACTTTTCAACTGTTACTTACTCATCAACTTTCAAGTCCTTGCACAAAAAATGTTCACACCTAATTTCAGCATTTTCTATGCTTTGATGAATTTCTAATTCTGCTTCTGGAACTGCTTCAAATAAGAAACGTTCTCCTGGGAAAACAGTATGTTCCCAATATTCATTTTGAGGATTACTAATTCTAGCAATCTGTATCTTGTGAGTAGTATTCACATAGAAACAAAGAATTTTTTGAACTTGTTTTTTTGGTAGTCTATCTAGTGCTATAGTCACAGTTTTTCATTCCCTCTAAGTTTTTGTTGCCGATTAGCAACCCTACTGAACCTTGATATCTTTGAGTGCCAATACAATTATTATAAACTAATAGGGATCGCTTCAGCACATTTTTAATTGCTTTTGTTGAAGAAAATTAATTAGGCTTAAATCGTCCACTATAAACCTATTATTTTACCAGTATAAATGCTCATATTTTAGTACTCCATACTGATAGAATTACTCAGTTTACTAAATAACGTCGATAAAACTGTATTGGAGAACAAAAAACCTTCAGGATCGGTTAACCTCAAATATCCTTCTACTGGAAATTTTTGGTTGTTTGAGAATAAGGTTACTATACCTTTTGGATTAATTAATTCTACCCACCCTAACTTTTGATAGGGTTGCAAATAGATTAATATTTGATCTACAGTTTGTTGACCAAAACGCTGAGATAATGTTGATAGATTTATTCCATCTGCCAAGCGAAATCCTAACATTAGTGTTTCTAACAAACACTCCTGATTAGCTTCTAAGCAGTTATTAGATGTATCAATACCCTGATGTTTAAAACTACGATCTTGAAGCGATAGCTTGTATTGCCTATCGACAGATTGCACCCATTGATAATATTCTTTGCGTGTAGGTGGTCGGGTAAATCTTTCCCCTGCTACATAACTTGCTGCACCCATACCAAAGCCATAATAAGGAAGATTTTCCCAGTAGACTCGATTATGACCACACTGATAATCTGGCTTGGCGTAATTAGATATCTCATAATGTTCATATCCTGAAATTGATATTAACTGCTGTGCCATTCGATACATTTGAGCAGCTGTTTCATCTGTAGGTAAAGGAGGATTACCAGGTTGATAATAACGTCCAAAAGCTGTTACAGCTTCTACTACGAGGTCGTAACTAGATATATGAGTTGGGGAAATAGCAATTCCTGCTTCTAAAGAAGTTTGCCATTGTTCTAGAGTTTGATGTGGCAGTCCCGAAATTAAATCTATGCTGAAATTAACAATTCCTGCTTGATGTAATATGTCTACTGCTTTGTAAATATCCGAGACATTGTGGGTTCTCCCACAAACCTTTAATAACTCATCTTGAAATGCTTGTACCCCTAAACTAACTCGATTTATCCCTAGGAATTTATATCCTCGTACCTGTTTTAAGTCAAAAGTTCCTGGGTCCATTTCTATAGAGATTTCAGCATTGGCCACAATTCTAAATTTTTGCTCTAGGGCATCTAGAATCTGGTTCAATTGACTCACTGACAAAAGAGAGGGTGTACCACCGCCAAAGAAAATAGTTTCTAGGGGTCGGTCAAAAGATTTTGTAATGTTTATTTCCTCACAAATTACCTCCACATATTCTTGAATAGGAGAAAAATTATCACCTCTTTTATTATCGCCCACTACAGAAATCGGAAAATCACAGTAATAGCACCGCCGTCGGCAAAAAGGTATATGGACATAAGCCGAACTAGGGATATAGTAATTTCCGATTGGCCTTTTCATTACAAAATATATTCTTATATAAAACTATCTTAAACAATTATGAATTTAATTAAGAGTAGTAATACAGTAAATTATCAAAAACTAATGCCGATCAATAGAAATATTATTTAAGTAAAAAGTAAAAAAAATAACTTTAAGATATAACCGTATGACTATTTCAAAGACGTAATATTCAAAATGTTGTCATTAAAACCAAAGTAAAAATAATCACATCATCTTTGCTACAAGATAGATTTTATACTTTAGTAGGAACTGTGAAAAGCAAAGTTCATTATGAATAGCTTCAAAATTTTTATGAGTTGAGGAAGCTGAGAACAAGAAAACTCTCAAGAATGGAACATTTACTTGAAGATATAATAGAAGCAACATTGAGCAGCCCAAAAATTATGGTTATTACTCACTATTGCTGAGTACCTAATGGGAAAATTTCTATATCTATAAAACAAACTAAAAAAATGCTTGACGCAATCATTATCATTTCATTTGTACTCGCTGGAGCAGGAATAGGATTCTATAGCATAGAACTATTACCCCCCAATGTATTATTAGAAGTTACCAATATTGAAGGTTTACGTTCAGTATTAGCTGCTTTTACCTCCTTGATTGGCTTTGTATTGGGATTGGTATTCCAAACTACATATCGGCGAGTGGAAGCAAAAGTTGCCCAGATGCCAGTTGACTTATTATTAACTCGAGCAATAGGATTAGTAATTGGACTATTGGTGGCAAACTTAATGCTAGCGCCACTCTTTTTACTTCCTATTCCAGAGGAATTTAGCTTTATTAAGCCTCTTATAGCAGTTTTAGGCAGTGTCATGTTAGGCTTTACAGGAGTTAACGTTGCTGATACTCATGGTCGTGGTTTTTTACGGCTGATTAATCCTAACAGTCTAGATACAGTATTAGTAGCAGAAGGTACTCTTAAGCCTGCTACTACTAAAATTTTGGATACTAGCTGTATTATTGATGGTAGGATAGAAAATTTACTGGAAACAGGTTTTCTTGAGGGGCAAATTCTGGTACCACATTTCGTTTTACAGGAACTACAACTGATAGCTGATGCTTCTAACGATCAAAAAAGAGTTAGGGGTAGAAGAGGGTTAGACATCTTAAATAGACTTAAAGCAGTTTACCCTTCTCAGATTCAAATTCATTTTGCAGACTATGAAGACATTTCTACAGTAGATGCTAAATTGGTTCATTTTGCTCTGGAAATTAATGGTACTTTGTTAACTAATGACTACAATTTGTCTAAAGTTGCTAGTCTACAAAAAGTTATGGTACTGAATATTAACGATTTGACTCAAGCAGTACGACCAAGTTATCTACCTGGTGATACTATTGAAATTAAAATTCGTAAGGCAGGGAAGGAACCATCTCAGGGTATTGGATATCTAGATGATGGTACAATGGTAGTTGTGGAATCAGGTAGTGAATATGTTGGAGATGAGGTTAGAGTTATTGTCACCAGTTCCCTGCAAACTTCTGCGGGTAGAATGATTTTTGCTCGGACTCAAGAGTCTGCCATAGCCTAATTTTGGTGATAGTTATAATCACCTGAAAAATGCCTAATAAAATATGCTCAAAAAACAGCCCCAATTTTCTGTATTTCAGATAGTTGGGGTTAATTATAGCAGTTTTCATTAACATAGAATACAGATATTTTGGCTTCTGCCTTACCTTCACAATAATCTCCCTTCTAAACCGGATTTAGTATAATTACCAACATTTGAGAAGGAAAAAGATAATGAAAACTAGCTAGGATAGCAGATTTTTACTACGGGTTGAAACCCGCGTGTCGTTATTCAACCAGGGGATAAATCTTCCGAGAACTTTCCTCCCGATATCTTTTAGGTTTAAAATCCTTCTATAGAAAGGGGAAGTGGGTCAGCTATAAAGCCTTCTGAGGGAATTTCAGTTGGAATGAGAAACTCTGGTGAAATCCATGGTATATAGTATTGTTGAACAGCTTCTAGAGCATTGATATTTTCTGAAGCTGTGCCAAAAGTTCCCATCACGTCAAAACCAGTATCAAAAGTATTACCCCCATGATCAAGGAAACTAGCCGCACCTCCAGCAGCACGATCCCAAACCCAGATTTCACCTCCATCTAACCCTACTTCAGAGATAGGATCAACGCTAAACATAATCAAGTCATTCCCAAATGTCATCATGGCATCAACGTTAACTAAATGCCAATGTGTACGAGGTACACCAATAGCTCGAGCAATTTCTGGTGTGAAATATAGTGGGGTGTTAATTCCTGTCACAGGGTTATGGTCGTAGACAGCTACATTAGGATATCCATATATGGAGAAGCGGTTAGCATCTACAGGTCCCCAAACTTCTAAGGCATCTACATCAAGCACTCCAGGATCTATTGGACCTGGAACACCTGGTAGATCAATTTGATCACGGGTGTAATCAACTCCATTCCAACCGCTAGGGGTTTGAAAGTAGATGTTGTCATCAAAGGTTGTGGAAAAGGATAGGTTAGCTTGATTTGCAATAACTGCATGGAAGAAAGCGTCTCCTCGATTCGCCATGGCATCTACCTGACCTGCAATCCCATAATCAAACCCATCGTTTGTTAAGCCATTTCCAAACCACTCAAGGGTTTGTCCAGGATCGGGTGTTCCATTAGTATCTTTATCTGCATTGTTGGAATATTCTTTCCCAGTGACGTTGAACGCATAATCTTCAGGGACAGGGAGATAGATTTCTCCTAACTTAAATTCTGCTTTAACAGCATCAACAATGCTACGGTCAAGAGTCGCATATTCATCTCCCAAGGAAAAGACTGTAGTCTCATCTATTTCTAGAGTTTCGGTGAAAAGAATTTCTTCCATATCAAATTCTCCAATTATTTTGTTTCAACTAGTTCTGCTTCAAACGAAGCGCTAAAAGAATCAGGATTTTAGCGTTAGTACACTTCCTCCATAGAAGGCTTCTGCTAGGTACGTCGATAGGATAGCAAAGACGAAAAACTACCCTTTAACCACTCCTAAAAAACTAGAAATGATTAAAAAGCTGCTGTTATTAATTTTTCAAGGTTCTTTTGCTAGTGTATCAGTGTCTATGCTGACCTATCAGTAGCAGTGATAATGTGTATTAAATGCTACTTAATAGTGCCGTGGAATATAAATATTTAATTATAACTTTAAAGTTTACTAATTGTCAACCCTGACTTTAAGAAGTCAGAAGTTAGAAAATAGAAGTCAGGAAATAGCACTAAAAAAGAATATCAATTTTATATTTTAGGATAAAGTATCAATTCAGTCAGTTTGATCTCAACGTTGGTTGGAGACCCGCGCTCTCCCGAAGGGAAGCGTCGTCCGCGAAAACCAATCAATGTTGCGGTTCTTAAAATAATATGCTATGGCGTAACACTATCCTACACCAACACAACTAGCAAACTTAAAATCTCCCACTTTTTAACCGCACTCGATCGCCATAATTTAACAACATTTCCAAAGCAGCTAAACGATTTTGCCAAGTCTGAACTTGATAAGCATTCTCCCTCCTATGAACACTCATAGAACCTCTAAACTGTAACTGAAATCTTCTCAAACTATTTCTAGCTTTATTCAAACTACTATTATCGGGATTTTCAGCTAATTGATTCAAATCTGCTGCCAACTCCTCAGCTTTATTCCGCCAACTCTCAAGTTCAGACTTCCTCATAGAAAGTTGCTCATTTGCCAACAAAAAACTCCATTCCTTTTTCAAAGCTTGAAAACGATCTGCTGCTGCTGCAAACGGTTGTCGATACGGAATAGGACCCACCACAACATGAGAAGGGTTCGTAAAAGTACTCAATGAAGCTCTATTATTCTTCCCAGTTTCCGGTCCTCCCTGAGTACGAGTCAAAAATCCATGTAACCCCCCAGTAATTCTTTCCGCAGCAAAAATAATGTAACCTCCTGTAGGCAAATCCCTCGCCGCCTGAATTTGATCAACCGCAACAATTTCAGGAAGATTCAAAAGCTTAACTGCAGGCGTTATCAAAGTACTACCTAATACTCGCGTACTTGTCAGCGGTTGCGTAATTTGCTGGAAACGATTCGTATCCAAAGCATAAGTCATCGGAGTCAACAAATCAATATCACCCCTGAGAACCCAAGTTTCCCAATCTTGCTGAATTTTATCAAAACGCTCATGACGTGGAAAAGGAAACACCGCCGCCGACAAAATCATCCTTGGATATTTCTGTTTGAGAAACTTGGAAATATCCGCAACAAAGCTATTAACTTGATTAATCTTAAACTCAGTCCACTTCCACCTATTTTGGCGATCGCGTGATGAAATCTTCATCGGGTCTACACCATGCAACCGCTGAAACTGTTGGCGAGCTATCGTGCTGTAACCATAAGAAAAATTCCGACCAGGATTTTGAAAAGGATAGCGAATATAGTCAAGTTGAATCCCATCAACCTGATAGCGACTAGCAATTTCATCTATTATCCTCAACAGATATTGTCGAACATAAGGATTAGCAGGGTCCATATAAACCTTGCCATCAGAAGGATGTCTTTTACGACCCCTTTTATCAGTCATCACCCAATTGGGGTGAGCCGAAATCACCGGACCCAAATAACTATCTGGCTGACCGAGAGCGCGATTATGAGCCTTATTCCCCGTCGCAAACGTCCAAATCCAAGCGTGTATCTCCATATTCCGCTCGCGAGCTAATTTAACAGCAGACTCAAGTGGGTCCCAGGAAATTGTCAAAGGATTCTGTCTGGGAGCAACATTACTGGGATAAATTGTGTAACCAGCATTCAGAGTTTCAAAGAAAACAGTATTAATACCAGCAGCAGCAAGTCGGTCAAAAACCATTGCCAGACCACGTTCCGACCGCGCCCTCACAATTGTACCCCTGTCTAACCACACAGCTCTAATTTCAGCCCCTGCTCTTTCCCCATCAGTGGGATAATTCTGCCACAACATTTGCCTTGTTTGCAGCCATTGATTTCTAGCAGTGGCATATTGTTTGGATGCTACCTGTTGGGGGAATCTTTGAATTGCCAAGCGTGCTCGTTCGACTATTTGTTGAGCATCACTTATTTCTCGATTTCTTTGAGCAACAAATGTACTACGATCGCTATTGGTAGCTACCAACCTACCTTTATCTGCTGACAAATTAACTTCTACATTTGCTGACTTAGCTGCAACCAAAGCACTTTCAAATCTACCCAAGAGATTATTTAACTCTTGCAACATTGCATTAGCTTCTGCTCTGCTAATTGGATAGTTCCCTTGTCTGACTTCCAAACCCGCAGGTGCTGATTCTGATGAAGGGTCTGTTTGCGAGTTTGGTACTTGTCCCTCTGGTGAGGGCAAAGGTCGGAGTATGGAAGCTAGGGGGTTACGGCGAGGGGATGGTGTAGTTGTTTGTTGTCTGGATCTGTTCCAAATATTTGCTCTATTATTTTTTGTGGTTTCTGAAGTAGGGTTATCGGTTTCCTTGGTACTGATATTTTCAGTTGGTTGATTTTGTTGCTCAGTTTGTTGTCTAGCTCTGTTCCAAATATTTCCTCTATTATTTTTTGTGGTTTCTGAACTAGAGTTTTCCAGTGAATTAACAACGCTTTCCTTGGTACTGATATTTTCAGCTTGTTGGTTTTGTCGGTTTATTTGTTCTCGAAATCTGTCCCAAACATTATTACTCTTGGGAACTGTATTTATCTGTGAGGTTAAATTATTATTTTGACTACCTAATGTTTCTGGTGGTTGATTTGGTTGTGGTGATTTTTGTTCGGTGTTTGTCTTCTGTTGCTGACTTCTCAGCCAAATATTATCTTGAGCTGTAGTCGAATTTTGAGTTGTCGTAGGAGGTTGATTTATATTTGAATTTACTGGTGCAGTTCTTGGTTGAACTCTAACTTGATTCCTATTTTCAGTCGAATTTTGAGTTGTCGTCGGAGATTTATTTATATTTGAATTTACTGGTGCAGTTCTTGGTTGAACTCTAACTTGATTCCTATTTTCAGTCGAATTTTGAGTTGTCGTCGGAGATTGATTTGTATTTGAATTTACTGGTGCAGTTCTTGGTTGAACTCTAACTTGATTCCTATTTTCAGTCGAATTTTGAGTTGTCGTAGGAGATTGATTTGTATTTGAATTTACTGGTGCAGTTCTTGGTTGAACTCTAACTTGATTCCTATTTTCAGTCGAATTTTGAGTTGTCGTAGGAGGTTGATTTATATTTGAATTTACAGGTGTAGTTCTAGGTTGAACTTTAACTGGATTCCTATTTTCAGTCGTTGGTGGTGCAGAGGAAATACGGGGTCTAATTTTAACTGGGTTAGTGCTAGGAGTGATGGGTACAGTCGGACTACTATTCGGTGTGGTTATCGGACTACTATTCGGTGTGGTTAATGGATTATTATTTCTCGCTGTAAATTGTGGCTGACTCTGATAGCGATTTAACACAGCTTGCAACCAAGCACTATCTAACCTTACAGACGTACTACTACCCCAGTTCCAACCGAAGTAAGTTGCTTGAGGAGTAATTACTACCGCTGAAGAACCTGAACTTCCTTTCCAAGTAGCTGCAGTTGTACTGCTTAACCCTGCCGGAATTAATACTCCACCCTCAACAGTATCTTGGTCATTTCCCATCGGTGTCCAACTGGTAGATTTTTTGCAGGCAATATCTAAACAACGATATTTTGCTTCCGGTGTTGTGGGTTGACTCAGGGGAAAGGCCCAGTAAGACCCAAGGAGCGATCGCAATTCTTGCCTTACTCCTGGTTTAGATTTTCTCCCTACCTGGCCACTAGCTATTAATTTCCCTCCCTGTTTTACCCACTCTTCTATAATGTCTACTTGAGTTTGAGTTAAGGTTTCAATGTTTGCTAAAAAGATAACTCTCACCCCAGATAGGTCAGCTACTGTATTAATTTGTCTTAAATCAATTGGTTCATAACTGATACCTAGATTGCGTATTCGTGTAATGATGTTATTCCATTCATCTGTATTTCCATCATCTCGAATTATTCCTAATAAAGTATTAGCTCTACTTGGGGTTGGTAACAGTACAATTAAACTTAGTAAGGCACTTGTTAGTTGTGGTAAAATCTGTTTATATATAGGATTTTTTTTACTCATTACTCCTCTTGATTTAATTAAATAAGTATTCAAAGAAAATTTATTAATAATTGCTTGAATTAATAGTTATTTGATTTCACAAGTTGTTTCGATTGGATAAGTTATTTGAGCATAAAATGGTTGATCAACTAATATTTATCTATGAATTCATTGCAATTCTCTGCTTTACTTAACTTCATAAATTTTATATTTAGAAATATTAGGCATTTTGATTTAATCTTAAAAATTAATTTATTTAGCAGACTTGAGGTTAGTTTTATCTGTTCTCATTCCCTCAAAATATGGTGAAAATTACCAATTATTTCTCTAACATATTCAAGGTTTTATGTCAAGTAAAAAAAAATCTACACAGAACATAAATACTTACTAAACTGTCAAAATTGTCTCATAATTTATTTGATCAATCTACAGGTGAAAATTAAGTAGTGTTGATTTATTCTTTATCAATAAATACAACTAACTTTCAGGAGAAAATTAAATATAATTTTCCATAATTTTCCTTAAGTATTTAGATATAATTCACTAAAACATTGCAATAAATGAAATTTTTGTGTCAGTAATTTAGTAGTTTGACTTTAATTATACATAAAATCTCTTGTAATTAAGGAAGGCTTGAATTCAGAAAAAACTTAAAATTTTCCAAGTGTTTAAAGATACAGTATGAGACAAAGTAAACTCCTATAGAATTAAAACTACTGTTGATAATTAATAGATAATTACTATGACTATTTTTAGTATCTATAGGTACAAAAAAAAATCTGGAAAATCTGAATAGCTTAACGAATATAAGTTTTAGCTAATTTGTAAAATAAAAATTAAAGATTCTTGCTAATAATTTTGTCAGCATTTCCTAGGTCATGCTGCGCAAACAGCGTTCAGCATTCAGTTTTATTATCTTTAAAGGAGAAATTAGCATTGAGATATTTCAAAGAATCAGAACTCAGAAGTTAAATTTCTATCTAAACTGATAACTGAAAAATCGGGTTGACAAACAGACTTGACATGGTATTATTAAGAATTTTGGAAAAAATACGCTCATATATATATAGTCAAAAAAACTCGGCCAAAAAAACCATATCTCTCTAACTCAACAGCAAAATTAAATTACAAAGCTGGGAAAAATTTTGAAACAAAGCTAGTGCAGGATGGTGGAAATAACTGACCAGTTACAAAATCCTCAAACAATTACAAATCAATATTTTTGACTGTCAGATGTGCGTCTTACATTCTGGAGGGGCTGTGTGCGGAATTACTTCCGCACTTTATACGTAGGAAACCTCGCCAATTAGCACTCGCTTTTAAATGCATGACTTTTAACTTCCGGGTAGCGACACTAGGCAGTATACGAAAAACTCGGAACGCCCATCGCTGAGAACTAAAAAAGACTAATAGACATCTCCAATAATAAAAAATTAAATCAATTATCCTACAGAAATTATCAATTATTTCCCCCTACTCCCTACTCCCTCTTTTCCGGAGATGTCTAATAACTGATAACTGAAAAACGGAGTTGACAAAAAAACTTGACATGATATCATAAGTATAATGGAAAAGGTGCGCTCATATATACTCAAATAAATGAGGCCAAAAAAACCATATTTCCCTAACTTAACAGCAAAATTAAATTACACAGGTTGAAAAAATTTTGAAACAAGGCTAGATAGTATACGAAGAAGTCTGAATATCTGAATAACTGAACTGATAAGTGAAAAAATCATGCAGTCTGGAAAAATCCTGAGACAACGATACAAAATTATTCAGTCCCTCGGACGTGGAGGATTCGGAGATACCTACCTAGCTCAAGATTTAGACTTACCAGGCAAACCTAAATGCGTAGTCAAACACCTCAAACCCAAAAGTTCAGACCCAGGAACATTAACCATTGCCCAAAGATTATTTGAAACAGAAGCAGAAACCTTATACAAACTAGGAAAAGACTCAGACCAAATACCAAAACTATTTGCCCATTTCCAAGAAGCAACAGAATTTTACCTAGTACAAGAATATATAGAAGGGCAAGATATAAGTAAAGAACTAACATCAGGAAAAAAATTAAGCGAGTCTTATACTATTACCCTACTCAAAGGAATATTATCAGCATTAGCAGTAGCTCACAAAAATAATATTATTCATCGAGACATCAAACCAGAAAACTTGATGCGTCGTAAATCAGACAAAAAAATAGTATTAATCGACTTTGGAGCAGTAAAAGAAATAAACGTATTAACCACAGCTAACCAACCAGGAACAACCACCTTAACTGTAGCAGTCGGAACACCAGGATATATGCCAAGCGAACAGGCGATCGGTAAACCAAAACTGAGTAGCGATATATATGCAGTAGGAATGGTAGGAATAAAAGCACTGACCGGTAAAAACCCAGGAAATTTACCCACAGACCCAAAGACAGGAAATATAATCTGGCGAAACCAAGCACAAGTAAGTAACCGTCTAGCAAATATATTAGATAGGATGATACATGAATATTTTTCCCAGCGTTATGAAAATGCAAAAGAAGTATTAGAAGCATTAGGTTTGACAACTTCACCACAACCAACACCAGCACCGATAACAACACAAGCAAAAACAGTATTAGCAGTTCCTTCTCCTCAACAACAACCTCTACCCATACTAAAACCCACACCGATACCAGTAACAAAACCAACAAAAACAATATTAGCATCTACCTCTAATACAAATATTTCCATTCAAAAATTTAAGACTGTGACAGTAAATACCAGAGGAGAAATAATCAGTCGCCATCAACATCAAGCAGAAGTAATAACAGAAAACCTGGGTAATGGAGTCACCCTAGAAATGGTAAAAATTCCCGCAGGTAGATTTCTTATGGGGTCTCCAGAAACAGAAACAGGGAGAGAAAATAATGAAGGTCCGCAACATTATGTAGATGTGCCAGAATTTTTCATGGGAAAGTATCCAGTCACTCAAGCACAATGGCAAGCAGTTATGGGAAATAATCCTTCTAGGTTTAAAGGTGTAAGGCGTCCTGTAGAAAATGTAAGTTGGAATGATGCAACAGAATTTTGCCAGAAACTCTCTCAAATAACAGGTAAAAAATATAGTTTACCCAGTGAGAGTCAGTGGGAATATGGCGCCCGTGCAGGAACAACAACACCTTTTTATTTTGGAGAAACTATAACGTCTGAGTTAGCTAACTATCGTGGCACTTCTACTTATGCTGATGAACCGAAAGGAAAATATCTTCAAGAAACAACAGATGTAGGAATTTTTCCACCCAATGCTTTTGGTTTATACGATATGCATGGTAATGTCTGGGAATTGTGTGCTGATGATTGGCACAATAATTATAATGGTGCACCTAAAGATGGAAGTGCTTGGTTAGATGAAAATGAGAATCGTTCTGCGCTGCGTGGCGGTTCCTGGCTTTACAATCCTAATGACTGCCGTTCTGCGATTCGCGAATTCAACTTTAGGCGCGACAACCACTTGGACATTATTGGTTTTCGTGTAGTATGCGATGGTGGGAGAACTCTTTAACCCTTTTCTCTTTTCCCCTTTTGCCCTTTACTCTCTTTCCTGCATCCATCCGTATAGAAGTAACAGCAGGAAAATTTTTCACCCCACCAACACATCAATATATTTACTCGTGTAGAAGCGAAAGCGATCGCTATATTCAATATTCACAAACAAAGAAAATCATCATTTTGTGAAGCTCCAAAAAAAACGGCAAGGATATTCCTCTTGCATCCCCAAAAAAATTATGATAAGATTTAATTATTGGGAGTTGTTCGCCCCTACACATGACTTTTTATTCAACGTAAAAATAACATATCGCCACTGAATATATATACAAATACTCACACCATCAAAGCACCAGAAAAATTATCATCCTGTGAAGCACTACTAAGAAAAGAAGTGGCGACACCAGCAAATTTTCACCCCATCAGCCAGACAAGGATTTTGCCACAGATACACGGATGATTAATCTGCATCCTGTGAAGCTCCAAAAAACGGCAAGGATATTCCTCTTGCATCCCCAAAAAAATTATGATACGATTTAATCGTTGGGAGTTGTTCGCCCCTACACATGACTTTTTATTCAACGCAAAAACAGCATTTCGCCATTGAATATATATAGATAGATAGAAGAGATACTTGCACCATCAAAGCACCAGCAAAAATCTCATCCTGTGAAGCACTACTAAGAAAAGAAGTGGCGACACCAGCAAATTTTCACCCCACCAACACATCAATATATTTATTCATGTAGAAGCGATGTAGCTACCGCTAGGCTCCGCCAACGCTATATTCAATATTCACAAACAAAGAAAATCATCATTTTGTGAAGCTCAAAAAAAACGGCAAGGATATTCCTCTTGCATCTCCAAAAAAATTATGATACGATTTAGTCGTTAGGAGTTGTTCGCCCCTACGCATGACTTTTTATTCAACCAATATACAACTTGAATATTAATACTAAATTGAAGGAAAACCCACCTCTACCATTCCAACATTTGAGGCGTGTAGGTCTACTACAAGGTAGAAATTCTTTGACCATCGGCAGATAAAGAGATAAGACTCCGTTGCTCCGTCGCCATCGCTCATCAAAATATAGAATCTGCATTCTGTGAAGCTCCAAAAAACAAAAGGATATTCCTCTTGCATCCCGAAAAAAATCATGGTAGTATGTGATTATTGGGATTTGTTTGCCAATTTGCATGAGTTTTTATTCAACTATTGTACAACAATAGTAATAGCAGTCGAAGGAAAAGGCACAGACATATCAAAAGCTTAAAACTCAGACAACGCAAGATTTTTCCATCTTGCCTCCTCCCTCTTCCTTCTTAAAATCTAGGGCATTTAAACCCCTAGAAACTTCAACGATTGCTTAGGTGATTAAATATCAAAGCATTGATAGATAAATGTTTTAGCTGTTTTAGGTTGAAAAAAGTGCGCCTGTTTTCGGTTGCTCAAGGTCAAAAAGGAACGCATTTTGGGCAAGAGTTGGGCAGAAAAATCACGATCGACAATTCTTACTCCTACCTCCTCGCTCATTCCCCTAACTCCTGTCTCCTGTCTCCTGTCTCCTATCTCCTATCCCTACTAAAAGACTTTTGAGCGCAAACCCTACTTAACCTCCTCATTAACAGGAAAACGGTCTATCAACTGCATCGCCCGATCAGCATTCCGTCGCAAAACATCAGATAAATGAGGCACATGAGGAATCTGAGAAAGAAAATCCAAAGTCCGACGTAAAATCCGGACAACATCACCCTCATCCAGACTCGTATTTTCCACCAACACCTGCCATTCCACCTCCAGTGCCCACTGTTCGACCAAACTAATCAAATCCCTCTCTAACCAAACAGGTAAAGTTACCCGATACCGACGCTGCACCTGAAATAACTGATGTCGTAAACTACGCAAACCACCTAAAGCATCCTCTACCTCCATAGACAAATCATAACGCGACCAACTATCAGGTCTACTAATCTCAGTCACCAGAGCAGCACAAGCAGCAGCCAAATGATGAGGGTCAAGTGAATCAAGAACACCAGACATCAACGCCAAACCAAGCCATAATTCATTATCACCTCGGATCGCCGCACAAGCTTGACCAATTTCCGTAGGCACAACTTCATGCAGACAACCAAAATATTGCAAAATTTCAATGAGATTGAGAAACTCCTGCCAGTGGCGAGCTAACTTATCTTCTAACTCAGTTTGGCGATCGCCTATTTCCATCTCCAATATTCCCATTCGTCGCCAACCCTTTAACAAAATACGAGGACTTCCCCATTCCTTCAACGGATGTTCCTGAATATTTACTTCCACCGTTGCCACTTTCTGCATTTGTACCAAAACTTCTGGAGCATCTATTGGTAGAGGTACCTCTGGAATTTGTTCAGATAAACTCAGATAAATTTCATCTGCCTTGCGACATTGCCCTAACCTAAAATCTATCTCAGCAGGCAACTCCATCTGTTCTACCGCCACTAAGCGGGGTACATCTGGGTGTAAACCGACAACATCCATTGCTGCCACAACATACCATCGATTATCCTTACCCAAACACACATAGTAAGAAGACTGACCAGAACCAGGAATTTTAGCAACTAAAGCAGCAGCAATAGGTTTAGCATCAGACCTCTTCGCAGTAGGAACGTGCTTTCCCTTTAAACTCATAATAGTTCCCGATAGAGCAAAAGACAAAGACAAAGACATCTCCTTAATGCGATTTTCATCTGCTTGCCTTTGCAAAATTTTCAGCAGTCGTTTTTCTTCCTTTACTCTTTCTAGTATCTTCTCATAATCTCTCAGCAACTGCTCTAAATTTACCAAATCATTCTCTTCATAAATCCCTAGTTTATTTTGCAAAGATGTCAACTCTGCCTCTTTTTGCTCAATCTCTATCCGTTCTTCTGCCAAAGAAAGAGTAGATAAATATTGACCAAAACTACGTTCGACTAACTCCTTTGCTTCCTCCAAAGTATGAGTTTGTAGCAAATTCAGCACCATACCATAACTAGGAGTAAACTGACTAACCAGGGGGTCAGCTTCTGAAGTTGCTAAATAAGATGCCTCCTTCGCACCCTCAAACCTAGTCTGGACAGTTAAAACGTAACCTTGAACATCCATCCCCCGGCGTCCAGCTCTACCTGCCATTTGCAGAAATTCTGATGGTTTTAGCAATCTGTGGCCTTCATCCGTGCGTTTGGAGAGGCTAGAGATTACAGTAGTACGAGCTGGCATATTAATTCCAGCAGCTAAGGTTTCAGTGGCAAATACTACTTTGATTAAACCTAGCTGAAATAATTCCTCGACTAATCCTTTCCACACTGGTAACATTCCAGCATGGTGGGATGCTATTCCTTTGCTTAGGGGTTCGAGTTTTTTAGAGTGAGTTAGGTCTGGGTTACTATTGAGGAATTTTTGAATTAAATTTTGCAGTTGAATTTTTTCTGTTTCGTCCAGCAAAGTAAGATTGCTGACTTGTGCTATTTCTGCCACTGCGCGATCGCAACCTCGACGGCTAAATATGAAGTAGATAGCTGGTAACATATCCCGCTCTTTGAGTTGAGATAAAACTGCCGGCAATATTGGTTCTAATTGTTTTTCTCTTCTATCTCTACCTACTATATGTCGATTTTTAGGCTTGAGCAAGGGATTTACTCTTTTTTGGTTATTGCTCAGTAGAGGAAATAGACCTTTGCTGTTAGAAAAATTAAATTGGAGAGGTACTGGCCGAAAATCAGAGTAAATCAGTTCAGTTGGCCCATGTACTTTATTGATCCAATCTGTAAGCTGGTCGCTGTTGGCTACTGTAGCGGAGAGAGCTAATAGTTGAATTTCTGATGGACAATAAATTATTAATTCTTCCCATACTGTGCCTCGTTGGCGATCGTTCATGTAGTGGCATTCGTCCAAGACTACGGCTTCTACTTTTTCTAGAGATGTGCCTATTTCTCCTATGGGGGTGCCATAGAGCATATTGCGGAAGACTTCTGTAGTCATTACTAGGACTGATGCTTCCCTGTTAACGGAGGTATCTCCGGTGACTAACCCTACTTTGTCTGCTCCAAATTTGTCCCGGAAGTCCCGCAATTTTTGGTTTGACAGAGCTTTGAGGGGTGTGGTATAGAATACTCGTCGTCCGCGACTTAGGGCACGGTAGATGGCGTATTCTCCAATTAGAGTTTTGCCTGAGCCGGTAGGGGTACAAACAACTACGGATTTTCCAGCGTTTACGGCGATGATCGCCTCTTTCTGGAAGTTGTCTAGTTCAAATGGAAATAAGGTCTTCAGATCCAGCTGTCGGCTGTTCTGGGTTGAGTATGACACTAATGTTTATTTTCTTGACTTTATACAGGTTTTGTGATATTGCCTATTCTGTTTTTTTTAATTAACGAGTAAAAAATAGACTTTATCTTTTAATTTTAACTACATCTCTCAAATTGACACTCTCACCATTAAATCGGAGATTCTTGTATCAAAGATTCGCAAACTAGATAACAAATCAAATAAACTGAATTGTACCCCCGCTACTACCATCTCCACAAGCTTTCTTGCTCCGTCTTGACCCGGAGGTTCCCTCAGCGCATACGGTGCGCTTTTTTCTAATCACTTTTGCAGCAGCTACATCCTGATTCAGTTGATAACCACAGTTGCTGCAATTATGTTTTCTATCAGACAATTTCTTCTTCTGAATATGCCCACATAACGGATCTTCAAGAGAGGTATAATTATTGTCAACTTCGGAATAGTACTTACCGAATAATTAATAATTAATAATTAAATAATTCGCGCCTTGAAGCCTCCCCTTTTAAGAGGAAAAAAAGCGGTCGTTGCGTAGCTTCCCGTAGGGTGGGATGGATGGGTTTCCTAACCATATCCAATCGACCAAGAGAAGAAATAATATTTCCTTATATTCAATTCCGTAACGGTTAAAACCCGAGGTAATTATCAATTATCCATTATCAATTATCAATTAATGAACTCGTTTCCAGCAAACATAAGGCAATATTTCGTTGATAAACTGACCAATTCCAGAATCCAAGGATTGTTTTCTAACAATACCTTGAGACCAAGATTTAAAATTCATATCTTCAACAAAAATATTGTCTGTAAAATCGCAAAGTTGATGAGCTAGTTTGAAATGCCAATCACGTCTAGTATTAGCTATTTTTTCATGTAGTCTAGCTATTTTATTCTGGAGTTTTAACCAGTTATTTGAGCCTCTTATTTTCTTCTTAAGTCTTCTTTGCAGCAACCTCGCGCGTTCCCTTGCGCCTGGAGGCGACGCGGGGTCGCTCGCCAATTGTAGGGGCGAATGGCCATCTACCCCTACCGCAGTGAACTCAATAAAAACTTAGGAGATTTGATTAACTTTCCAGTGGAAGTAGCTACAAAAGATTCTATTTCTGCATCAATGCCTAATGACCTTTCACCTACTGGATTATCTGGGACTGATTATGATGAAGTAAAGGTAATCATCAGATAATAACCACTAGTTTTTTTGACTATCCTGGCTTGTTTAGCCACCATTTATTCTGGGTATGATCTGCTTTGCTTTAATTTAATCCACCCCAATTGAGGTAACTTGAATCTACAGCAACCCAGACAATTTTTCAGCATGGCAGGAAAGACAAAGCTTCTCATCCTTTTCTTAAATCTTGGAAAGCCTTTGCCTAAACTTTTCATCTC
Organism: Okeania sp. SIO2C2; assembly: GCF_010692625.1. Lineage (NCBI taxonomy): Bacteria > Bacillati > Cyanobacteriota > Cyanophyceae > Oscillatoriales > Microcoleaceae > Okeania > Okeania sp. SIO2C2. The sequence continues at coordinate 23,525 of NZ_JAAHGM010000081.1, forward strand.
AGAAAATGCCCTGTCTAATTGTTTTAAAGTTTGTTGTAAAACCTGAGCATTTGCTGATTTTAATCTAGGATTAGTTTTCTTAGCTATTGTTAAGTTTTTTGCTTGATGATTGTAATTAGGATAAGGGGCCTCAGCAGGAATAATATACTCAGAAATAATTGAACAACTACTAATTGATGATTTTCTCGAATTTAACCAGTCTTTTCGTTTTCTTAAGGCATAGTTATATACACTTTTACAGACATCAAGAATGTGATTAATTTCTGCCTCTTGATGCTGAGTTGGTTTCAGCTTGTACTGGTAAGTTAAAGTAATCAACTTTGTTATTCAACTTCTAAGTAAATACTATTTAATTATAACACAAAATATGCACAGCCTTGACAACTACTAGAAAATTAAGCAAATTAGAAGAAAATTGGGAAAATAGCCTGAAAATTGGCTCTAGAAAATCCACAAAAATTACTGAATTTTTGACTTAAAAAAAGTAGCATGACAATAGGAACTAAAACTCCAAAAATAGTAGTAGTTGGTGCTGGTTGGGCTGGTTTAGGAGCCACTCACCACCTGGCCAAAAATGGCTATGACGTTACACTCCTAGAAGCTGGCCCTTATCCCGGTGGTTTAGTCGCTGGTTGGAAAACTCCCGGAGGCCGTTCTGTAGAAGTGGGCATACATGGTTTTTGGTATCCTTACCATAACATATTTTCTCTTGTCAAGAAATTAAACCTCGCTCCTTTCACTCCCTGGACTCGTTCAGCTCAATATTCTCCTGCGGGGTTAGAGGTAGAATCACCTATTTTTCAAGACTTACCACTTTTACCAACACCTCTTGGTACCTTTATTTATACTCAATTTAAACGATTACCTTTGAGCGATCGCCTTTCTGCTCTCCCACTGCTTTATTCTGTAATAGATTTTGATAATTCGGATGAAGCTTGGCGAAGATATGACTCAGTAACAGCGAGAGAATTATTCAAACAATATGGCGTGACAAAAAGATTATATGATGATGCTTTTAATGCCATGTTATTAGTTGGTTTATTTGCTCCGGGAGAACAATGTTCGGCGGCTGCTGCATTGGGAATGTTATATTATTTTATCCTAGCTCACCAAGCAGATTTTGATGTAGTTTGGTGTCGCGGAACTGTAGGAGAAATGATATTTAAACCTTGGGTAGAAAATATCGAAAATCTAGGTGGAAAAGTTCTGACAAAACAGCGAGTTACTGACTTAATTGTTGATGATAATGACAAAGCAACAAAGGTTATTTGTGAAGACCAAATATTTGAAGCAGATGCGGTGATTTTTGCTGTTGGTATTAGTGGGATAAAAAAGATTCTGGCAGGCAGTGAAGCTCTGCAAAGTCGTCAAGAATTTAGGAATATTAATAATTTAGGTGGAGTTGATGTATTAGGAACTAGATTATGGTTCGACCGAAAAATTTCAATTCCTCGTGCTTCTAATGCTTGCTTTGGATTTGATACAACTACAGGCTGGACGTTTTTTGAATTGAATACTTTACATGATGAATTTCGCCATGAACCAGGAACAGTTGTAGAAGTAGATTTTTATCATGCTAATCAGTTTTTGCCTTTGAGTGATGGGGAAATTATTAAAATGGTACAGACATATTTAGCAACTTGTATTCCAGAATTTATAGAAGCAGAAATTATTGACCAAAGTGTGGTTAGAGTTAGAGAAGCTGTCACTCACTTTTTTCCTGGTAGTTATCAATATTTACTTCCTACTAAAACAAGTTTTGACAATGTATTTATGAGCGGAGATTGGATTGCTAATCGTCATGGTTCATGGTCTCAAGAAAAAGCTTATGTGACAGGTTTAGAAGCAGCTAATTTAGTAGTAGATAAGTTTAAATTAGGACAGAAAGCTAATATTATTCCCGTGGAAAAAGATGAGGAGCATATTCAATTTGCCAGGACAATTAATAAATCGGTTAGAGAGATAGGAAAATCAATATTTCCTAATATTTGGTTGTAATATAGCAGTTTCCAAGAAGCGTGAGGTACAAAACTCTAGGCAACAGGCAACAGGCAACAGGCAACAGGCAACAGGCAACAGGCAATAGGCAATAGGCAATAGGCAACAGGCAATAGGCAATAGTGAAGTAAAGACAAGAGTGTACCTCATGCTTACTGAGAAACGCTATATAGCGGTTTTCACCCCTATGAGGTACATCAACGATCCCCCTAGATCCGCCTTAAAAAGGGGGACTTCCGGTCTCCCCCCTTGTCAAGGCAGGGTCAATTTATTGACAAACTTTATTGTCACGCTTAGAAAAATTAATAGGGAGATGGGGACTGTGGGGACTCACCCCTCGCACCTCCCCCTCCCTGGAGGGGAATTTGGGGAGATGGGGAGATGGGGAGATTCTTATATAGCAATGTGCGCTGGCATATTTACACATTATTTTTTGTACACCTTTTCGCTTACTGCACTTTGAGCTGGACATTGTAAATACCTGAGCGCTCATTGCTATATTTGCACAATTAAATGTATTTCATATCCATATAAATATTCTCTGACCACAATGAATTAGCCCTGCCCTTGTCAACGGGCAGGGTCAATTTATTGTCACGCTTAGAAAAATTGATAGGGAGATGGGGAGTGTGGGGACTGTAGGGAAATTTGTATATTTGCACAATTTTTTGTATTTCATATTACAGAACTTTTTAGAATAATGAGGTATTTATTCAAAGATTTATCTTTTTTTCCCTACTCTTTTCCCTACTCCCTACTCCCGAAAGTCCTAAAATTTTGTACCTCATCAACTCCAAAACTGCTGTAATATTCTCTGACGACAAAGAATTAGCCCTGCCATCAACGGAGGTGGTGAAAATTGTCTGGGGTTTGTAGACATGGAGTGGCCGGTTGTTGACTATCCATAAGCAATTAGACCTTCAGCATAGCTGCCTTCTTCAAAGCAGTCGAAGGAAAGGAGACCGACAGAGCAAAAGCTGAAAACTCAGACAAAGCAATATTTTTCCCTCTTCCCTCTTCCTTCTTCTCTCTTCCCTCTTCCCTTCCCTCTTATAGCAATGAGCGCTGGTATATTTACAAATTGTAGTAGGGGCAAAAGAGCTAGAAGTCTTATATGATTCCTACGGAATGCTTGCGCAAACGGCAATTTATTCCCCCTGTTCCCTGTTCCCTGTTGCCTGTTCCCTGCGCACAGCGCTATATATCATGTTCGGACGGGTCAGTTATAAATAAAACAGGACTTACGCATTTTAATGGGAAAAAACTATATATACCATAGTGCTATAGTTTTTATCTACTATATGTAGTGTCTTTGCGTAAGTCCTGTAAAATTTAAGGACTGATAGTACCGACAGTACCAAAGAAATACTGAAATTATCAATACTATTGTGCAATATTTCATAAGCATTCCTCCTTTCTTCTCTCCTGACTCCTGAGGACTGACTCGGTCCTCCTCACAACAGTTATAGCAATGTGCGCTGGCATATTTACAAATTACAGTAACTGTCCAATAGCTAAAAGCCTGATATTATCGGTTTTTTATTCCCCCTTCCGGAGCTGTTGCCTGTTGCCTGTTGCCTGCGCACAGCGCTATATTTATAAGTAGGGCTTACTGATTAAATATCAAAGCATTTACAGATAAAGGTTGTAGCCTTTTTAGGGTCGAATTGCAGTGCGCCTGTTTCAGTCTAAAACACTCAAAAAGTTAGTATTTTAGGCTCATAGTGGGGCAGAAAAATCCCAAATTGACAAAACTTATACCAATTTGATAAATGTTTGCTACAAATAGCTAGGATATTTCTTAGGAGTCAGTCCTCAGGAGTCAGGAGTCAGAATGAATAGTATTTAAAGCGTTTTTTAGATCGGAAATCATCGTTTTTGTCAAAGGGCATATCCTGCATTTTTCTTTTTATTCTTCTTACTATTCGTAACATTCTTTTTTCACGCTTGGTATTAGCTCCTACCTCCTCGCTCCCGACCCTTTTCTCCTGTCTTCCCCTCCACGGTCGGGGGAGGGGCGAGGGGTGGGTTGTCTCCTACCCTCACCCATAAGACTTTTTCAGCAAACCCTAAGTATTCAACCGTTAGCGTAGCTCCTCCGGAGGGGGAACATGATATTACTTCTTCTGTCTTCCCTCTTACTTCTTCTCTCTTATCTCTTCCCTCTGCTATAGAACCCATTTGAGATCTATATAATTATGGTTCTCAAGTCTTTTCGCGCATCAATTTTGACCGAAAATCATCAGCAAGGAGTTGAATTTTTTGTATTATCTCTGCCCACATCTTCCCTCTTCCC
>NZ_JAAHGM010000082.1:0-27544 GCF_010692625.1 Okeania sp. SIO2C2
TTCAGGAATTGAACGAGTGCGTGGCATTGTTCAAACGATTAAAGGTGATGAACTTGCTTTTATGAGTTATCTCCCACAGGGAGGTTATCCTGGTCCGATTACTCTGTTCCGCACTAGCGAAGTTTATGAGGAAGCGCTGGAAATGCTTGGTGAAATTACCAGCGACCCAACTTGGGGTTGGAACCAGTTTTCTACTCAACCGGTAGAGGTTCATGTTGTTCCTGGAAGTCATATCACTATGTTGAGTGAACCTCACGTAATGGTATTAGCTGAAAAACTTAAATTTTGTCTAGCTAAAGCATGGAAAACTGAATTATAAGGGATTTATCAAAGCAAGATTTATTGATTACCGTTGCTGATTATGGGTATGATTATGCCCCTATCTCCCCAGGGAACAAAACTGTAAGCAGTCAACCGTCAGCGGTCAGCTAAAAGCGCATAAACTGATGACTGAAAGCTGAAAGCTAAATGCTTACACAAAACTTTCTTTGGTCCCCCCTGTTTCACCGGGGGAGATGTCAACCTAGCACGCTAAACTATTCAGCGTCAGTTTCAAAGATCGCAAATCGTAGCCGAGCTGCCGACTCTTCTATTTCTACCAAAGACTCAATACTAACAAGTACTTTTTGTTCAATTCCTAACAGTTGCGCGGCTCGAGCAACAGCGGCTTTTTCCTTCTCGTGATACACTCCATCGGCACGGCTCATTTTGATCGCTTGGTACAACATACAACAGCGAAAATTTAGAGAAAAATCATAATGCATACCACCCAATAGCTCTTCGATGTCCGCATTTTTTCCATCGAAATTTAGGACATTTTCTTTGATCAGGTCAGATGGTGTTCCCAGCAGCTGCTGTTCTTCCAGAAACCAATCTAATTCTTTCTGTGCTAACTCGCCATCAGCACTAGCGATCGCGACTACTACTCTCAGATAGTTCTTCGCCACATCAACATTGATAGGTCCAGTGACGTTATACATCCTCTTGCCATATGGTGTCTGTTTATAACTTGTTTCAGTAGTCATTGTGTCACCCTTTATAATTTACTCTTGCCAGGCCAGATCTTAGCTTTTCAGCTAAAACCGGAACATTTGGCTCTCGCATCATAGTAACATGGTTACCAGGAACAAAATCAAGCTCTACTGCTCCATCAGCAAACTCACCCCAACCCCAGACCGAATCCTTCATATTTTCCGGGTCATTAATTTGTTCAAACTGCGCTTTTCTCTTCATCTCCTGTGAAAATTCATCACTCCTTTTGAATAAGAGGATGGGAGTCGGATAGACTTCTTGGGGCAAATACTTGATGGACATTGAGAAAGTAGCTTTATAAACATTTATTAAGCCCCGAACCTGTTCAATGCCAGCTTCCGGTGGTAATACCCCATGTTTTTGCAACTGATTGCTGAAATAGTTGATTTTCTCCTCTAAACAGAGAGGTTGGAGACTTTCAGTTGATACCTCTAGCTCTTTCTCAAATAACTGTTCCAATACTACCGCTAAATTGACGATATAAGTGGCATCATCCCAAGAGGTAAACTGCTCCATCGCCATTTTGTAACTGAGATCTGGCGCACTGACATCAATGATGACTAATAGAGCAACTTTATCCCCCTGTTTTTGTAACTGTTGAGCCATCTCAAAAGCTACATGTCCCCCAGAAGAATGACCTCCTAACAGGTACGGCCCCTCAGTTTGAATAGACTTAATTGCTTCGATGTAGTCAGCCGCCATATCCTCTATTCGTGTATGAGGTTCTGATTGACCATCAAGACCAACAGCTTGCAGACCGTAAAATGGTTGGTCTGAACCTAAATGACGTGCTAGCATCTGAAAATAGAAAGCAGAACCAATACCACCAGATACGCAGAAGAAAGGTATTTTAACCCCCTCAGTTTGAATCGGTAGTAAAGTAGACCCAAAAGAGAAATCTCTTGACTCGTGCAGAGTCGTTGCCAGTTGTTCGATAGTTTGGTTTTGGAATATACTCGCTAGGGATAACTCCTGACCAAACTGTTCCCGGAGGCGACTGATTAAAGCGACAGCTAACAACGAATGACCGCCAAGATCAAAGAAGTTATCTCGAACCCCCACTGAAGATAAATTAAAAATTGCTGACCAGATTTCCACCAGTTGATGCTCCACCTGATTGCGAGGGGGAACAAACTCTCCTTCTTTCCATACCACTTCTGGTGCTGGCAAGCCTTTGCGAGCCACTTTGCCGCTGGGAGTTAAAGGCAGTTTGTCCAAAACCACAAACGTTGCAGGTACCATATATTCCGGTAACTGTTCCTTGAGAAACTGACCCAGCTGTTGAGAGGGTATCTTTTCTTGCTCCCTCAAGACAATGTATCCCACTAAACGCTTCTCATTGGCTTGATCTCCCTTTACGGCTACCACTGCCTGACTTACTTGCGGGTGCTGGCTAAGTAATGTTTCAATTTCACCCAGTTCGATGCGGAAACCTCTAACTTTCACTTGTTCGTCCAGGCGACCCAGAAATTCAATATTCCCGTCTGGTCGGTAGCGTGCTAAGTCCCCAGTTTTGTAGAGTCGTGCTTCCCCTTTCCCAGAAAAAGGATTGGGTACAAATTTCTCTTGGGTTAGTTCCCTCCGGTTCAGATAACCCCGTGCCAACCCTACACCACCGATGTGCAATTCTCCTGGCACACCGATAGGGAGCGACTGCATGTTTTTATCCAAGATGTAGAGTTGAGTATTAGCAATCGGACGACCAATGGGGGGCAGGGTCGGCCAAGTGGTGGCACTACCTTCGAGGCTGTAGGCTGAAACGACATGGCTCTCTGACGGGCCGTATTGATTTTGCACTCGGCAATCAGGCAGGCGTCGGTTCAATTCCACTAATTCTGGCGTGATCTGCAATTGTTCCCCTGCTGTAATGATTTCAGCTAACTGGGGCAGATTTCGGCAGTGGGGAGCTACTGCTGCCAATTGCTGCAAGACCACAAAGGGGGCAAACAGTCTCTCGATTTGATGCTCAACTAGGTATTCTATCAGGGCAAAGCTATCCCGTCGGATTTCCTCGGAAACTAGTACTAGAGTGCCACCAGTACACCAGGTGGAGAAGATTTCTTCGCAGGAAGCGTCAAAGCTAATCGGGGCAAATTGTAGTGTTTTGGCTTCTGGGGAGGCAATCCCTTGCTGTTGCTGCCAATACATAAGATTGACTAAACTACGATGAGCGATCGCTACTCCTTTGGGTTTACCTGTAGAACCAGAGGTGTAAATCACATAAGCCAAGTTTTCTGGACTGACATCACTGACGGGGTTCTCCTCGCTCTCTCCCCCAATACGCTCCCCATCCCGATCTAAACTGACAATCTCGGCTGCAGATTCTGGTAAGGATGACAACAACCTTTCCTGAGTTAATAATACTGACACCCCGGCATCCGAGAGCATATAAGCCAATCTTGCTGCTGGATAGTTGGGGTCGAGAGGCACATAGGCACCACCAGCTTTGAGTATTCCTAACAGCCCCACTATCATCTCGACTGAGCGCTCTACACAGATACCCACCAGTACTTCTGGTCCTACTCCTAACTTTTGCAGGTAGTGGGCTAACTGATTAGCACGCTGATTCAGTTGGCGATAGCTCACTTGTTGTTGTTCAAACTCTACCGCCACCGCTTCTGGTGTGTGCTCCACCTGTTCTTCAAACAACTCCTGGAGACATTTAGCGGGATAATCCCTGGCAGTCTGGTTCCATTCTACTAATAACTGCTGCTGCTCCTGTGCCGTTAACAAGGGCAACTTCGATACTGGCTGTTGTGGGTTGGTAACTGTTGCCTCCAGCAGGTTCAGATAGTGCTGCCACATCCGCTCAATTGTACCCTGCTCAAACAAGTCAATGCTGTAAGCTAAAAACCCCTTCAGTCCCCCTTCTACTTCCCACAAGTGAACCTCCAGGTCAAACTGCACCATTTGCACCTCAGAGTTGACTAGGGTCAGACTTAGTTCCTGCAACTGCCACTCCTCTCTTGGCGTACTCTGGAGGGTGAAGATTACTTGCACCAGTGGGTTGCGGCTTAAGTCTCGCTCTGGCTGTAGTTCTGCTACTAGCTTCTCAAAGGGCATGTCCTGATGCTCATAAGCTTCTAAGGCCAGCCGCCGCACTTGACCCAGTAACTCCTCAAAACTGGGGTCAGTAGATAGGTCTACCCTTAACACCAAAGTGTTAACAAAAAAGCCAATCAAGGGTTCAAGCTCTTTTCGGTTACGATGGGCAATGGGTAAGCCGACCACAATTTCTTCTTGCCCAGTGTAACGGTTCAAAAGGCCGACAAATACTGCCAACAGGCTGATGTACAGAGTAGCGTTAGCTGTTTGAGTTAGTTCTCGTAGTTTCTCGGTTAGTGCTACTGGTACTTCCAGAGGTAAGTTCGCTCCTCGAAAAGTCTGCACTGCTGGACGAGGATGATCCGTTGGTAGTTCTAGTAGGGGTAGTTCGGCTAACTGCTGCTGCCAGTAGCTTTGCAGCTGATTTAACACCTCTGCCGATAGCCACTGCCGCTGCCAGATGGCAAAATCCCTGTATTGTATGTCTAACTCAGCTAGTGGCGATGGTTGCTTTTGGGCATAGGCTGGGTAGAGTTGATTCAATTCTTCCACTAAGACTCTCATCGACCAGTCGTCGAAGCTAATATGATGTATCGTCAGGAGTAGAATATGGGAGCTAGCAGTTTCTTGAATTAATTGTGCCCTGAGCAGGTAGTCAGACTCTAGTTGGAAGGGTTGGTTAGCTTCTAATTCTGCCAAATGCTTGATTTGTAAAGTCCTTTGCTCAGGCTCTAAGCTACTCAGATCAATCAAGGGCAGACTCCAGTCTGTGGCTGACTGTACCACTTGCACAGGCTGATTATTCACCAGGTGAAAGTTAGTTCGCAGCGCTTCATGGCGGCGCACTATTTCTTGGAGGCTACACGAGAGTGCTTCTCGGTTGAGGGAACCCCTCAGATGCAAGACTGAGGGGAGGTTGTAGACAATTCCTTGTTGGTCAAGGTGGTTCAGGAACCACAGTCCTTCTTGGGCAAAGGATAGGGGCAAGGGTTCCTCATGGCTTGCCACTGAGACTATGGGGGGAACTTTCAGTCCCTCCTGAGTAAAACGCTGTTGCCTCAAACTCAGGTCTAGTTGAGCTACACTGGGAGCTTCAAACAAGGAGCGCAAGGGTAGTTCCACTTGCAAGGCTTCCCGTAGACGGGAAATGACTTGGGTAGCTAAGAGGGAATGTCCTCCCAAGGCAAAGAAGTTATCGTAGATGCCCACTGCTTTCACTCCCAGGACTGAGGCGAAGATATTGGCGATAATTTCTTTACTAGGGGTGCGGGGCGCAACTAATTCTCCTTCTGTTAATTCTATCTCTGGTCTTGGTAGGGCTTTGCGGTCTACTTTGCCATTAGGGGTTAAGGGTAGTCTGTCTAATACTACCCAGGCCGAGGGAATCATGTACTCTGGCAGTTGCTGTTGCAGACTATCCCTGAGTTGAGCAATATCCACCTCTGACTGGCTGACTAGGTACGCCACCAACTTTTGGTTGCCGGGAGTATCTTCCCTGAGGATGACCACTGCCTGTTCTACTTGCTCCTGGTTAGATAGGAGTGATTCAATTTCTCCTAACTCTATACGGAATCCTCTCAACTTCACTTGATGGTCAATTCTACCCATAAATTCAATATTCCTATCTCGTAAGTAGCGGACTAAGTCTCCGGTCTTGTATAATATACTGTAAAATTTTTCCTGCCCAAAGGGGTTGGGGATGAATTTTTCGGCAGTTAACTCAGGACGGTTGAGGTAGCCTCGGGCTAGACAAGCACCACCAATGTGCAACTCTCCTGGCACACCGATCGGCACGGGTTGCCGATGGCGATCAAGAATGTAGAGTTTCATGTTGCTAATCGGACGACCCAGAGGAGCACTTCCTTGATATAGTTGCTGCTCACACTTAAAGCAGGTAGTATTGATAGTTGCCTCAGTTGGTCCGTAGAGATTGTATATTTCCACTGGCAAAATCTGACTCAACTGCTCTACTAGCTTCGTTGCTAATGCCTCTCCTCCACAAAAAACTCGTCTGAGGGATTGGCAGCGTTCAAATCCCTCTGTGGCTAAGAGCATTTGTAACAAGGAGGGGACAACTTGCACAATCGTGACCTGATGTTGACCAATTAACTCAATTAGATAAGCACTGTCTTGATGACCTCCAGGTCTAGCCATCACTAATTGAGCTCCTGCTAACAAAGGTGCATAGAACTCCCAGATCGAAGCGTCAAAACTAAAAGGAGTTTTCTGGAGTACCTTGTCTTCTTGGGTTAGGGGGAAGACTGTCTGCATCCAAGACATTTGATTAGCGATCGCATGGTGAGAAATCATTACTCCCTTGGGCGTGCCAGTAGACCCAGAGGTAAAAATCACATAGGCTAAATTCTCTGAGGTGATGCCACTGAGGATATTTTCTTGGCTCTCTGTGGCGATGATGTCCCAATCGCTATCCAAATTAACTATCTGAGCACAATTTTCTGGCAGGGAGGTTACCACCGATTGCTGGGTGAGTAATACTGGTACTGCTGCTTCCGAGAGCATGTCAGCTAACCGCTGTCGAGGATAGCTGGGGTCGAGAGGCACATAGGCACCACCAGCTTTGAGTATTCCCAACAGTCCCACTACCATCTCAACTGAGCGCTCTACACAGATACCCACCAGGACTTCTGGTCCTACTCCTAAGGTTTGCAGGTAATGAGCTAACTGATTGGCACGCTGATTAAGTTGCCGATAGCTTAGTTGCTGTTGTTCAAATACTACAGCCACCGCTTCTGGTGTGCGCTCCACCTGTTCTTCAAAGCACTTCTGGATCAACTTAGAAGCGGAATAATCAGTAGCAGTCTGGTTCCATTCTATTAATAACTGCTGCTCCTCTTGTGCAGTTAACAACGGTAACTCTCCCAACCTTGACGACTCTGGATTTGTCACGATCCTAGTTAACAAGGTTTGTAGATGCCCCAAAATCCGGTTAATCGTTTCTGCTTCAAAGTGCTGACAATCGTAGTAAATTTTTAAGCGCAATCTTTCCTCAGGTATTCCAATCACCGTCAGAGGATAGTTAGTTTGTCCAAAAGATTCTATTTGCTCAATTTCTAGAGGTTGAATTAACTCTTCTTGCAACAAACTACCCAGTGGATAGTTCTCAAAAAACACAATGCTCTCAAACAAGGGGACTCCGGCTGGAACCTCACTCCACTTCTGAATCTCTACCAGAGGGCTGAAAGAGTATTGCTCTAACTCCACTTGCTGGGAGTGTAATTGTTCTAGCCAAGGGATTAGTTCAGCTTCTGTTGGCACTTTCACCCGCAATGGTAAGGTATTCATCAACAGCCCCACTATCGTTTCTACTCCTGGGAAATTAGCCTGACGACCAAAAACCGTCACCCCAAACATTACCTCTGATTCCCCACTATAGCGAGATAGCAGTAAAGCCCAAGCAGCTTGCACCACAGTTGAGAGGGTGAGGTGATGCTCCTTGACTAAGGATTGGAGGGCTGCTGTTAGTGAGGCTTCTACATAGCACTCCAGCTCTTGGTAGCCAGATGGCTGCTGTTGTTGATAGGACTTACGAAGTTTAGTTGGTTTTGCCCCCCTAACCCAATTTTGGGGGGGAATGATGTCAAAGTCCCCCATAATTGGGGGATTTAGGGGGCTTTGCGTAAGTCCTGGTTGAGAGGGAGTTCGGTCTACTACCAGGGGAGTGGGGGCTGTAAAGCCTTGTAGATTTTCCTGCCAAAATACCTCACCTTGAGATGGCTGTTGCTGCTGTAGCCAAGCAATGTAGTCTCGGTAGGGAGTTACCGGTGCCAGAGTACAGCTTTGACCTTGGCTAGAGGCTTGATATAAGCTCAATAGTTCTTGGAAGATTACTTGTAGACTGCAACCATCTACCAGGATATGGTGGAAACTCCAGACCAATTGGTAGTTCTCATCCTCTCGCCGAATTAGATACCACCGCATCAGAGGAGGGTGATTGAGGGCAAAACGTTGTTGGCGGTCGCTTACCAACAAGGCTTCTAACTGCTGTTGTTGCTCCGTTACTGATAAGTCTCGCCAATCTTGATGCTGCCAAGACCAATCTACCTGTTTGAGTACCACTTGTAGGGGTTGTTGCCGATGCTCCCAAATAATGAAGGTACGTAGAACTGAGTGCCGCTGCACTACTTGTTGCCAAGCCTGCTGCCAGATATCAATTTGCAAGTGACTAATTTTCAACAGCAATTGCTCTACATAAACCCCTGATTCGGGAGCATAGAGACTCTCAAACAGCATCCCTTCTTGCATCGGGGACAAGGGATAGATTGATTCTAGATTCCTAGAGTTAATTAATGTGAGTAAACTGTCGAGTTCGGTTTGACTCAACTGGGCAAGAGGAAAGTCGGAAGGACTATATATTCTAACTTCTAGAGATTCTATTCGCTTTTGTAAGTTCACTATATACTGGTCTTTTCGGCGGTTTAAATCCTATTATACTGTATTGGGCGATCGCGACTTAGATAAACTTCCCAGAATCCTGGTAGAATTACCTGAGTTGAGTTATTTTTTTTCTGAATCTAAGTCCTTGAGATGACTATTTTTTAGCTATTCACTATGCCTGAATTCAAAGTCAATGAAAAATTGCTATTGTTGAACGTACTTTTGGGTGGCTAAATAGATTTAGGCGCGCTATGTAAGGATTATGAAGTCTATTCAGATGTAAGTGAAGCAATGATTTATGGCTCATTAATCCAACTCATGGTCAAGGGACTAGCTAATTTAAGATTTACTTTATAAATCAGCTCTTATATAATTAAAGTCCATTTGGCCGATTGAAAAATCTCAAATCAATTAGCTTCATTTTATGATATGGTGTTAAATTGAATTGCCTAAAATCATACTGTGTATAGCTTTGAGATTTTTAAAATTTATGGTTTATACCTTGATGTCAGGTTTCTCATAAACACCATTAGGATACCCACTAGCTCTGTGGAATAAAATTAAGCCATTGCTTGACTAAAACTAGCTTAAAGGATGAAAATGAAACGAAAAAGAAAAAAACACTGCTTAAAAATAGTTCTAGCTTTGTTGTCAATCAGTTTAATTGCTTGTCAACCGACTATCCAATCTAATCCTGAATCAACAGACAAAACGATGCCGGGTAAAGGGGTAAAAGTAAGCTCTGGCTCTAGTATCACAACCTATGCAGCATTTTTAACAGAAATTATTAATATTGGTCTAGAAAAGCTTGGTTATCAAACTGAACCCGTCAAACAGCTCAGTGTTCCCGTAGTGCATATTTCTGTTAGTAACGGAGAATTAGATTTCTACACCGATCATTGGGAAAAACTCCAAAATAAATTTTTTATAGAAAACGGAGGCGAAGATAAATTCAAGCGGGTGGGAATTATTGTTGATAATGCTTTGCAAGGGTATCAAATTGACAAAAAAACTGCTGATAAATATAAAATTATCAGCTTAGAGCAACTTAAAGATCCCAAAATTGCCCAACTTTTTGACTCAGATGGTGATGGCAAAGCTAACTTAGCAGGTTGTAATCCTGGATGGGGTTGTGAATTAGTGATTGAGCATCACTTGGATGTCTATGGACTGAGGGATACCGTTGAACACGATCAAGGTAATTATGATATTTTGTTGGCAGATGTAGTAGCTCGCAACCGACTGGAAAAACCTATTCTCTATTATGTTTACACTCCTCACTGGGTACCTGCAGTGTTAGAACCTGGTAAGGATGCAATCTGGCTAGAAGTGCCTTTTACTTCTCTACCAAAAGAACAGGGAGAAGTGTCGGAACAAGAAACTATGCTAGATGGAAAAAATCTAGGTATTGCGGTTGATAGAGTGCGGATAGTAGCAAACAATAAATTTTTGCAAGTTAATCCAGCCGCCAAACGTCTGTTTGAGCTGGTTTCAATTCCTATTGAAGATGTTAACGCTCAACAAAAACTCGTACAAGATGGTGAAAGTAACTCAGAAGATATCCGTCGCCATGCAGAAGAATGGGTCAAGAAAAATCAAGATAAGTTTGATAGCTGGCTAGAAGAAGCAAGAAAGACAGGAACAAATTTGTCAGAGAATTGATGTTTTTTTTTAACCTTTGTAATATAATCCACCATAATAAATAGAACAAATTTAGTTTAGATGAAAATTATTCAAAAAGATAGAGATGGTTTGCAATGCTTTATTGGGTTAGACAGACCAACCCTGAGTCATCCCAGTAACGGTGGATTGAGGGTCAAAACTTATAAATCTCAGACACTTGCTTGGGAGGACTGTAGAAATTTGTCCCTCGTTATGACCAATAAACATCGTCTGTACAATACAGGTTTTAGCGGTGGTAAAATTGTTGTAGCGATGGCCGATTGTCAAGCCTGCAAGAAAGAGCTATTGAGTTTTATCGGTTCTATGCTGAATGAGCTTAACGGTTTGATGTACACTGGTTGTGACTTAAATACTTCCTTGGAGGACATGGAATATCTCAGAAATCACTGTCCTTATATTCTGGCATCTCTAGATTCTCAAGTTGACCCGAGTATTGCCACAGCTTATGGTGTAGTGGGTAGTATTCAAGGTATTTTTGGAAAAAATCTTGAGGGCTTAGTTTTTCTGGTTCATGGTTCGGGAAAGGTGGGTAAAGCTACTGCTCTAGGTCTCCAAAAACTGGGAGCAAGTATCATGACTTATGATATAGTACCCCAGCGAGCCGATCTTCCAAATTGCAAGAATATCTCACAGGATCATAACTGGTGGGATATTCCCTGTAATGCATTAGTTCCTTGTTCCATCAGTGGTCTAATTACACCAGAAATTGCCGATTCCTTGCAGTGTCAATATATTGTTGGTTCTGCTAATGTTCCCCTAAGTGAACCTTCGGTACTTGATATTTTACAGGCAAAATCCATCACTTTTATTCCGGAATCAATTAGTAGTGCTGGTGCTGTTATTTGCGACTCAATCGAGTTTTATGCCCCATCAATTTTCAAGCAAGTAGACCCCTGCTATATTTATGCATTTGTTCAAGAAATAGTTGAAAAAAAAGTCAAGATTTTTGTGACAGAGCTAACCAATAGCGAAGAATCCTACGAACAAGTCATATCAACCCTGATTTCAGCAGCAGATAAACAACCCAGAGTGGGATGTCAAATGCCAGATTTTTTAGAGAAAAATTAAACCCAAAAGCAGAAAAAAAATCATCATCATTGGAGAATATCTGATATGGCAATTTATATGGCATCTGACTACTCACTCAACACACTTGGAGCAAAACTTTGCCTCGAAGCTGCTGGGGATTTAGTCACAACAGCAATCCAATCCATCCAAAACAGTTCACAAGTAAGACTAGCTGATTACGGTATTGCAGATGGCGGTACTACCCAAGGATTATGGCAGCAAATTTTTGATACAATCAAAAAACAAAATAGCGGGGTTTTTATTGAAGCAATATTGAGTGATTTACCCAGTAATGATTTTAATGCTTTGGGTGAAACTTCATCCTTTTTAATGCAAGACGATCAAAATCTAGTCGTTTCAATGGTTCCACGCTCATTTTATGAACCTGTGTGTCCTCCCAATAGTCTAGACTTTGGTTTCTCTTCCACAGCCATGCACTGGTTAAGTAAGTTGCCTAAACATCTAACCTACCATACCCATATTAATGCTTGTGAACAAGGGGAAGATAAAGCAATGTTCCAAGCCCAATCACAGCTTGACTGGACTACTATTCTTCTAGCTAGGGCGAAAGAACTCAAATCAGGGGGGCAAATAGTCAGTGCCAACTTATCCACAGATGGAAAAGGGCGTTATCTAGGCAACAATCAGGTAGACTTGAATATGCACGATATTCTGCACGAAATTTGGAAACAAATGCAGATTGAGGGTTTAATTAAGCCAGAGGAGTATGTTGACGCTACATTCCAAAATTATTACCGAACAGAAGCTGAATTTATTGCCTGTCTTGAAGATTCCCAAAGTGAAGTTTATCAAGCTGGGTTAAGATTAGGGGAGATACAAACCATCTTAATTCCCTGTCCTTATCGATCTCAGTACGAAGAAGATGGGGACACTGAGAAATTTGCCCAAGGACTTACCCAAACAATTCGTTCTTGGAGTGAGCATACTTTCCGAAATGCATTCACTAATCGCTCCCATGAAGATGTTTTAGATATTGTCAACCAATTTTACGCAAGATTTACCGCTAGGGTTCGAGAAAATCCCAGTCAGTTTTCAATGGATTATTCACACACCCATCTTCGCATTTACAAAGCATAAATAAGCACAACCAGGATGCTGAATGTTCTCTCAATTCATGGCATCCTGGCAATTTTCAAAGATTATGCAGAAACAGTGGACAACGGCTTAACACACTCCCGACTAGCACTGAGGGGAGATAAATCAAAAGAGGGGGGCTGATCTAAAACTAACTCAGCAAGCAACTTGCCTAAAAGTGGTGTAAACTTAAACGCTTGACCCGATCCACCTGTAAAAAGACTAATTTGTGGATATCCGGGAAGCCGATCTAGCACAAATAAAGTATCTTTTGTCATCGTGTATGGACTAAAATACAGACCCACACACTCCTTAATTCCATCCCAATTATTACGAAGGAATTGATCGAGTAACTGCGCAAGCTCTGAATCGGGTTCTCTTACAAATGTACTCATGGTTTTGCTCCGCAATTCTGGCGGACACCAATCAATCCCAACTTTGATAAGTGATGTTTCAGGAGTATGACAAGGAAATCCGTAGTAGAGTCCACCATCGTTACTATCTGGCTTTTCTTGCTGAAAACAGAACCATTGTGGGAACTGATCTCGTAAAGTCTCTTCCACCCGATAGTGTCCCCATAACATCGGCCAAATTTCTAAATTGAGGGGATCTGTAAATGAGCTGAGTAAATCATTAGTCCAAGGTCCCGCCGTTAAAACAACTTGTTTGGCTATAAATATATTTCCTGATTGTGTTTTGACTTCAACTGAACCGGAAATAGTCACGTTGAGACTAACAGTTTCTTCTCCAGTGTGAATAGATACGCCATTAGTTTCGGCTTGAGATCGAAATAGCTCAATAGCTTTTGTAGACCAAACCATACCGGAAGTGCTTTCAAACAAACCGATAAAATCTGGTTTAGGACGCATTCGCCAACGTTGTTGGAGTTGTTCCGCATTTAAGGCTTCAAATGGAATCCCTTTCTTTTCCATCACCCGACGAGCACCTGGAATACTCCCTTCTATTGTTTCTTCATCCCAAGCTTCCCCGTAGAAGAGCAAGCCATTTTGTCTCAGTAATTGACAATCATGTTGAGTTTCAAGGGTTTTCCACTCTTTCAAGCTTTCCTCTTGCAATTCTGATAGATATTCATTAGAATACATTCGGCGATACATCCGTTCATCGCCATAGGAACTGTTGTTGGGATTGGGGATAGACTCTTTCTCTAGCAATATAATTTGTAGATGTTGTTTCTGGCTGAGGTAATAAGCTGTTGCCAGACCCGCAATACCACCACCAATAATAACTACATCTGCATTGAAATCTGCTGTTGTTTCTGCCATTAAGTTTCTACCTAAATTCTGGTGTCCGGTAGTATTATAAATTATATAATCGGGCGATCGCCATATCTGGTTACTCGATATTCATCTTACCAGCTATTTGTGGTAGTGCAGAGCGCAAAACCGTATTGAATTATGACCACTATGATTTTCTCCTGACTCCTGATTTTTATAGTAAATTTCGTCGTGCGTAATGTATTTTTTTTTGATTTTAGATGAAATAGGAAGGGTGGCGATAGTGCTACGCACCGCTACGCGATCGCCCTATAGCAGGTTGATCATTAATTAAACTGTTGAGTGAACCTCACGTTCAGATATTATAGGAAGGGTGGCGATAGTGCTACGCACCGCTACGCGATCGCCCTATAGCAGGTCGAGCATTAATTAAACTGTTGAGTGAACCTCACGTTCAGATATTAGCTGAAAAACTGAATTTTTTTTAAACCATGGAAAACTGATACTCTGCAGATTGGACAAAGCCAGAAAAAAAGCTGAGAGTAGGCTTTAAGAATTCAGTCTCAGCTCAGAACAATATAATTTAAATTAAGACCACCTTATCACCAAGATATTTTGTGAATTAGACGACTTTTTTTAACAGTTCGATCGTCATTTTGTTGCTTCGACTAAAGCAGGTGGGACAAATGGTTTGGTAAAGCTAATTTCCTGTTCAAAAAACTCAATAAGTTTTTGAGCATAAGTGCTTTGAAACTGACTATAGTCAGACTGACCGATGAATTCTAGGGAGCGAATTACAGATTTTTCACCGCGTTCTTGGTTTGGTCGCCAATCATTCTCTAAATGCTCAGAAATATGCTGTTCGTACAGTAGAGCACTCTTAGTAAAGCGTCGAACAATTGGATGTATATGAACACTTAAATATGCTTTATCTAGGTCTTTCTCCCGTTTGACACTGAATGGATCTCCTTCAATTTCACCAAACTCCAGCGTAATTGTATAGTACTGGTCGTTCTCAGCTAAATCCCCATTGGTAAAGCCAATGCTGATTGCGCGATCGCGTACATAATCCACAGGTAAACCTTCATAGTAATGTACTGTTTGACTTGATTTCGAGAACACAATCAAGTCGCAGAGAAAACCTTGCTGGAGAAAAAGACCTGCACTCGTACTTACTCTTTCAATTACTTTATCTACAATTGCTTGCGACTGAAGCGGTAAAGTATTGTATGGTAATGGTTTGCTATGATATTTCTGTTCTAGTATTTGACTGAGAGCTTTAATATTAAAACGAAATCCATGAATTACATTGGAATTAGTTTTGTTCAAATCTCGCATCTGCATTAAAGTCCCGGCAAAGTACATATCGGCAATCTTGGTAGATTCCCATTCGCTGGTCATTGTCGGAAACTTATCGTGAATAGCTAATTCTGGTTTGCAAGTATCATCAAAGATGGAACTATCGAACTGAAAACCAGTGCAACAAAGGACGCGGTCATAAGCTAATACAGCTTTTTGTCCATCAGCATGAGAGAAACACATATCGACCAGATACTCTCCGTTTTTATATTCGATTTTCTCAACGCTGGCATCAAGTACAGAGTTCTGACCTTTGAGTATATATGTATCTAAAAACGGTGTATTAATTGCTCGCAAATGGCCAGAGAAGTGTGTCTGCCAGGCAAATTTAATGGAGTTGGGACTACACAAATGAATTACTCTTGCTGTCTCGGTTAGATGATTGGCAGTTTCAAAACCCGATGTTCCTTTGCCGATGATTAACACTCTCTGATTAACATATTCTTCAGGATCAAAGGGAAAATCAAAGTAGTTCTCGGTCAGCTCAATACCCGGTATGTCAGGAATATAGGGCTTGGAGACTCCTGTTGCTATAATTAGATGGCGGCAGGTATAAACATAGCCTTGATCGTCAGTAACGAAGAATTGGTTATTTTTAGAGATTTTAACTATCTTAGTTCCGCATTTAATCTTAAGTTGAAAGTGCTTACTAAAATCTTCAAGATATCGAGCATAATCTCCAGCATCTGGGAAATAACGTTTGCTGTAGTTACTAAATGAGAATTGATCGTCATCACAAAGCAATGAATTCCAGTCCCATCTGAGTTGTGAATCTCTCTCTTCGTAACCCGTGTAGACTTTATTAATTGAAATCAGCTTTCGGTGTCTGGGAAATTTCTGCCAAAAACTTCCCGGCTTTTCAGCACCATCTAGTACCAAGTAATCTCTCTGATTTTGTTCTAAAAAGTAGGCGAGTTGTAACCCCGCTGCACCAGCACCAATAATTAAATAATCAACTTCTGTTTTGGTTTTTACTGTCATGGAATCTTAAGTTATGTTGAAAAAAACTCTGAAGCTCTTACACTTTCGATCAGGAAAATCGTATCACATGGTTTGAGTACATTCTAAGCTTCCTTTACAATTTTTTACTGAACCGAGATGTGTTGGGGGAAGATTAGGTATTTCCAAGTAGTAGCTTAAAATCAGGTCTATTTTATGGAGCTGATGTTTTTTTTTCCTTAGCTTCAAGAGCTATAAGGTAGACCCTCAGGAAATAAAAGTTTAACTCGTTTTTCTCGCAGTCTTTCTTCTTCAAAATACATGGCTTCTAACTGAGTAACTTCTTCTTCCGATACACCTATTAAACCAGCCATTTTACGAACATATGCTTGCTCATTTTTATGATATTCAGCATCCGCTGAACAAGCCTTAATCGCATAATATATAGCGGCTCTTTTTGCCTTAATTGCTTGAGGTGTACGACTAATAACTTCTTCTAGATCTTCTGTTGCTTCATACTTTTTCATTTCCTCAATCAGTGTGGGTTGCATTCCTCTAACTGCAGAGAAACCTATAATCCAGTCTCTTTCTTCTGGTGCAAGAACCCCATCTCCTTTTGCACAAATAAGCATTGCTTTCGTAAGTGCTTCATAGGTCTCATTGGGAGGAAGCTCACTCAAGTGCCACCCAAAAGTATCTTGAAAAAACCACAGACCAACAATTTTATAAACTTCTTCCATAGATATTGACATAATCATTTTTCTCCCGTACTGTTCATATTTTTGAAAGTTTATTTCCCAAAGCTTTGAGTGAAGCTTCTGGAAATATTAGTTTAGTTCCAACTAGGGTTTAATTCTACTAAGTACCTGCACATAAATCAACAGAATTGTGTTAACTTTTGTCAAGTCATTAAAAGTTAAGTAAGCATTCAGTTATCGGCATTGGTATTATGTTTGCTAAGATACTCTGGAGATTGTATGGAAAATCAAACTCTATGGTAATTAGAGATTTTACCCGTTCCATCGCTCTTGGCGTGTTCAATTTACTAAAGCCAAAATTTCCAACCAGAAAAATTTAGTAAAATGAAGTAATATCAACTCAAAAAAACAAAAAAGTAATATGGGAAATTTCAATCCATTGCTAATAGCTAGAAAAGCAATAAATTTCAAGGTAGTCAGGAAAACTATTGGCTTATCCACCCTAGAATTAATGATATTTTTAGGAGTAATAACTACCATTTCCCCTAATGCCATGTCACATACGATGTCACAAAATAATGAAGATAATAATCAACTTCAAGAGGACTCCGAGTCAAGACAAAAAGATTTATTTATTGCTTATCCGTCAGCCAATCATAAAACTACTTCAGACAGAATTTTCTTCATTGGTACAGCTTCTCCAGAAGCGGAAGTTACTGTTAATGGAAAACCAATTAATGAGCGTAGTAAATCTGGTCATTTTGCTCCTAGTTTTCCATTACAAATAGGGGAAAATATATTTACTGTCCGCCATCAAAATGAAGAGATTATTTTAAAAATAACACGCAATTCAAATCAACCACCTTTACCAATAGGAATAGCTTTTGGTCAAGGTTCTTTGACTCCAGCAAAAGATATTGCCAGAATGCCAGGGGAATTAATTTGTTTTCAGGCGATCGCTCCTCCAAATGCTAATATTTCTGTTTTATTAGCTGCCCAAACTATTCCTTTACTTTCTCAGTCTCAAGTAGTAAATTTACCAGGAAATTTAGCAGTATTAACAGGAGATAATCAACCTGTTCCTTCTGCGGGAGAATATTATCAAGGTTGTGCGAAAGCAGAAAAACCAGGAGAGTTGGGTCAACCTGAGTTTAAGCTAAGTCTCAGGGGTAAAACGGTGACTCAAAAAGCACCAGGAAAAGTGACTATTCTTTCTCCGACTACATTTGAGGTGGCGGAGGTGACAGTAGAAGAGGGAATTGCTAGAACCGGACCAAGTACCACTTATTCCCGTTTAACACCCCTACCAAAAGGTACTAAAGCTTTGATTACAGGAAGGGAGGGAGACTATTTAAGACTTGACTATGGTGGATGGATCAAAGCAGATGAGACTAAGATATCTACAGATGCAGCACCACCCCGTTCGGTAATTAGGAGTGCTATTGCTCGTCAGATTCAAGGTGCAACAGAAATCAAATTTCCTTTGCAAGTACCGGTACCAGTGACAGTTGAACAGGGCGATCGCTATTTAACTTTAATTCTGCATAATACTACTGCTCAAACTGATACTATTCGTTTAGATGATGATCCTTTAATTGAGCGATTAGATTGGCAACCAATCTTGACTTCAACAGTGCAAAATGAGCAGGGAGTCAGGTATAAATTTTATTTAAAAACAGAGCAACAATGGGGTTATAAATTAGAATATGTTGGTACAACTTTGCGATTAGTTTTGCGACATCCTCCAGCGGTAAATAGTGGGATTAATTTTATTAATAAACCTCTGACGGGAATGAAAATTTTGATTGATGCTGGACATGGTAGTGAGAATGATTTAGGTGCAAGAGGTCCGACTGGTTATCCGGAAAAAAATGTGACATTAATTTTGTCGAAGTTATTACAGGATGAGTTAATTTCGCGGGGTGCTTCAGTGTATATGACACGAAAAGCAGAAGAGGATTTATATCCTAAAGACCGCGTGGAAATGATTAATCAACAAGTTCCAGATTTAGCACTTTCAGTTCATTATAATGCTTTACCTGATTATGGCGATGCTCTAAAAACTCAGGGGATAGGTACTTTTTGGTATCATTCTCAAGCTCATAGTTTGGCAGTCTTTTTACATAATTATTTAGTGGAAAAATTAGACCGACCTTCTTATGGGGTATTTTGGAATAATTTAGCTTTAGCTCGTCCGACAATAGCTCCTTCTGTATTGTTGGAGTTAGGATTTATGATTAATCCTTATGAATTTGAATGGATTATGAATTCTCAAGAACAAAAGAAGTTAGCAAAAGCATTAGCAGATGGAATTGTTGAGTGGGTAAAAAGTGTTGATTGAAGAAGGAGTCACTTCAGTTATCAGTTATCAGTTATCAGTTACCAGTGGCTTTGTTGTCAAGAGTCAGTAGTCCAGTAGAGAATGCTAAACCTTTAAACGTTTAGTATTGCTAGAAACTTTACTATTTTCTATTCTCTATTCAATATCGGTCTCGCATTAGATATATGTGCTATTAAATGGATTTTATACAATATTATGTCCGGATAAGATCTTGATCAAAAAACTTTCTTTTCCTAATACCTTAAAACTTCTTCTTGTTTCCTCCTGACTCCTGAGGAATGACTCCTCCTTTATCATTTATAGGGTGCATCTCAATGCAAGAATAAAGCTAAAAAATTATCGCTTTTAGGCAACAGGCAATAGGGAATAGAGAATAGGAAATATATAGGAAAAAAGTATTTTTGCACATAAGAGATGCACCCCATTTATAGCTATTCAACCGGACATTATATAATTGGTAATATGGAGTATTTTGGTATGACTTAGTATTAACCAGTTAAACGATTTTTCCTTATATATTGTTGGAATGGGGATTGATTATTAATTACAGCAAATTTCAGAAAGCGTGAGGTACATTTTTAGACTAATTTATAATTTTTATTCATTTTTTATTCCCTGTTAAGAGTTCCCTAAAAACATAAAAGTTTATCAGGTATAAACTCGAAAACTGCTATATATAGCAACTGCCATTATTATTCTTTACTTATGTAAGCATTTCCTGCGGAATGCTATGCAAAGAGCTATTAGCGGTCAGCTATCAGCTTTTTAATGAATGAAATAAAAATTAGTTTAACTTTTACTGAATTTTCAATTTTAACCTATAAATTTAAGCACAATAAAAACTTATTTTGAGTTTTTAACTCATACAATTCAAATAAGCATTCAGCCGTCAGCTATCAGCTATCAGCTATTAATCTTGGAGAAGGTAAAAGTAACCTTTGAAGTTGAGAAAGAATAAAAAGTTACTAGCAAAGTCTCCTTTCTAAGCCTGATAAGTAATTAATTATTCATTACTCATTGCTGATAGCTGAATGCTAATAGCTGAATGCTTACCAATTTAAGGGAATAAAGCTAATAACTGAATGCTTACGGAAGTGTTTAAATGAATATAGACTTTAAGGTCAAAGGAACCTGCTTTGGTCAGATTTAATTATGAATGGATTCTGGCTTAATAATAACCCTTAATATAGGGTTTAAATCAATATCAAAAACAATAGCTGATAGCTGATAGCTGATACCTGGCAGCTTACTTACTTATAGAAGTTATAAAACAAGGGAATATCTTTCAACAATTAATTATTAATTATTAATTATTAATTATTACCTCTCCTGGAAAAGAAGAGGATTTACTCAAAGGAAAAAATCTTCTTGTTTCCCCTTTAAAAGAGAGCCTTTAAGTAAGCATTCAGTCGTCAGCCTAGATAAAAGCTTTACTAATTAAATGAGAATTAAATTTTACTATAAAAGCTGCCTTTAAATCTATATATTAAAATCCTCTCATAAGACCTGATATCTGACAGCTAATAGCTGTTTGCGCAGCATTCCGCAGGAAATGCTTACGGCTTTAAACCTTAATTATTCGGTAATCAACCTTCCTTGTTCCTTCTTCCTTTCTCCTTCTTTATTCTTCCTTCTCCTACTTTCTTAAAGGTTGTACTAAAGGCAAAAAATATGACACTAATTGTTGATTTCCGACAACCAAAGTAGGAAAGGGATGACTCGAATAATCTTTGCCAATTTTTAAAGGAAAAATATCTGTAGATTCTAATGGTATCCACACTGCACCTGCAGCTTTTGCTATTACCCAAGCTCCTGCAATATCCCAAATTCTAGGTGTAGCTTCAACTCCTGCAATAGATGCACCACAAGCAACAAGTAAAAAGTTATAACTTGCTATGCCTAACATTCTAATTTTTGTGGGAATTTGAGGTAATATTTTGGTACTTCGGGAACAAAGATTAAATAAATGATTGCCAGTAATTTTGTCTTGATTTGGTTGAATTGGTTGATGATTTAAAAATGCTCTGGTGATGGGTGGGTTAGATAAATAAGTCTGATTTTCTTGAGAATAAAAACCATAATAAGATTGATGTAATGGAGGCAGATGTATATAACCAAATATGGGAATACCTTGATACAATAATGCGATAGAAGTTGCCCAAATTGGTATACCTTGAGCAAAGTTTGTAGTAGCATCTAAGGGGTCAATAATCCAACACCATTCATTACTAGGAAATATCTGTTGAGTTTCTTCTGTTAAAATTCCATGAGTGGGAAAAGTACGAGCGATCGCTTCTCTAATTTCTCTATCTGCCCATTTATCGGATTTAGTAATTAAACTACCGTCGGTTTTTTCATCTGCTGTGACATTTCCGAAGTCTTTTAATAATTGATTTCCTACTCGAAAAGTTATTGTTTCTGCGAAGTTTAAAACTTGATTCCAGAATTCTGTCATTTTAGCTTTGTTATCCCACTAGATTGTTGTTTGAAAGTTTATTGAAAGAAGATTAATCTGTCAGTAAACTTAAATTATTACTTATGAGTTTTTAGATTTTCATTATATGATAGAATTTGTTTTTTTCATCTTTTGAAGGAAGTTTATACTATGGGGATAAGACTTAAAAATAAAGTCGCTGTGATAACAGGGGCAGCAGAAGGGATTGGAAAAGCGACTGCAACTCTCTTTGCTGAAGAAGGTGCTAAGGTAATTATCCTGGACAAACAAATGCTGGGGAGTAACGTCGCGGACGAAATCGTTGACTTGGGAGGTACTGCAACTTTCATTAAGACTGACATCTCTCAAGAAGAAGAGGTTAAGCAGGCGATGACAAACATCGAGGGCGAGTATGGTCGTATGGACATTTTGGTCAATAATGCTGCTGTCTTTGTCTTAAAGGGACTCGATGCTACTGTTGAAGAATGGCATCAATCTTTGAATGTCAACATTATCGGAACGTCTCTTTGTACACGATATGTTTCAGAGGTCATGAAGAAACATGGTGGTGGCTCAATCGTAAATTTGGGTTCCATTTCTTCTTTCATTGCTCAACCTGAATTTCTCCTATACAGTACTACAAAAGCAGCTATAGTCAATATGACCCGATGTATGGCCCTGGATCTTGCTCCTTATGGAATCCGAGTGAATTGTGTGTGCCCAGGTATTATCCGCACTCAGGCAATAGATCGTCATCTGGCAAACATAGGGGTAACTGAGGAACAATTTCTAGCAGAGAACGCACCACTTCACATTTTGAACCGTATAGGAAAACCCCAAGAAGTTGCTTTTGCCATCTTATTTCTTGCTTCAGAGGAAGCTTCATTTATCACTGCGACATCTTTGATGGTTGATGGCGGCTACATAGCACGTTAAAGCCCACATTTCGCATTTCGTTTTGTAGCATGAAAGGTGACAGAGTGGAGGGTCATGTTACCTAAGTGGGGTTTGCTGAAAAGGTCTTTAGACATCTCCAGAAAAGGGGGAGTAAGGAGTAGAAAGTAGGGGGAAATAATTGATGATTTCTGTGAAATAATTGATTTTATTTTTGATTTTTGGAGATGTCTATTACGGTCATAAAAATCTCAAAACCTAATCTTTATCTAACTTTTTCAAACAGACTAAAGCGTTATAATCAGGCACACCTTCAACAGAACGTTTACTCTTATCTAATAACACATTTACCTCTGGCAAATTTACTTGTAAATTACCTGGTTTCATCGGAGCTAAATAAACTCTTCCTTGAAATTCACCCAAATTATTTTGCAACAGTACCTTCTACCCATATTTTCAACTCAATTTTTCCGAATAATTAAGGTTTAAAGCCTTTCCTTTAAAGGATAAACAAGAAAAAAAATCCTTTGAGTCAATCCTCTCCTTGAACAGAAGAGGTAATTATTAATTTTAATTAGGGTTTGCTGAATAAATCTCAAAAAATTGATATATAAAGGTCAGTGGGTTTTTATGTCTGGAAAAAGTACCTGTTTTTCAGCTCTTGAGCGTCAAAAAGGAGCGCATTTTGGACAAGATAGGGGAAGAAAATCAAGGGACGATTATTCTGACTAACTCCTCTATAATTCCCATTCCTTATGAATTATGGATTCTGGATTCTGGCTCCTATCCTTACCACTCATACTTTTTCAGCAAACCCTAATTATTAATTATTAATTGTTGAATTAATACCTCCAAAACTTGAACCTAATCTAACCTTTTCAAACAGACCAAAGCATTATAATCAGGCACAGCTTCAACAGAACGTTTACTCTTATCTAATAACACATTTACCTCTGGCAAATTTACTTGTAAATTACCTGGTTTCATCGGAGCTAAATAAACTCTTCCTTGAAATTCACCCAAATTATTTTGCAACAGTACTTTATCCCCATCTTTTCAACTAAAATTTTCCGATATAATTCCCATTCCTTCTGAATTATGGATTCTGGATTCTGACTTCTATCCTTACCACTCATACTTTTTCAGCAAACCCTAATTATTAATTATTAATTGTTGAATTAATATCTCCAAAACTTGAACCTAATCTAACTTTTTCAAACAGACCAAAGCATTATAATCAGGCACAGCTTCAACAGAACGTTTACTCTTATCTAATAACACATTTCCCTCCGGTAAATTTACTTGTAAATTACCTGGTTTAATCGGAGCTAAATAAACTCTTCCTGGAAATTCACCCAAATTATTTTGCAACAGTACTTTATCCCCATCTTTTCAACTCAATTTTTCCGAATAATTAAGGTTTAAAGCCTTTCCTTTAAAGGATAAACAAGAAAAAAAATCCTTTGAGTCAATCCTCTCCTTGAACAGAAGAGGTAATTATTAATTTTAATTAGGGTTTGCTGAATAAATCTCAACAAATTGATATATAAAGGTCAGTGGGTTTTTATGTCTGGAAAAAGTACCTGTTTTTCAGCTCTTGATCGTCAAAAAGGAGCGCATTTTGGGCAAGATAGGGGAAGAAAATTAAGGGACGATTATTCTGACTAACTCCTCTATAATTCCCATTCCTTCTGAATTATGGATTCTGGATTCTGACTCCTATCCTTACCACTCATACTTTTTCAGCAAACCCTAATTATTAATTATTAATTATTAATTGTTGAATGAATATCTCTAAAACTTCAAACTAATCTAACTTTTTCAAACAGACTAAAGCGTTATAATCAGGCACAGCTTCAACAGAACGTTTACTCTTATCTAATAACACATTTCTCTCCGGCAAATTTACTTGTAAATTACCTGGTTTAATCAGAGCTAAATACACTCTTCCTTGAAATTCACCCCAATCATTTTTCAACAGTACCTTCTACCCATATTTTCAACTCAAATTTTCCGAATAATTAAGGTTTAAAGCCTTTCCTTTAAAGGATAAACAAGAAAAAAAATCCTTTGAGTCAATCCTCTCCTTGAACAGAAGAGGTAATTATTAATTATTAATTATTAATTATAGAACATTTACCCTAATCTAATAACACATTTCCTTCCGGCTAATGTACTTTTCAACAATTAATAATTAGGGCTTGTTGAAAAAGTCTTTTTGTCAGGGGAGGAGCCAGAATTCAGAATCCAGAATTCAGGAGTAATCAGAATTATAGAAGAGGTAGGCAGAAAAATATTCCCTTGGTTTTCTTCCCCTATCTTGCTGAAAATCCTAGATTTTTGAACCATTACC
The DNA here is from genome assembly GCF_010692625.1 of Okeania sp. SIO2C2. Classification (NCBI taxonomy): domain Bacteria; kingdom Bacillati; phylum Cyanobacteriota; class Cyanophyceae; order Oscillatoriales; family Microcoleaceae; genus Okeania; species Okeania sp. SIO2C2. The sequence continues at coordinate 24,572 of NZ_JAAHGM010000082.1, forward strand.
ACCTAAAAGCTAGCATTTTATTAGTACCTAAAAATGCTAAAACATTTATCTGTAAAGAGTTTGAGATTTAATCAGCAAGCCCTAATTAATTATTGCCTTTCCTTAAAAAGAAGGGGTGCATCTAAATATTTGCAAAAATACTTTTTTCCTATATATTCCCTGTTCCCTGTTCCCTGTTCCCTGTTCCCTAAAAGCGATAAATTTTTGGCTTTATTCAAAATTGAGATGCACCCAAAATAAGAGAATTGACTCAAAGGAAAAATTTTTCTTGTTTCTCCTTGAAACGAGAGACTTTAAACCTTAATTATTCGGTAAATTACCTGGTTTCATCGGAGCTAAATAAACTCTTCCTTGAAACTCACCCAAATCATTTTGCAACAGTATCTTATCCCCATCTTTTAAACTCAAATTTACTGAATATCCTCAAAACTTCAACCTAATCTAACTTTTCTAAACAGACCAAAGCATTATAATCAGGTACACCTTCAAGAGAACGTTTACCCTTATCTAATAACACATTTCCTTCCGGCCAATGTACTTGTAAATTACCTGGTTTCATCGGAGCTAAATAAACTCTTCCTTGAAACTCACCTAAATCATTTTTCAACAGTACTTTATCCCCATCTTTTAAACTCAAATTTTCTGCATCAATAGGATTAATTAAAACTGCCTCTCGCATAGCTCCTGTAATAGCATCTTTCTTTGACTGAACCATACTATTAAACTGTTTGCCTCTACGAGTCGCTACTAAAAAATATCCCTCTTTTAACTCTTCTTGAGATGGAGAAAGTATTGAAAAATTAGCCTTACTATCCGGTGTGGGAAAATTCCAACCAAAACATAAATGAGAACCACCATATTGAAAATTATCTCCTCGTTCTTTTAAATGCTGAATTCCCGAATATTGCGGAATTACTAAGGCAATTTCCTGACGAATTTCTGAAGTATTTTCAAACTCTAATTTATTTGCTAAATCAGGACGTACTAACTTTGCTAAATCCATAAAAACTTCCCATTCCGGGCGAGCTTCTCCAATTCTCGGTCCGGGAATTTCCGGGCTAAAAATCACCCTTCTTTCTGTAGTTGTTTCTGTTACTCCTCCCGGAATTTCATAACGAGTTGTGGCAGGTAATAATATTACCGTTTCTCCCGGTTCAACCAACATTTGATTAGAACAAACAATATCCTGATGTATTCGCAAAGGTAATCGTTTTATGGCAGCTTTTACATAATCTGGGTCTGGCAAAACTTCTAAAAAATTTCCCCCTACAGAAAACAAAACATCTAACTTTCCTTGCGCAGCATTATCGATCATTTCCGAAGCAATTAAACCAGGAGAATTAGGCACAGAAAAACCCCAAAAATTACTCATAACTTCAGAATTTTCTTGGTTAATCTTTCTCCCTCCAGGAAACACCGTAGAATAGCATCCCATTTCTGCTCCTCCTTGCACGCCAGAATGTCCCCGAATTGGCATTAAACCACAGCCTTCTCTACCTACAAAACCTTTAGTTAAAGCTAGATTAATAATAGCTCTGACATTATCTTCCCCACACTCATGTTGAGTAATACCCATACTCCAAACAAATACTGCTTTTTCTGCTTCTTTTACCATTTTGGCAAAGGCATACATTTCGTCGCGGGTGCTTCCAGAAAAGCGTTCTAACTCTTCCCAAGATTGAGCATCTAATGAAGCTTTTAATTGTTCAAATTGATTCGTATAATTATCGATAAAAAATTTATCTATCCAATCATTAGCAATTAGATGTTTAATAGTGCCATTCAGGAAAGCCAAATCGCCATTAACATTAACTAAAAAGAAATCTTCGGCAAACTTAGTACCAAATAAAGCACTTTCAGGAATAGACGGTACCCAATAACGTTCCATTCCTGGTTCCCGGTAAGTGTTAATAACTACAATTTTTGTACCTGCTTTTTTTGCCCAGTGTAAATATTTAACAGTAACAGGTTGATTATTTGCTACATTGGAACCAATAAATACTAATAAATCTGTACCTATCCAGTCTTTGTAAGAACAAGTAGTAGCAGCAGCACCAATAGTAGTTTTAAGCGCTCCGGTACTAGGGGAATGACAAATGCGGGCCGCATTATCAATGTTATTAGTGCCCATTGCCCGTGCAGCTTTTTGGGCCACATAATAAGTTTCATTCACAGTGCCGCGACTGGTGAGGTAGAAACCCAAGCGGTCTGGATGAGTATTTTTGAGGCGATCGCTAATTACTCCTAAAGCTTCATCCCAACTAATTCGCCGAAACCCTTTGTCCCCTTTGTCGCGACGCATGGGGTAAGGTAGTCGTCCCATTTCTCGTAATTCTGCACTACTTTTATTTTGTAGTTGAGAAACATCTGCTAGTATTTCTGGGTTAAAAGCGGCCATGGTATTAAGGCGCAATAGTCGCAGACGGACATTACATAAATGAAAGCCATCGAGTGTCCAGTCTTTCATCCCAGTGGTACCGAGGGAACATCCGTCACAGACTCCTTTATTGAGAATTTCCCAAGCGTAGGGGAGTTGGTCGAGGTTTTCAATTGTTGCGCGTATTAATTCCCAGTAGTTATTGGGGTATTGTTCTCCAATACCGAAGGGTTTCCAACTTGCCCAAATTTGTGGGTTCCAGATTTTATTTGGCTTGGGTAACATAATTTATTTAGCTCATATAAAAATTTTTATTGCACAATAATTATCGGTTGACTGCTCCCCGGAGGTCAGTCACGGGGATTCTAAGTTGATACTACGCAACAGGATAAATCCATGTTGCTTCGTTTTTTCTTAGCTGACCAAAGATATATTCTTTGGGGACAAGTCAAAGTGCCCCTACACAGTCGGCTTAAGTTTAACCTTAGCTTTCTGCTTACTTTTGTGATTATATTTGCAGCCGCGTTACAGTCTGCATTAATTAACCAATTATTACTACTTCTATACAAACCACGCTTTATTCTTTTTCCTGACGG
>NZ_JAAHGM010000083.1:0-26908 GCF_010692625.1 Okeania sp. SIO2C2
AAATTGCATAGAATAATATATTAATCAGAATTGAGTTTAGATCGAAATAGATAAGTTAATAAATTTCATAATTCTGTGCCATCTCACATAAAATTGGTATAACACCCAATACCTACTACCTACCACCTACCACCTAAAACCTACCCCCCTAATAGAACTGTGATAGACATTGGGTCCACAACAATTTCTCAATTGAACTGGCAAATCTATCAACGCTTGAAACAAGCTCTATCATTAAATCTACGTCGCCAAATTTTTATAGCCGTATGCGATAATCAACTACTAAGAAATAACCTAGTTGAAAACTTAGAAGTAGATTTAACCAATACTATTGATTACACCGAAACAACAACTAATAATAATAAAAATATTTTATTTGTTACTCTCAACTTAAATCTAAATAATCCTAATCCAGTAACTCAAATTAATCAATGGTTTACCGAAAATCCTGAATATCAAAAAACACAAAAATATCAAATATTAGGATTTCAAATTATTGGAGTAGAAAGCTTAACCAAACAACCTTCAACAGTTCAATGGTCATTTATTAGTAATCTCAAAAAAATAGAAACAAATCTATCTACCCTAGAATCCAGTATATTACTTTGGATTAACCGACCTTGGCTCAATAGTATCAAACAATCCGCCCCAGAATTTTGGCATTGGCACACAGGAATATTTGAATTTGAAGGAGACCCCACACCTATAGCTCCTAGAAAAAATAAATCATCATTGCCAAATCAACAAAACTCTAAATCTTTCTTATCTCCAAAAATTAGCCCACCTTCTATCAATACTGTAAGACCATTAATGGCATTAGAACAAAAGTCTTACACTACTATTGATGTTGAATCAAAAAATCTGACAGTTCATCTTCTCCCCCCCGCTCCACAAAAATTACCAGAGTTGCCCATTGGCATTGACCAAGAACAGGAGAATACGCCACTGCCACAGTGGGAATTAGTTGAACTAGCAAATTTAGTATGGTCAGAAATTTCTAGAAAGTCTGGTGAAGAAAAAACATCCCTAGAAAAACAACAGTTTCAAATTCTCAAACAGATTCAAGATTTAAACAAGTCCAGATCTCCATCTCCAGAACTAACCATAGCTTATCAAGCTTTAGGGGACTTTCATCGCGATCGCCTCCTAGCAGGGGAAGTATCAGAACAAAGTCTAATTATTGCCATTCGTGCTTATGAAATGGTAATTGACTGGACATTTGAAGATGCAGGAAATATGAGCCAATTTTCTCCATCCCAAATTCCTGTTCTTGACATTCTCAACGATCTTGCCACTCTTTACTGGATGTTATCTCGTCAAATCAAATCTAGTAAATCTGATTCATTAGTTTATTTAGAGCGAAGTATTATTTTATATCAAATGGCTATAGGTGAGATTAACCCATCCCAGGAAGAGACTTATGCCAGATTACAAAAAAACTTAGGTCTAGCTTACGGAGATTTAGCTAATTATCAGGAAGCAGAAAAGAATTGGGAAAAATCAGTTATGGCCTATCAAGAAGCAATCTTGTACTTAGATACAGTAACTCATACTCAAGATTATGCTTCGACATTAAATAATTTAGGTGCAGCTTATTGGAATTTGGCTCAATATACTCAAGCAGTGGCTCACCTGCAAGGGGCAATTTCAGCTTATACCAAAGCTATTGATTACTTTACACCAGAAATTGAACCTCTCAACTATGCTATGATTCAAAATAACTTGGGCATAGCTTATTGGAATTTAGCTCAATTTCAGCAAGAGTCATCAGAAACTTTGATGTTAAAAGCTGTTGATGCTTATTTAGAAGCCTTAAAATATCGAACCCCAGAAATTGCTCCCCTTGCTTGTGCTGCAACAAAGAATAACTTAGGTACTACTTATTGGTATTTGGCCAAGCAATTTGAGGAACATCAAATACGGAATCAACTTTTTCATCAAGCGATCGCTGCTTATTCCGAAGCTGTTAGTATAGCTCAACATTTTTCTCCTTCTGAGCTTACTTTTGATTTATTGGCTGTTTATAATAATATTGGACTTGCCTATTATCAAATAGTTATAGAAGCCAATATTACATCAGATAAAGACAGTCAAATGAGTAATTTAGAATCAGCTTTGGATTATCACTTACTGGCTTATACTGGTGAGCAACAAACTAATATTAATATTGACGTAGTACAAGGAAAGGAAACTACTGTTAATCATATTGTCAGAACTATTCGTGCATTTTCCAATAAGTATGGAATACAAAGGCAAAATCTAGCTCTTGCTAAGATTCCTAGCCATTTGTTACCTAAAATTTTAACTATGTTGTAACCAAAAAGACATAAGTTATAGTATTATTAATATAGAGGGATGAAATCTACATATTAGTTATCGTTATGATCAACTCTAATTGAGACTTTATTTAAGTAAGCTACTGTCACTATGATAGAATAGCATAGATATATCTAGTTGTAGTTATAAGTAGTTGAGTTGTGCTATCTATATATTATAGTTAATAACTAACTATTAGCCAAATTTTAACTTCTCGAAAATATATCTAAAAAAAATGTCTAAAGAAAAAATTTTTAATTTTGTTCTTGTATTAGATTAAATAAATGAGTATAATCAACTAATTTGCTAATTTAGGGTTTAACTGATTTGTTTAGTTATAAGCAATCATCAAAACTATACTTTAGCTTGAAATATAGAACAACTTTTCCACTTTTTTTCAAAATATTGCTAATTCTTAATTGAAAACAGCAATTTAGTTATATCGTACTTAGTTTATCCTGATATTTATGTCATGGCCCCTGTAAAGATCCTTGCGGTTGATGACGACCCAGCCATCCGAACTTTAATTCATCGGTATTTGAGCCAACAAAACTATCAAGTAGAGTCTGCTGGAGATGGTAAAACAGCTCTAGAATTATTCAATAAATTTTCACCAGACCTAGTAGTGTTAGATGTAAACTTGCCTGATACAACAGGATTTCAACTGTGCAAAAAAATGCAAAGTAATACAAATGTATTTGTGCTAATGCTAACCAGTCTTGCAGATGAGGATAGTAAATTACACGGTTTTAAAGAGGGTGCAGATGATTACATCACAAAACCTTTTGGTTTAGTAGAATTAGGCGCTCGTGTCGGAGCTATATTAAAACGTCAAAGATTAGTTTCCAACTCACAGCCAGAAGGTATACAATTAGGAAATCTGACAATTGACCCTCACGGTAGAGAGGTTAAAATTAATGGAGAATTAATTGCTTTGACGGCCTTAGAATTTGATATATTATACTGCCTAGCAGGTAAACCTGGCCGTGCTTGGAAGCGATCAGATTTAATCCAAGAAGTCTGGGATTATGAATATATGGGAGATGAGCGAGTAGTTGATGTCCATATTGGTCAAATACGGAAAAAACTAGAGAATAGTAATGACAATTCTCCAAAGATCAAAACTGTTAGAGGTATTGGCTATAAGCTTGATGTTTGATTTTGATAGTCATACATACATAGTTTTATAAGAAGGAGAATATTGTCAAGGAAAAAGATAGATTTGAACAAATAATTTCACCAGAGGTAAGGGTGTGAGGGATAATAGAGAATTTTGTCACGGAAGTCACTCCGCATCTATGAACCCACAATCAAAATGAACCACGCGTTTTTCCATCAAAAGCTTAAAATTCAGACAACGTAAGATAATTCTTCCTTTATTTCTTCCTTCTTACTTCTGGTATATTTGACATCATCCCGACGTTGCGCATGGCGCGACAACGCGGGATTCCTAAACCTCGTAGATTAGAACTTTCTGCTTCTAACGCACCTGCCTCCAAGGTCTTTCCCCCTTTCTGGTCTAAAGGCGCGCTCCACAGTACGTCGCCAATCCGACGGCTACCCTAGACACTGCTAGCCCAGTAGCCTTATTTAATCCTAACACACTATTGGCAAAACCACAAAATTGATTGGTTTTCCCATAGGGCGCTCCCCTTTGGGAAAGCGCGGGTCTTCAACCAACGTTGAGATCAATAAAATAATCATTCAATTCTAGTATTTACAAACAGAAAAATTAGAATTATAGCAGTCGAAGCAAAGAACTAGTTTCATCGAAATTAAAACTCTAGAATATCAAGTCTGCAAACCTTGATAAATTTCAGTCGCTACTTCTGTGCCACGGCGAACACAATCTCCCAAAGCTATACCACCAATATAATTACTGCATAGATATAGACCAGGCAAAGATTTTAAGCCATTATTAATCCGTTCCAATCTAGAATTATGGCCTAAATTATATTGAGGAATAGCACGAGACCATAAATGCACCGCGAGAACTTTTGGTTGTTCAGCATCCTGTTTTAACAAAGTTTGACAAAGGTCTTGATGTACCTGCTGCACTATTGCTTCACTATCTAACTGAGCAATTTCCGGGTCTGTTGCACCCCCAATAAAATTAGTAAAAATTTGCCATCCTGGAGGTGTCCTACCAGAAAATAAAGTAGAAGACCAAATACTACCAAGAGTCCGGATACCTTGACCTCTAGGAATCAAATTACCAAAACCGTCTATCTTAACCCTGATAGAAGTATCAGGATATGCCAAAACTACACAAGCAACAGGAGGATAATAAAATTCATCAAATATAGAAGCAATTTCAGGTTGCAAAGTTTTGAATAATTCTGCACAAACACGAGCGGGAGTAGAAAGAGAAATAGTACGAGTTTCTATTTGCTCAGTACCATTGGGAGTAGAAAATTCTGCTATATAAGTTTGTTTTTCCGTCCGACGAATACCAATAAGATGCCAATTTAATTTAACTGCTTCTCCTAAATAAGAAGCGATCGCTTTTGGTAATGCCTCCAAACCACCTCGAAAAGAACCCAATTCACCAGTCTTAGTCTTAGGAATATTAGGGTCGGGAGCAACCTTGAACTTACGATTTTTTTTAGCAGACAGCAAAGCACCAGCTAAAAGTCCACCTCCCAAGTCAGCCATTCGAGCCACTTTAGCAAAAGCAGCAGTAGCACTCAGTTGACTAGGGTCTCCTGCATAAACACCAGAAACGAAAGGTTCCACCAGTCGCTGCATCACTTCAGCACCAAGATGTCTCTGGAAAAATTGAGATACAGTTTCTTCTCCCCCTTGCTCTGACAGATCGCCAATAGCAGGTGATACAAAACCCAAAGCACCAACTAAGGCGCGTAACTTACCAGCATCACTCAGTAACTTAGACTGTAGCATAGCTGTTGGACTCATGGGCACTGGTAATAATTGACCATTCCAATAAACATAGCGAGGCAGTTTGCGATCGGCAAAGATTAAATCCTGCTTTAGCCCAACATCTACAGCCAACTTTAAAAATTCCGGTGTGGGAGAAAAACTATTCGGTCCTTCTTCCCAAAGAAAGTCTCCTAAAGAAACTGTTGTGATATTTCCCCCCACTCGATTTTGGCTTTCTGCAACTAAAATCTTTAAGGGGGAATTATTACCTAATTTTGTCAGTGCATGGGCTAAACTTAACCCACTAATACCAGCGCCAACAACTAAGACATCTAAAACTTCAGTCATTTTTTCCTAAAAATTTAGTTCTACTATAGTTTCAAGTTTTAGTATTTCACCATAGCTTTGTCATTTAAACTACTTTAGTTTCAAAGTGTGATACTTTTAGCTCAATTCTGATTTAACTAAGGTAGTGGGAAAATGTTTCAGACTTGCATTAGTTGAAAATAGTACAAACTTATTTCATCTTCCTACTAATCTACCTCCCTATTACCTTCGTATTTCAAAATTATTCTCCGTATCGAACTTTAAAATAACCCTACTATAAAGCAGAGCTTAAGCCATATAACAATTTAGTAATTTAGAATACATTAGTATCAGCAGCAAAGAGAGGTTCAATATATGCACCACTAAATGCTGCTTATATCATGATGTTGGAAAAGAGTTTCTAGGTAAACCCTAGCAGCTTGCCGATAACAAAGGGACGTTTCTGGTGTACTGCTATCTCCATTCTGTAACAAGAATAGTGACAAAGCTGCTGAAAATACACGGTCTTGATCCCAGTCAGGGTGGGTTTCTAAGTAGGTTTTAAGAGATTCATGGAGTGCTTCAGGAATTTCGGCCAAAATACTAACGCTTAAGTTCATGTTTAAGTAAGATTATCTGTATATTTTTTCTTCTTCATAGCCCCTAGTTGTGGCCACAAACCACTGACTTTGAACTACCAATGTCGCACTATTGTGTACTAAGAGGGGGTATGGTTGTCAATGTAGAGAAATGTTACAGCAGACTTTCAATAAATAAAAGATTTACGAAATAATCGGTGTTTCGTGGCACTTTTTGTAATAAAACTTTATAAAAACCGACTAATATGAAGCTGTTTACTACCCACTGAACAAAATCCCCAATTCATTTGCAAGAGTATGATGATGTCGTTGAAGTCTGTGGAAAAACCTGTTTAATCTGTGGAAAACATTGAACTTGCTTGTGGAAATGCTGTGGAATCTATGTGGAAAATTATGGTAAAAAATAAGAATTCTGAACTCTTTGCTAAAGTCAAATTTCAAAAGTCAAAAGTCATATAGCGCTACGCGCAAGGCAACAGGCAACAGGCAACAGGCAATAGGCAATAGGCAATAGGACAATACAAAAGGGTTTCAGCTTTTATTCATGTCCTAACCTTTATGCGTAACGCTATATCGCCAGTTTTTCCCTTTTGCCCTCTGGTATAGCAGAAGGAAGAAGGAAGAAGGAAAAATCTTGCGTTGTCTGAGTTTTAAGCAATTGAGATGTCAAATACAGTAGACCTCTAGCAAAAGTGTTAATTAAATCAATTCAAGACTATGAAATCAACAATTTTATCTCCCTATTCCCTACTCCCTATTGCCTATTTCCTATTCCCTGACTTCTTGTAGAAGTCTTTTGAGAGTGCCATTTTTCTGCTTTGAGATGAATGTTTTCTAATTCCTCAGAGTCTATTTTATCTAAGTTAGCCAAAACAAAGTTCATACGACCCTGGGATTTAAGTTTATCCCGATGTCTGGCCAGAAAATCCCAATAAAAATAATTAAATGGACAAGCTGGTGAATTATTGCCCTTGTCTTTTGGGTTTAATACCCCGCCATCTACATGATGTTTATCATTGGTTGAGGTTTGAGTCCCTATGTACTTCTTCCTTCTTCCTTCTTCCTTCTTCCTTCTTCCTTCTTCAACCTTGTCTTGAGGTGATGTAACTCGAACTTTCCAGTCGTAAACACAGCCTTTACAATAATCGCTCATTTTGTTGATGTAATTTGCAGAAGCAGCATAAGGTTTTGATGCCAGAATACCTCCATCAGCAAATAATCCCATTCCCAGAACATTAGTTTGCATGACCCAATCATAAGCATCAATAAATGCTGCATGAAACCAATTTTCTACCTCTTGAGGAGAAATACCAGAAATTAAAGCAAAATTACTCAATACCATTAAACGCTGAATATGATGAGCATAACCTGTATTTTGTACTTGAATTAGAACTTGATGTAAGCAATTCATATCTGTCTTATTAGCATCCCAAAAAAACTCTGGAAGTGGGTGATTATGCTTAAACCAATTAGACTGGGAATATTCATCATCCATGAGAAGATAAACACCCCGCATATATTCTCGCCAACCTAAAATTTGCCGAATAAAACCTTCTACACTATTTAGTTTTAATTGTTGATTGTGATAAGCTGACTCTACTTTTTTAATTACTTCTAAAGGATGTAGCAAACCAAGATTAATATAGGGAGAAAGTAGAGAATGCCATAAGGTTTCTTCCCCTGTTACCATAGCATCTTGATAATCACCAAAATTAGGCAAGCTATATTGAATAAAATTGTTTAGTACTTGCAGTGCTTGTTGACGAGTTACCGCCCAACGAAAAGGCTCTATTTCTCCATATTTAGTAAAGTTCAAATCTTTAACTTGATTAATAACTTCTCTAGTAATTTCATCTGGTTGAAACCATAAAGTTTGTGGTGTATTTAATTTGCCTTTGGGATATTTGCGGTTTTCTTTGTCAAAATTCCATTTTTCTCCTACAGGTTTATTTTGATTCATTAAAATTTTTAAACGTTTACGTCCTTCTCGATAAAAATCTTCCATTAATAAGCGTTTTCTCTTTCTAACCCATTCCTTAAATTCTGTTTCATGCCAAATAAATAAATTATTAGGAATTATTTTAATATCGCAGGTAATTTGGAGATTTTTAATGACTTCAAGAAAAGGTTTATCATTGGGTTTCATTACCCGTAGTTCAGTAATTTGATTAGTTTCGATCCACTGTTTAAGCGGTGTTTCAAAATCTGTGGATATTGCGTGTGTCACTTGCCAACCTGCTTGACGCAACTCAACAGCAAAATGACGCATAGCTGACCAAATTAAGACCAATTTTTGCTGATGGTATGGTCGAAGTTGGATATATTCTAAGGATTCAATCATAATCACAAAAATTTGATCTTTTTCAGTGCAACTTTGAAGAGCTGCTTGATTAATATTGATTTGGTCTCCTAAGACCCAGATTCCTATATTCATAAATAGAGTTCGTTGAATTTGAAATTTTTAGAGATGTTTTTCACTAAATTCAAGATTATGACTATAAACTATATTTATTGAACAATTCATCAAAATACTTGTGATGATAAATAAATTTCATTGAGGAGGAATTTAAAGTAAAAAAAAATGATTTGTTTCAGAGTATAAGATTAACTATCAAAAACAAATCTACAAAAAATAAATTAAAACTGTATCCATAGAGGTGACAGAACTAATCTTATTGAGTACATATTTACATCATTATTTATTTTTCTTTTATTCTTCGTTATTTAATTCTGAGCTTTACTATTGTGGTATTGTTTTTTTGGGCGTTGCACAGTGGCGAATGATTTGAGATTTTTGATTGAATTTGATTTTGGATTTGATAATTGCTAGAACAATTAATATTAGGTTTTTTTAGTCAAAGTCTAAACCTCTTTTTGGCAGTATCATTCCATAATGTGCAACCCCTTTTTTTGAATTGGTATAATATGGCAGTCACTAAATATATCTTTTATAATCAGCAGAACTACATATAAAAAAAATCTATGAACAATATCTAGCATATATAATTTGAAATGTAAGTAGTTATGCGATTAAAGTTAATTTGTATTAATGGCAAAATATTAAATGTTTTTGAGTTTAGAACTTTTATATTGCCTAGGCAATATTATCAAATGCGGTATACCATAGAAGAGTTAATATATAAAAAACAAAAATCAAATTAACTGAAGTCTGATAAGTTCCATATTCATAGATAATAATTATAGTTTTCGGAGATCCTCAGAAGTAAAAACGCAAATAATTGTCAAAACTGTTGCAAGTTGCAGCTTAAGTAAAAAATCTTATGATTAAGCAAGTTCAATCCTCCTTTCGTAAGATTCTGCTGTCGCGAATTTTACTACTTACTGTACCAGTATTAATACTAGGACAGTATATCATCTACAGAAAAGCACGTTCTACACTTCTAGACACTGCTCGTCAAAATCTGAAAGAAAGCGCAGACAGAAAGGCCGAAGATATTCAACTTTGGGCTAAATCTTTAGAATCTAATCTAATTAATGCTAGCGAAAGTTATGTACTTCAATCTGGTCAAACTGAAGAGTATCAAAAATATGTTGAGCAGTTATACCAAATGTTACCAACTCAGGTAAGATGCGTTCAATTGAGTAACTTACAAACTTCTGAGATTATAGCTAGTACTTGTGATCATGAATCAATAAATTTTCCATCACTAAATATATGGCCTGCGCAGCACAGACAGCTAATTAGAGAGATGTCTAATGTTGATATAAGTTATATATGGCCAGAACAGTTAAACTCGGATCGTTTCTCAAGTGATGATACGGTTGCTCAGAAAAAACAAGTTAGCTTAGGTTTGAGTGTACCAGTATATGTTGCTGAAGGTAGTGAAAGACAATTGCGTTATGCCTTAAGCATTAATTCGGATTTACCAATGCAAACAAATCGCAGAAGAGGTTCACTGGCAGGTTCAACTGTAGTAATTAATTATAAAGGTACAATTTTAGCTAGTCCAGATCCTGATAGAGTAGGGCGTAATATTTCTGATGGACCAGATGCAGAAAGGCTAAAACATATTATCAGAAATGCACAGGAAGGTAGAAAAGATTTTATCCACATATTCTCTTTTGAAGAAATAGATGTTTCAAAAAATAGTAATAGTAATCCTCTGAGAGAATTTATTGATGAATTTAAAAAGATATTGCCTGAATTATTGGGACTCAAATTATCAGCAGATGATGAATTTTTAGTAGGATATGCACCAACTTCTAGTCCTGTAGACCGTGATGATGATCAAAAGTGGATTGTTTTAGCTATTACACCTATAGACTTTGCTTTATCTGGTCTTAGACAAGTTCAAAAAGTTCTAATTATTCTGATTTTTGGTTTAGTTGGTGCTAGTGTTATGGCAACTATTTATTTGGCTCGCGATTTAGCTCGTCCTTTGGAAAAACTTAGAGATTATGCTCTTGCTGTGAATGATTTAGACTCTCCCAATAAAGTACCTATAAGTCTAAGAATTCGTGAATTTAATCAATTAGCAATTGCATTGGAAAGTATGGTATATAGGCTTAAAAGATGGGCAAATCAATTAGAAGTTACTTCTAAAGAAGCTCAAGTTGCTAACCAGTTAAAAAGCGAATTTTTGGCTAATATTTCTCATGAATTAAGAACTCCACTCAATGGAATTATTGGCTCTATTCAATTGATTGATGATGGATTTTGTGATACGAAAGAAGAAGAAAAGGAGTTTTTGAAACAAGCTAATGATTCTGCCATTCATTTACTAAGAATTATTGATGATATCCTAGATATTCGTAGAATTGATTCAGAAACTTTATCGATATATTTGCAGGATGTCGATATTGGCAAATTATTACACGAAACAATAGATTCATTTAGAGAATATATTAAACAAAAATCTTTATTATTAAAACTAAATATTCCTGAACAAGTAATAATTGTTAACGCTGACCAAGAAAAGTTGAAGCAAGTGTTTGAAAATGTTATAAGTAACGCAATTAAGTTTACGGAAAAAGGAAGTATTAATATTTGTCTTATCCAAGAATACAATAACTTTATTGTTGCTGAAAATACAAATAATTTATCTGATAATTATGGTGGGAAAGAAAATCGGGTTTTAGTTAAGATTGAAGATACGGGAATTGGTATTAATCCAGAGCAACAAGATAAACTGTTTCAGCCTTTTGTGATGGTAGATGGTACAAAAACGCGTAAGTTTGGAGGAAATGGATTAGGATTAGCTATTTCTCGCGGTCTGATGGAAATGATGAATGGCAGTATTCATCTCTATAGTGAGGGAGTAGACCAAGGAACTACAGTTGATATTATTATGCCAATTAAGAAACAACAAGATATTCAAACTGAAATGCAATTAAATTCTTAGAGTTAATTAAACATTGCAGAAAGAGGGTAGGAGTCAGGAATCAGGAGTTAGGAGTTAGGAGTCAGGAAAAATGGGAATTACAGAGGATGTAGTTGGAATAATTGTCCCTTAATTTTTCTGTCCAACTCTTGCACAAAATGCGCTCCATGCATTAGCTTTCTTGACCGAAAAGCTGGCACTTTTTTCAACTTAAGAAGGCTGAAACTTTTATATGTCAATGCTTTGATAGTTAATTAGCAGAGCAATAATTCATACCAAATTGATAAATGTTTGCTACAAATATCTAGGGTATTTCTTAGGAGTCAGGAGTCAGGAGTCGTATCGGAATGTCTTTAATACCATTTTTTAGGGCGTAAACTATCTTTTTAGTCAAAGGGGCATTTCCTATAAAGTTTTTTTATCGCTCTTACTATTCGTAACATTCTTTTTTCAAATTGGTATAACATAGGCGCAATGACATCTTTGATAATTAGTACCCCAGTAGCGTATAAATTATTCTGATGTTTACTTATCCCCTGCTCCCCTGCTCAAAAAAATGTAGCAAACATTTATTAAACTGGTATTACTTTTCCTCCTTGCTCAAGAGAATTATTTAAAGCGCATAAAATTCCCACTAATTCAGCACCGACCCAACCAGAAGAAATTTGTGAAGCAGTATTCTGACGAATACAATTTAAAAATTCATTGCATACTTGAGCTAAAGGTTCAGCTTTAGCGATCGTTAGAACTTCCCGACTGACGCCTACTGCTTTCCAACGGTTATTTTGCTCTTCTAAATGACCATGCTGAATAACTAAAGGTGCATCTGCAGACATTTCATCAAAAATCAATGTTCCTTGAGTACCTACTACTCCTAAACGACGTTGTTTATCAGGATTTAGCCAACATAAATGTAAAAAAGCTTGAAAACCACTAGGATAAGTAAGTTTAGCCATAACTAAATCTGATTGTGGGGGTTGTTGAGGTAGCCAAACCGTACCATTTGCTTGTACTTCCACAGGTTTTTGGTTTAGCCAATTGTTCAAAATACAAATATCGTGAATTGCTAAATCCCAGAGAGCATCTACATCTGGACGTACAGGTTCAATATGAGTGCGTGTAGCGTACCCATAGCGTAACTCTCCTAATTTACCTTCTGCTAGGATAGTTTGACCACTTTGGACAACTCGATTAAATAAATAAGTATGATCGATAAAAAGTTGACGTTGTTGTTGTTCGGCTAATTTGCATAATTCCACTGACTCTGAATATTCAAGAGTCAAAGGCTTTTCGGAAAGAACATGATAGCTTTTTTTGAGAGCAGCACTAATAATTTCGTAGTGAGTGGAAGCAGGAGTAGCGATCGCCACTGCTTCTATTCCTGGTAACTCTAAAGCTTCTGTCCAATCTTCTAATAATACGATATCTTTGTCCAATTGCAAGCGCTTTTGAACTGCTTGTAACTGTTCTAGGTTAGGGTCTACTATAGCGATAACACGAGACTGAGGATGATTGCAGAAGTTACGAATTAGGTGAGTTCCCCAACGACCTGCACCAAATATAGCAATTCCTATTTCCATTGGTTTTGATGTAAAAATATAGCTAATTTGATCGGATTTTTTTCACCCTATCATATTGAGGCTAATATGGCAATTATAGTGCTAGGGAATAGGGAATAGGGAATAGGGAATAGGGAACAGGGAACAGGGAACAGGGAATAGTAAACTGTTAAAGGGTTTTTCCTGCGGAAAAGCTCCGCTAATACCAATTTGATAAATGTTTGCTACAAATATCTATGGTACTTCTTAGGAGTCAGGAGTCAGAAGTCAGGAGTCAGAATGAATAACTTTAATACCATTTTTTAGGGCGTAAATTATCTTTTTAGTCAAAGAAACATCTCCTGTAAAGTCTTTTTATCGCTCTTACTATTCGTAACATTCTTTTTTCAAATTGGTATAACAGGGTTTAGAAATGTCAAACACCTTAATGCGTAGCGCTATAGCATTCAATTAATTCGTGTTAATTATTCTTATGTTTACTTCTCCCCATCCCCCCATCTCCCATCTCCCCATCTCCCCATCTCCCCATCCCCCCATCTCCCCATCTCCCCATCTCCCCATCTCCCATCGCACAGCGCTATATCTAATGAATAACCCGTCCCTCTTTAAAAATTGTTTGTTTACTAGAATGAGTAGTCAAACGGTCTAATAAAGTTGCACTCGCCTCATTTAACCCAATTAAATGTACTTTAATACCCCGTCTACGAAAACGTAGTACAACCTTATCTACTGCATCTACAGCAGATTGATCCCATAAATGAGCATGAGTTAGGTCAATAGTCACAGATTCTATATGTTCCCGGAAATCAAAGGTGTTGAGAAAATTTTCCACAGAAACAAAAAATACTTGACCATTAACGCTGTAGATACGCTCCACACCATTTTCTTTTAAATAAGAGTCAACGAAAATCAGCGCAGCAATTTTACGACTGAAGAAAATTGCACTCAACGCCACCCCAACAACTACTCCAATAGCTAAGTTATGAGTCAAAACTGTCATAAACACAGTTGTCATCATCACTGCTGTTTCACTCTTGGGAACTCTACGAAGATTGCGAATAGAATCCCAATGGAAGGTGCTTATAGAGACCATAATCATCACTGCAACTAAGGCCGCCATGGGAATACGCGCCACCCAATCATTGAACAGAATAATACAAACAAACAGAAAAATGCCTGCACTCAGAGACGAGAGTCGCGTCCTTCCACCAGACCCAATATTAATCATAGACTGACCGATCATCGCACATCCTGCCATTCCACCAAAACATCCGGCGACAATATTAGCAATTCCTTGTCCTACTGCTTCCTGATTTTTATCACTAGAAGTATCGGTTAGGTCATCAATAACATTCGCTGTTAAAAATGATTCTAGTAACCCCACTAAAGAAAGTGCCAAAGCATAAGGCAGAATAATATCGAGGGTTTCAAAGTTGAGTGGTACTATTGGTAGGGCAAAACTAGGTAGAGCATCGGGTAATGTTCCCATGTCTCCTACAGTGGGTATGTCTAATCCCGTAGTTAGTGCAAACCCAGTGATGACAACAATAGCAACTAAAGGAGAAGGTATTGCCTTAGTGATGCGAGGCAACCCGTAAATAATACCTAATCCTACTGCTACCATTATATAAACCCAGATAGAAGCATCTTCAAATTGAGTTAGTTGAGCATCAAAAATTAATATTGCCAGAGCATTGACAAATCCTAACATCACCGCTCTAGGAACAAATCTCATTTGATTTCCTAACTTAATCCATCCTAGAAAAATTTGCAGGATGCCTGTGAGAATAGTGGTTGCGAATAGATAATTTAAACCATAATCTTTAACTAAGCTTGTCATCAGCAACGCCATAGCTCCGGTTGCTGCGGAAATCATTCCCGGTCGCCCACCTAAAAAAGCGGTCACAATAGCAATACAAAATGAAGCATACAACCCTACTTTTGGATCGACACCAGCAATAATAGAAAAACCAATGGCTTCAGGAATTAAGGCTAAGGCGACTACAGCGCCTGCTAATAAATCTTTTTGGACATTAGAAAACCAGGCTTGTTTTGTTAAGATATTATATTTCATTTTCCCCATTTCTAGCACAATAACAGTTAATACTTTTTCCTGGAAGTCATACCGTTTCACGGAATTCAAAAGTCAAAAGCGAGTGCGTAATTCTGAGGTTTCCTCAGAATGTAAGACGCACTCAAGACAGTCATGCATTATGATTTTATAGTTCAAAACTTTGATTATTCAGTAATTTCAGCAAATTATTCGACATCTAAAGTTTGAAACTATTTGTAACATTCTTTTTTCAAATTGGTATCAGAGGCACATTTTACTCCGCGAAGAGTCTGCAGTTAGGCGTGGTATGTTAACCTAATTCATCATATCCCTAAGTAAATTAGGTAAAGTAATCAAATTAGACAGATTTATGGGGAAATATTTGCTATTAATCACTTTTCTAATGTGGCAATGATATTAACTTTCATCTTGTCATGGCGAGAGAGTATTATTTACCGAATAATTAAGGTTTAAAGCCTCTCATGAGCAAGGAGAAACAATGAATTAATTTTCCTTTGATTCAATCCTCTCCCTAAAAGGAAGAGGTAATTATCAATTATCAATTATTGAATAATACATTCTCTTTCCCACCCACATTTTCAACAACATGGGCACAAATCAGGAAATAAGTATGATTTTACTACCGATAAACAGGAAACCCAGTACCAATAACATTTGCTTTATTTGTCAATAGCACTGTTCAACAATTAATAATTAATTATTACCTCTCCTTGAAAAGAAGAGGATTTACTAATCATGAAAAAATATTTTTTTTTCTCCTTTCTCCTTGCTCATGAGAGGCTTCAAACCTTAATTTTTCGGTAATTAAAACTATAGATGCTTCTAAGTTATTTATTCTCTGATTAGAGTAAAAATTGCAGATAAATAAATGCCTAAAGTAGCCAAGATAGCTCTTTATTGATTTAATTATTCTTAGCTTTTTAATCTACTTTTCAAGGCGGATTTGGTATGACTTTTTCGGTTTCAGCACTAATTTAACTTTTAAATTTGTACCAACCTTTCCTTGTGTAATATATAGATTACCTTCCCCCTCAAAATTAAAACCCACTTCCACCTCAGCTTGTTCAATTTCTATATCTTTGTTAATTTCTTGCCAAGCTTCAGCAATTGGACGACTAATATTTATTAATATAGGTTTAACTTTAGCAAAACTAGATTTAACTTGTTTAATAACATTAGTAGAAATTGCTTTGGCTTCATCCTCTGGGACTTCTGCTTCAACCAAAATTCCATCTTCTAGTTCAATTAATCTGGTGGCCATATATATTTATTACTGAATTTAATTGCTATTCTATTCAACCACATTTCAGTGATTTTCAGAATAATAGACATCTCCATAAAAGAGGGAGCAGGGAGAAATAATTGATGTATCTATTGAGATGATTGATTTGATTTTTTATTATTGGAGATATCTAATGTATAG
Source organism: Okeania sp. SIO2C2 (assembly GCF_010692625.1). Classification (NCBI taxonomy): domain Bacteria; kingdom Bacillati; phylum Cyanobacteriota; class Cyanophyceae; order Oscillatoriales; family Microcoleaceae; genus Okeania; species Okeania sp. SIO2C2. Next base: position 16,500 of record NZ_JAAHGM010000083.1, read on the forward strand.
ATATACAAAAATTCAACTTAGTTGCCATTAATTGGTATCGGTGCGTTGCAACGCACCCTACAGAATTAAATACTAATTAGTATCGGTGCTGAATTTAATTGCTATTCTATTCAAGCACATTTTAGTGATTTTCAGAATAATGTATAGATATACAAAAACTCAACTTGGTTGCCACTAATTGGTATCGGTGCGTTGCAACGCACCCTACAGAATTAAATACTCAAAAAAAATCTGCTGATTGCTGAGGTGCTGACCGCTGAGGTGCTTCTTTAATTTGGTGATTCTAGTGCTGTTTTCAGGGTGTGCCAACTTAGTAAAACACATTTAATTCTGATGGGAAATTGGGAAACTCCTTGAAAGATATTTAGTTTTGGTAAATTCTCGGAAAGACTAATTTCTCCTTTGAGCATTTGACGAAATTTTTCTGTTATTTCTAAAGCTTCTTCTCTAGTTTTTCCTAACAATATTTCTGCCATTAAATCTGCGGAAGCAATAGTTAATACACAACCTTTTCCTTGAAATTTTATATCTTCTATAATTTGCTTTGTTTGACTGAATTTTATTGTTAGTTCAATCCGATCGCCACATAAGGGGTTATCTCCTATTTGATAGCGGTCTATAGGGTTGGTTTGTCCTCGATTTTGTGGATATTTAGCACGTTCAAGAATTGTTTGATGTTGGAGGTTACGAAGATGGTTTTGAGAATTCATAGGTGTTAGATGGTAGGTTTTAGGTGTGATATCAACCGTGAAAAAAGAATGCTTTTGTGAGGTGAAACTTTAATTATTAAGCAATTATACCAATTACCAAAAATAATGCTATATTTCATCAATACTTAAGTGATTAAGTAAGAATTATGGTTTAGCAATGTTTTTAACGATTCTTAGTATTAAGCCAAGATATCTTATGCCTTCTACTCCCTATTTTCAAACAGATGTAGCAAGAATGCATGAAATATTTTATTATAGCATAGCAGTCGCCACTATAGTTAGGACATCGAGTAATTATGATGATTGATGACGCGAGCAAGATGCTCGCACTAATTGTCAAACATCAACCTGGCAGTTGCTATAACACAGGCGCAATGACATTTTTGATAATTATTAACCAGTAGCATATTAATTATTCTTATCTCCCCTACTCCCCTACTTTCATAGGGTAGGTTTTTAACACTCGGGGTGAGCGATCGCTTCTATTCAGTAGAAAATCTCAAGAAAAGTGTGCTTTTTTATACATAAAATGGGCGAAAATTCTCCCCACACTTCCCCCTCTTCCCCCTCTTCCCACACCCCAAGACACAATTATAAAAAACCTACCCCTGTGAAACCCCCCTACTCCCCACTCCCCTACTCCCCCACTCCCTACTCCCTTCTGAGAGAATTTTTAATCTTTCATAATCAGTAAAAGTATCAATATCTATTTCTCCTCTAGGAAAATTAACTGTTGCTACTTGGCGAGCATATTTATTAATTATTTGTTTCGCACCTTTATCTGTGTTTAAGTTGAGCATTTCTGGAAAAAGGCTAGAACTAAATAAAGCCGGAACCCCTAAAACTCCAGCATATTTAGAAGCAACTATTGAATTTGATTTTAAATAATAAACATCAATTATTTTCTGGATTAAGTTAGTAGATAAAAAAGGCTGGTCGCAAACCATTATTATTGCTGCTTCTATAATTTTTTGAGTAGTTTGCAAAGTATTAATACCAGCTCGGATTGAAGTATTCATGCCTTCCTGCCAATCATAATTTTCTACAATTTTTACTGGAAAATCACTAATTTCAGGAAGTATTAGATTGCCATAAGCACCAAGCACTACAATAATTGGTGAACAACCAGAATTAACAGCAACTTCAACAGTATTGAAAATTAAACTATTCCCTTTGTAAATCAATAATTGTTTGGGTTGACCCAAACGGGTTGATGCACCAGCAGCTAAAATTATAATTCCGATGGATTTATTCATTATTTTGACTATGAATTGGTAGGTTACGATGACTTCAATAATTGATAATTGATCATGGATAATTGATAATTACCTCTCCCTAAAAGGAAGAGGATTGAATAAAAGGAAAATATTTTCTTGTTTCTCCTTGCTCATGAGAGGCTTTAAACCTTAATTATTCGGTAAAAAACCTGTTAAACGGTTAGAAATTACTGCTTGAATTTCTGCAATAATAGCTAAAGCAATTTCTTGTGGATTATCAGCACCAATATCTAGACCAACTGGAGCATATAAACGTTTTTTGTATTGCTAATCAATTGGTGAACAACCAGAATTAACAGCAACTTCAACAGTATTGAAAATTAAACTATTCCCTTTGTAAATCAATAATTGTTTGGGTTGACCCAAACCTGTTGATGCACCAGCAGCTAAAATTATAATTCCGATGGATTTATTCATTATTTTGACTATGAATTGGTAAGTGGCGGTGACGTAAAAAACCTGCCGAACGATTAGAAATTACTGCTTGAATTTCTGCAATAATTGCTAAAGCAATTTCTTGTGGAGTATCAGCACCAATATCTAGACCAACTGGAGCATATAAACGTTTTTTGTATTCCTCATATACGGGAATTTCTGCTAATAATTTTTCAGTCCTTCTGCGGGGTCCGAGTATTCCTAGATAACGTAAGGGCAAAGGTAAAATATTTTTGAGAATTGTCAAATCATAAAGATAGTTATGAGTCATTACAACTGCTACAGTTTTTTTATCTAAAATTACCGATTTTGGTAGTTTTTCATATTCGGAAATAACTATAGAATTTGCTTCTGGAAATCTAGCAGATGTGGCATAAGCAGGACGACAGTCTAATACTGTGACATACCATCCTAATTGTTTGGCAAAAGATGTTACAGGTATGGCATCGTGACCAGCACCAAATATTACTAGAGGTAGGGGTGGGTGAATGACTTCAATGAAGGCTTCTATATTATTAATAGATATTTGAAATGACTTACCAGAACTCTGAGCTGTTTTGGCACGATCTACTAATAATTGAACTAGGGAATTATCGGTTATTTTAGTAGTAAAATTACCATCGGTCGATAACATCAAATGATATTGCTCCGCAGCTTGACTTTTAAACACAGTAACTAAAACTCCTGGTTGCCTATGCTGAAGACAGTCAGCAAAAAATGACATTAAGTCTATTCCCTTTTCACCGGATAGAGGTTCGATGAATATATCAACTATTCCCTGACAACCCATTCCCAAACCCCAGATAATATCTGCTTCTGAGGTTGTGTCGTAGGTAACAAGGCGATACTTGCCGGAATTCATTACCTCTTGTCCTTGTTCCAAAACATCACCTTCGAGACAACCACCACTGAGGGAACCGACCATTTCACCTTTAGCAGTCATCAACATTCGTGCCCCAGCTCGGCGATATGTGGAACCCGCAACTTTGACAATAGTAGCGAGGGCAAGGGTTTGACCAGCATTTTTGAGTTTGGCGTAAGTTGCAATAATGTCTTGTAATTCTTTCATATCATGTTAGGTAGCATCAGTATTGTAAGCGCGAAGCTAAGGAAGAAGGAAGAAGGAAGAGGGAAGAGGGAAGAGGGAAGAGGGAAGAGGGAAGAGGGAAGAGAAAAGAGGGAAGAAAACTATTGAGCAAGAAAAAAACCTAAATTTCCTGTAGATATCCACCATTGGGTTTACACAAACGATACCAAAGGACATGATATCATTTGGAAAAAGGGAACAGGGAGAAATTTATCAGAGAAAATATTTTTATTATGGCTAATTAATGAGACTTGTATATTATTTGATATTTCTGATAAATTCCAGCAGACTCCAAGTATATCAGTTGAGGGAAAAGTTGGGATAGATCAAAAGCTTAAAACTCAGACAAAGTAAGATTTTTCAACTTCCCTTCTTCCTTCTTCCTTCTTCCTTATCCCTTCTTCCTTGCTGTTATTGTTTTAATTAACTCTTACTTCTGACTCCTGACTCCTGGCTCCTGACTCCTGACTTCTTCAATAATGGTAGGTACTTGACTTTAGCCCACGCAGCAATAACATTACCTAGCCATTTAGTTTTGTCATAAGATTGATAGGAAAGAAGATTATACTTTTGATTTGTAGTTTTGATTAATAAGCCCCATGATGAAAATCTATTTCCTTTAAAACCGCTAGTTTTAACTTGTTGTACATATTGAATTTTTGACCGTTTAATTTCTTGTATTTCGTTTGTTAAAATACCTATATCTTTGGTAAAAATTAAGCAATTAAATCTAAAGTCAAAACTTAATTTGCCTAGAAAAAAATAGAGAATTATATAGATTTGATTGAATATTTTAGCAGCAAAAAAATACAAAACTACGGGAATGAAAAAAAATAGAAAAGTTAAAATACTGATTAAATAATCTTGAGTCAGCATAAATGAAGTTATTAACAATGTAGCAATAAAAAAACAAAATAATATCCAGATGAAAAAGCAGATAACTGAGAATATAAGTAAGTATGTCATACCGTTTGGACGGTAAACTAATAGGAGGTCGCTGTTAGGCGAATAAAAGATTCTGAACCCCTTCGGAGGTGGAATAATTGGTAACATGAAAACACCAAATATAACAAAGAAAGTCAAAGGTAAAATTGGTTGATGATTTATGTATCATAATTTATTTTCTTTTAGTTTTTCAAGTAAAAATCACCATTTATATCATGTCCGGATAATCAGCGATAAAAAAACTTTCTCCCTTCTAACCTTTTCTTTCCTTTTGCCTTACTTCTTCCAAAGTTTAAGTATTCAACCGGACATGGTATTATTACCTTCTTCTTTCTTGCTTCTATTCTAATAACTTATCTGGAGTAATAGGCAAATCTCGAATACGCTTACCTGTGGCATGATAAACAGCATTAGCGATCGCTCCTGCAACTCCTACGATAGAAAGTTCCCCAATACCCTTAGTACCTAAAGCATTCACATAAGGATCTTCCTCTTCCACAAACTGCACCTGAATATCCGGCACATCTAGCTGGACAGGAATCAAATAATCAGAAAGATTATGATTCAGAATACGTCCGTAGTTAGGAGACATTACCGTATGTTCCATCAACGCCATACCAATACCCCAAGTAATACCACCTATCATTTGACTGCGGGCAGTCTTCGCATTGAGAATACGTCCAGCACCGTAGACACCAACACACCGCTTCACCCGCACTTCTCCCAAAAGTCGGTCTACTTGCACTTCCACAAAAACTGCCCCAAAAGAATGTTTAGCATATTCTGGTTGTTTCTGTTTCGATGCGTTATCACCAACCGCTTCAATATTTTCCCCACCATGACGAGTGAGAATTTCCTGATAACTTTCCCCCACGGTAGGATTATTTTGCAACAATAATTTCCCTGAATCAAAAATTATCTCCTCTGGTTTTGCTTGATACAGTGGAGAGTCTGAGTCAGAAATTGCTATCTCTAATATTTTATTCCGAGCATTCATTGCTGCTGCTTGTACTGCCGAACCCACACTACTTGCTGTAGTCGAATTTCCTGTTAGTGGAGCTTTAGGTAAATTTGTGTCACCGAGTTTAAATTCCACCTGTTCTAGAGATACCCCTAAAACCTCTGCTGCCACTTGAGTCATCACAGTATAAGTGCCGGTACCTAAGTCGTGGGTTGCACTTTCGACTAAAATTTTCCCACTATTATATATAGTTACCTTAGCAGTGGCAGGCCAACTATTTGCAGGAAAAGTAGCGCTTGCCATTCCCCAACCAATTAGACTTTCACCGTCACTCATAGACCCTGGTTTGGGATTGCGGTGTTTCCAGCCAAATATTTCTGCTCCTCGCTGATAACATTCTTTCAGAGATTTACTCGACCACGGGTGTCCAGTAGCAGGAGCTACATCTGCATGGTTGCGGAGGCGGAGTTCTATGGGGTCTAACTCCAGAGCATAACTCAGTTCATCCATTGCTGACTCTAAGGCAAACATTCCTGCTGCTTCCCCCGGTGCCCGCATAAAAGTGGGAGTACTAGTATTGATAGAACCGAGATTGTAGTTGGTGTCCAGGTTAGGGCAGGCATATATCATATTTGTTGCCATTGCAACTGCTTCGGCAAATTCGTCAAAGGGTGAGGTAATGTTTTCGCCAATATGTTTGATGAGTGTAAGTTTGCCTGCTTTAGTTGCACCAAGGGTCAGATGTTGGCGAGTCGGGGGGCGGTATCCCACAGAAGTATACATCTGGGCGCGGGTGAGTGCTAGTTTAACAGGATGCTGAACATAACGCGCTGCCATGGCAGTCAGGATAGTGTGAGGCCAAATAAGTGCTTTACAACCGAATCCACCACCGAGATATTGACAAATAACTCGGATGTTTTCTGGAGGGATATCGAATACTTTGGCGATCGTTTCTTGTGTTAAGGAGACTGCTTGAGTTGTATCGTAGAGGGTGAGACGGTCATCTTCCCAAACTGCTAGAGTTGCTGAAGGTTCCATGGGGTTATGATGTTCTACGGGGGTGTTGTAGGTTTGTTCGACTAATACCTCTGCTTGGGAACGCCCAGAGTTAATGTCGCCCCAGAAGGAATGAGCGGGTAGCATATCCAGAAAAATTCTTTCTGGTTTATATCCCTGTTGGAGTGCTGTATCTATATCTATAATTGGTTGTTCAATTTTATATTCGACTTTAACCAAGGTAGCTGCATATTGAGCTTGCTCTAAAGTTTTTGCAACTACTATCCCAATGTGCTGTCCTTGATAATAGATATTCTCATTCTGAAGAATGGGAAGACTTTGTCCCCCAGGAAAAAAAGTAATTTGATTAAATTTGGGAACGTTGCGGTGGGTAATAACTGCTAATACTCCGGGGGCATTTTCTGCTACGGTAGTTTCGAGCTTGGTAATTTTGCCTTTAGCAATGGTACTTTCTATTAATACGCCGTAAGTCAAATTTTCAACTGGCATATCAGCGGTGTAACGTGCGCCACCTGTAACTTTAAGTTTTCCGTCTACACGGTTGATGGGTTTTCCGATAACTTTATTCATGTTTGGTGTTTACTTAAATAGTTCGTAATAGTTATTTTTTTGGCGTTTGGCGAAGCAAAACCGTTAACGTTTGCGCCCTTCATTCCGACAGGAGGGGTTGTGCGCTAGCTCTACAAAAAACTTTCTCCTTCTACTGGGGGTTTCTTATTGTTTGTTCCCTCCTGACTCCTGAGGACTGTTTCATTTACTGAAAATAGGTTCGTAATAGTTAGTTTTTTTGCGGGCATTGGTAATTTGAGGTATGATATCATGTCCGGAGAAGAGCGCTATAGAACTTCGTGACCTTTACCCTAGCAAAAAACTTTCTCCTTCTATTCCTCTTTCTTCTTCTTTCTTCCCTCCTGACTCCTGAGGACTGACTCCTGACTCCTAAGTAATTAAGATTAATATCATACACGCGCTTTACCAACGCCGTTTTTTTTGCGTTTGGCGAAGCAAAACCGTTAACGTTTGCGCCCTTGATGACCTTAGCGCAGCTTCGACCCAGGAGATAGGATGCGTTGTGCGCTAGCTCAACAAAAAACTTTCTCCTTCTACTCCTGTTTCTTCTTCTTTCTTCCCTCCTGACTCCTGAGGACTGACTCCTGACTCCTAAGTAATACAGTTGACAGCGCACGAATAATGCTACGTTTAGCTAGTTCAATTTTGAACTGGTTATATTTTTGTGGTTTTGCTAGTGCCAAAGCTGCTTCTGCTGCCGTAGAAAAAGTTGCTTCATTTATCGGTTTTCCTTGCAATGCTGTTTCTGCTTCCTGGGAACGCCAAGGTTTTGTACCAACTCCTCCTAATGCTAGTCGTGCAGACTTAATAATATTTTGCTCAACTTCCAGAGCAAGAGCTACAGAAACTAGGGCAAATTCATAATTGGCGCGATCGCGTACTTTGAGATAGTGGGAGTTGCTAAACCACGAAACAGCAGGTACTTCTACAGCAACTATTAACTCCCCATGCTCTAAAACATTTTCTCGGTGGGGTGTATCTCCGGGCAACAGATAAAAATCATTTATCGGCACTCGGCGTTGTGCAGTTTTACCCTGAATACAAACTACTGCACCTAAAGCAACTAATGCTACTGCCAAGTCTGAAGGATGAGTGGCAATGCAATGTTCGCTCGTACCTAAAATAGCGTGCATTCTATTGTAACCTTCCATAGCAGGGCAACTCGTACCTGGAATACGACGGTTGCAAGGAAAAACTGGGTCGCGAAAATAATTACAACGGGTACGCTGTAATAAATTTCCTCCCACTGTTGCCATATTCCGCAGTTGAGGAGAAGCACTTTCTAATATTGCTTCTGAAATGACAGGATAGGAATTTTTCACTGTGGAATAACGGGCAACATCGCTCAATTTTGCCAAAGCACCGATACGGAGGTTGTTGTCAGCATCGACTTCCACTGAGTCTAAAGACAGAGAGTTGATGTCTAGAACTTGCTTTGGTGTTTGTACGCCATCTTTAATTAAACCTATTAAGTCTGTACCACCAGCAATAAAAGATATAGCTGCATCCTCAGAGACTGTGGTTATAGCCTTATTTTCTTCATTAACTCTGGCATAACTAAATGGCTGCATTTTCTGTTTTCTCCACTACTTCACGAACTGCTGCAACGATATGATGATAAGCACCACAACGACAGAGGTTGCCACTCATACCTTCCCGAATTTCTCGATTTGATTTTGGTTGTGTTTCTGCTAGTAAACCTACTGCGGAAACTATTTGACCGGGGGTGCAATACCCGCATTGAAAAGCATCATGGTCAATGAAAGCTGTTTGCATTGGGTGGAGTTCTCCATTTTCTCCTGCTAAACCCTCAATAGTAATAATTGACTTTCCGATTTGCATTACTGCCAGAGTCATACAAGCGTTAATGCGTTTTCCATCGACTAATACCGTGCAAGCTCCGCATTCTCCGCGATCGCATCCTTTTTTTGTCCCTGTTAAACTTAGATATTCTCGCAGTGCATCTAACAGAGTCACGCGAGGTTCTATCTCCAGATGATGTTGCACTCCATTAATTTTTAATGTTAGTGCTATTTTTTCTTTTTCTAACATTTTAATAATCTGTAAAATTTAGATAACTATTCTGTCATAACTACCATAAGACTTACGCAGTAGAGTGTATTTCGGTCATTGCGACAGATAGGGTTTGCGGAGCAGTCCGGAACGGAAAGCAATCTCAAACACTAATCTTTCGTGCCTTGTGCGTAAGTTTTGTACCAACTAAAATAATATCAGACTTTTTCACTTTTAACCGAAGTAATTTTTAAGTTTTTTGATCATAATATGGAGAGATGGGGAGATAGGGAGATAGGGAGATGTTAATCAAACATAGCATTATAGCAATGAGCGCTGGTATATTTACAAATTGTAGTAGGGGCAAAAGAGCTAGAAGTCTTATATGATTCCTACGGAATGCTTGCGCAAACGGCAATTTATTCCCCCTGTTCCCAGTTAAGTGTTCCCTGTTCCCTGTTCCCTGCGCACAGCGCTATACTATTCAGAAATGGTATAAGATTTGATAGTCCTGCATAGTAATGCTATATGCAGATGAACAATGCCTAGTGCGGGCATCCTCGAAGGGAGGGAGCAAGATGATCTCACTACTGTATCTGGTATAGCATTGGAAGGAAACGTTAGGAAAGTTCAAAAGGGAGCAAGATGCTCCCACTACTGTGTCTGGTTACAAAAATAATGACAATGCACGACCATGACAATGCACTACCACCTAAGATTTTTGCTAAAAACCCTAAATATTTTGAGAGTTAAAAACGAAAATTTCAGCTTTTAAAACACATTTTACTTAAACAGGACTTACGCAGGTACGCTATATGTACTGTATCTTCTAATTTGAGTAGGTTCGATTCTAGTTCATAGTTTTTGGGGACATATACTATCTAAAATACCAGTCGTTTTCTAGTAGTAATCAGAGCATAAATTTTTAGTAAAAATTGTTTAAATTTATTTAATAAATTCGCCCAAAAAATATAATTGTTAGATGATTTTATTATTGTATAAATCTATAAAATATGGATTTTACTTATGTTGATTACTGTCAATATTTACTCAATTCTCAAACCAACTATACCATCACAAATTTAGCAAATCATCTACAAGATATTAGTCATGATACAATTAATCGTTATTTAAGAATAGCAATTTTAAACTATCTAGATTTATGGCGAAATGTCAAAGAAGAAATTGTGACTGACAAACAAGGTTATCTAATTTTTGATGATACAGTTATTAATCAGAAGTTCTCTGATCAAATTGAAATTGTTCGCACAGCGCTATAGTGGTAACGAACATCAAGTAATTCGACGAATAGGAGTAGTTAACTGTATTTATTTCCATCCTAAAAGTGAACATTTTTGGATAATAGATTATATAATTTATGATCCAGATACTGA
>NZ_JAAHGM010000084.1:0-25847 GCF_010692625.1 Okeania sp. SIO2C2
CACCAATTCACAGAAAAACGGTGATTAGGGAATTAGTCAATGACCAAGGACATGAAGTTATATTTCTCCCTAAATACTCTCCTGATTTAAATGATATAGAGCATGACTTTGGTGCATTAAAGAAGAAAAGAATGTACGAAGGAAAAGATAAATCCATTGATGATATTATTCGAGATTATTGTGCTTCTTACTGTCCCAGTCTTATTCAGAATGACTATAGTAGGAAAGAAGGATGTATAGCAAATATTATTAGACTATTGGACATCTGACAGTAGTTTGCGACTTAATACAGGTATTTTTCCGAAATATAGCAGTCTCAGGAAAGCTTAGGACATATCAAAAGCTTAAAGCTCAGACAACGAAAATTTTTCCTTCTTTTCTCTCCTAGATAACTAAAGCCTTCCTTATTTCTTCTTCCTTCTGCTATATCTACTCTTTGAAACCATGGATTAGCTTCTATTCTGATTAAAGATTTCAAGAAGCAAAATATACTATTTTTTACTTCAAGAGAGCAGGAAAAAATTATAATTTTCTTTCATAAGTAGGAATTGGTATTATAGCAATGAGCGCTGGTATATTTACAAATTGTAGTAGGGGCAAAAGAGCTAGAAGTCTTATATGATCGGCAATTTATTCCCCCTGTTCCCAGTTAAGTGTTGCCTGTTCCCTGCGCACAGCGCTATAGTTCAATACCAGGACTTTAGCAAAAAATGGTTTAAAAATAGTTTTAAACCCTTGCTGTATAATGCTTTAACGTCAAAATAGCCTCTTCCTTGATATATCTAGGGTTTGCTGAAAAAGTCTTATGGGTGAGGGTAGGAGACAGCTATACTGGAGACAGGAGACAGGAGAAAAGGGTCGGGAGCGAGGAAGTAGGAGTAAGAATTTTCCCTTGATTTTTCTGCCCAACTCTGGCCGAAAATGCTAATTTTTTGAACCATTACGACCTAAAAGCTTGGACTTTTTCTAACTAAAAAATGTTAAAACCTTTATCTGTCAATGCTTTTAGATTTAATCAGTAAGCCCTATCTAGTTTTGAGCCATTTTTAGCTAGAGCAACTTATTTTCCTTGCTACCGTTGAGTTTGAAGCTATTTTTAACCTAAAAAATATCAAAGTCCCGATACTAGCATGAGTAACTAGAAAATCAGACAAAAAAATATGACAGAAAAAGCTTAACTGGGTATTTTAGTGTAGTATTTGAGTAAATTCTCTAGGGTAGATATAATTTTTGAATACATATAAAAATCATTAAAGTTCAGTAAGACTGCTGTTGAACCATTGGTTTTTACTATTTATGATGATATTAGAACATCTACAATACCTGAATAGGTCATTATTTATAGATGTAACTTTTAGATTTATTCAAAAACATCGCAATATAAACTAACCTATCAACTATGAAAGATAAATTGACTCAAACTAATGTAGCTAGACTTCTAGGAGTATCTTTTCAGAGGATTCATACTCTGAGAATTAGGAATAAAATAAAGTTTTGTTGGGATGCAAACTTAAAGGCTTGGGTCACATCAGAGGAGCATCTTCAAAAATATCTAACTGAGAGAGGAAAAAGAGTAAATTTATCATCTCATAAATAATCAAATCGGAAATACAGCTCAACTAAAAAAACGATGCTGATTTAGTATCCTTTTTCAAAGTTATTAACGATAATATTGCAGAATTACTATAAGTATAACATTACTTCTCTTGAATTTGAGAAAGCAAACATTTTATACAAATGTATGTTGAAAAAAAGTAATTAAGGACAGGACATTTTATTACTCTCACTTTGTTAAGAAACAGAAAACACAGGCAAATGAAAGTAATGCAGATTTTTCTATGTCTTTTAACTAATCAAATATACTTTTCCTTCGTCTAGATCGTAATAACCACCTACAGTTTTTAATTTGTTTTCCTGAACTAACTGGGTAATCACTGGAGAAAGATTGATAATTTTTATTTGTTCCATTACATTAGCTTTAACAGCACTTTCTACAGAATATCCATCTCTACCTTTAGCAATTTCTACAGCAGGTTTAATAGCAGAAATTATACTGCCAATTTGACCTGGAACAGGTTTACCATCCATTGTTGCTTTTACTGCCCCACAATTTTCATGCCCTAGTACCATTAACACTTTTGAACCTAATACAAAAGTACCGTATTCTATAATACCCATTTCTTCTGGAGTCACAATATTTCCGGCTTCTCGAACTAGGCGTAGTTCAAAGGTTCGTGCAACCAGGGGCAATTAAAGCTTAAAAGTATTGATTTATATGGGTTAGAGCTATCTTACTTTTTTATGGTCTGAAAGTTATAGCAATGTGCGCTGGCATATTTACAAATTACAGGAACTGTCCAATAGCTAAAAGTCTTATGTGATTCCTATGGAATGCTTGCGCAAACGGGTTTTTATTACTCCTGTTGCCTGTTGCATATTGCCTGTTGCCTGCGCACAGCGCTATATTTCAAACAATAACGGAAGGGAATCATAAGGGTTAGGGAATCATAAGGGTTTCAGAGCCTTTCTCTGACTCGCTGCAGTATATAATGCCAACCTTCTATTTACGCCGTTTTGGTACAGTATCCCGAAGTAGTAAATGCTATCAAAATCTTACATGGAATTGACATTGACAGAAAGCTTGTGAAGCAATATCAGCAGCCAAAGCAGTTGGAGTTAATTTTCTACCCTTGACATCATCCTGACACACCCTATGCGCGGGATTCCCATCCATCGACCGTTACTACCGATCGCCCTTATTTCACTTGATACGGCAGAGATGAATGGTGTAGATTGATTTTCAGATCACCGTTTTCATCACGAACATAACCAAAAGTGTATTCTACCTTGATCTCGCTACCGTCTGTTTTGGTGAAAAAATACTCACCCATCGAGGTAGCTGTATCGCAGTGGGTAATAATTCCTTCATTCTCAAAGCGCACATTGTTATAGGGCGCAAGAGCAAAACCTTTATCTTCGCTGATGCTCCCACTGACAAAATAAGACAAAGCCTCTTTCTCTGTACCTCTGAATGGCTCATTGCTGGCCAGTGTTGGTTTGAACAAAACCGTACCAAGATCATAACCATAAAGCTTATCAAGAGTACTTTGTGCTTCTGCTTCTGGGTTTTCTGCCTTGCCAATGGCGACAATGGCTTCGCCCCAGCTTTGCTGTGCAGCTAGAACATCGTTTTCTGTTACAGGATTTTCGCATGGTGCAGATTGTACTGTTGGCGTAGATTGAGTGTTCGTGCAACCAGCCATTGTGGTTACTGCAGATACGATTAAAAGTGCAAAGAAATTTGGTTTCATGGTCATCTTTTTCTTTTATAGGACTAGGCGTTAATAGGTTAACCTATTTCCGCCTACAAGGCTACAAGGAGTACAGATAATTTTCTTGAGAAAGTTGCTGAAATTGTTCATCATTTCTAGATAATTGGCCAAGGAAATTTAAGGTTTAACGCTCAAAAAGGAGCGCATTTTAGGCGCATAGTTGGGCAGAAAAATCTTGGGACAAAACTTAGCTCCTACCTCCTCACTCATTCCCATTTCTCCTGTCTCCTGTCTTCCCCTCCACCGGAGGGGTTAGGGGTGGGTTGTCTCCTGTCTCCTACCCCTACTAAAAGACTAGTGAAGCGCAAACCCTAATTATATTAACGATAATCTTGGCGCTGAATATCTCGCAACCGAGCTTCTGGACGCTTAAACCTATCTAGTTGTGCTTCAAAAAATGCACGATTTGCTTTTAAATGTTCTAGGTCTGGGTCATCTAAAGGATGTAATGTTGCCTGTCTTAATGCTTGAATAACTGCGGAAGTTACACAATACATTGAACGTTGAAAAGTAACTCCTAACTGAATCAACATATCATCTTCACCCCGACAATATTGTTTGTAATAATCAACTAAAAATGATGGTAAAAAATGCAGCATATCCTGCATTAATAATGTGGGAGGAATACCAGCATTTCCCACTGGAAAAACATCTGCATAAAGAATGCCATAATGAAAGTCTTTTTGATTTTCTGGTACTTGTTTTGCCTGAGCATTATAAGACTTTGTGCCACGGAAAGGTGCAGTGCGATAAAACACAGCTTCTACATAAGGTAAAGCAGCTTCAAATAACCAAGTAAAACCACAAGATTTGGGAATAATCTCATGTAACTCACCACGAATATAAACATGATGATAAATCGGGCGATCTGCTACAGCAAAAATTCCATTTACTAGGAAATTCATTGCTTCTGGAACGCTGGTTAATTTCCCTTCGTTATATAAATCAAACATTTCAAAAAAAACAGCAGCCATTACTTCCCAAAATAAACCAAGGTTACTGTAATAAGAAAGTTGTCTGACCTGTTCGATAAACATTTCTGGGAATAGTTTATACAGACCTAACATTACAGGATTTCCTTGAAAATAAGCTTTAATTGCTTGATCCGCTGCAGCCTTATATTCAGGAGTATCTAAATAAGGATCAAATTTACCTCCCATTTCCCGATGCCAAAACATTGCCCGCATACAAGCTTCGGCAAATTCCATATTAATTCTGTCATGCCATAAATGATGTAATAATTTTGATTTTTTGCCACTTTCTCCCTTTTCAATAAATGCTAAAAGTTCTGGATGAGCTGTTGCTTCTCCGCGCCAAACTCTTAAGTTTGCATCATCACCTGCATAGTGATTATGAAGTTCTAAATATTCTTTTGGCAGGAAGTATTTAAAGAAGGGTAAGGGGTTTAAAAATACTCGTTCGGCAATATAAAGTAAGTCGCGCCAATAGAAATCCATTGGTACTGCATAAGCTTTATAAATGCCGATAATTTGCATTAGGTTTTCTGGGGTATCTGGTAGCATTGCTCCACCTGCTTCGAGGCGGTGAATAATTTCGGCAAATTCATGTTGGGATGGGGGAAGTTTTATTGTTGTTTGTGTCATAATTTTTGAGGTTTTAGGTGTGAGGTGTTATATCATGTTTGCTTCAATGAAAATCATAAAAATTTGGCACTTTGTAGCACTTTTTAGGTTGGGTTGAGTCCGCGTTAGCGGAGCTTATCCTGAGGATAAATCCAACAACAATAATTGTATTTGTTGGGTTGTGCTAGCGCTTAACCCAACCTACGGTATTATAAATAATTATTCGCATATTAAGTTTTAGCTTGTATCTGTTGGGTTTAGCTACTTCGAGACGGGAAATTAATTTCGGCAAATTCATGTTGGAAGGGGGGATGTTTTATTGTTATTTGTGTCATAATTTTTGAGGTTTTAGGTGTGAGGTGTTATATCATGTTTGCTTCAATGAAAATCATAAAAATTTGGCACTTTGTAGCACTTTGTAGATTTGGTTGAAGCTTATTCGGAGGATAAATCCAACAACAATAATTGTATTTGTTGGGTTGCGCTAGCGCTTAACCCAACCTACGGTATTATAAATAATTATTCGCACATTAAGTTTTAGTTTGTATCTGTTGGGTTTAGCTACTTCGAGACGGGAAGTTAATTTCGGCAAATTCATAGGAAAAGTTTTGTTTTTGTTTGTGTCATAATTTTTGATGTTTTAGGTGGTAGGTATTAGATGTTATATCATGTTTGCTTAAATGGAAATCATAAAAATTTGGCACTTTGTAGCACTTTGTAGGTTGGGTTGAGTCCGCGTTAGTGGAGCTTATTCGGAGGATAAACCCAACAACAATAATTATAGCAATGTGCGCTGGGATATTTACAAATCACAAGAACTGTCCAATAGCTAAAAGCCTTATATTATCGGTTTTTTATTCCCCCTGTTGCCTGTTGCCTGTTGCCTGTTGCCTGCGCACAGCGCTATATATTTGTTGGGTTGTGCTAGCGCTTAACCCAACCAACTGCATTATAATTATCCAAACTTGATATTAGTAGGAATTTTGAGAAATATTCTTACACAGTTTTTATATCTGAAAAAAAACCTAATTTCTGTACTCCAGGAAATTAACATCTGCTGTATTTATCAAACTAGCTAATTTTTGACTTTTGACTTTTGACTTTTGAATTTCTATAGAAGAATTAGGGACTAAAAAATTGGAAGTTGCTTCACTCCAACGCACTAACCAAGTAGGTTGAATTCCTAAAAAGAAAATCACCACTGCTAATACTAAAGCAGGGGTACGTTCAGACCAAATAACTTTAGGATAATAAGCTGTATCATTATCTAATTTGCCGAAACAAGTACGGTTTAACAAAATCACAAAATAAACAGCAGTTAAACCACTGGCAATAATACACAAAAGAGTAGGAATAGGAAACACCGAAAAACTACCTTGAAATACGAGAAACTCAGCAGCAAAACCTACCATTCCTGGAATACCTGCACTTGCCATTCCACCCATAATTAATAAAGCGCTCGTAAAAGGTAAACCACGCACGGGACTCATCAAACCATTCAAAACAGATAATTCGCGAGTACCAACTTTGTTCTCCACCACACCCACCAGGTGAAATAGAATCGCTAAAATTAAACCGTGAGCAACCATTTGAGAAATAGCTCCCACTAAACTCAAAGGTGTATTGGCCGCAGCAGCAACAACAATATAACCCATGTGGCCAATTGAACTGTAGGCCACCATCCGTTTGATGTCTTGTTGAGCGATCGCTGCTAATGCTCCATACAAGACGCTAAAAGTACCAATTATCGCTATTCCGGGGGCTACTATTTGCCAGGTTTCAGGAAATAATCCTAACCCAAAACGCAATAGT
This sequence comes from Okeania sp. SIO2C2, assembly GCF_010692625.1. Lineage (NCBI taxonomy): Bacteria > Bacillati > Cyanobacteriota > Cyanophyceae > Oscillatoriales > Microcoleaceae > Okeania > Okeania sp. SIO2C2. Next base: position 6,728 of record NZ_JAAHGM010000084.1, read on the forward strand.
CCATAAGTGCCTAATTTTGCTAATATGCCACCTAGAAGAATGGTAACGGGGGGAGATGATTCGACATAAGCATCTGGCAACCAAGTGTGTAAAGGTACTAATGGAATTTTAATACCGAATCCTACTAAGAGAATGGTTAGTAAGATGAGTTGGGTTTTTAGTGATAGTCCTTGGGTTGAGATTAGGTCATAATCAAAACTGGGAGAATTGCTTAACCAAGTTATTCCTAAAAATCCTGCTAATATCAGAATTCCGGATACTGCTGTATAGATGAGAAATTTGGTTGCTGCATAACCTCGTTTTTCACTTCCCCAAATTGCTATTAATAAATAGATGGGGATTAATTCTAGTTCATAAAATAGAACGAATAATAATAGGTTTGCGGAGAGAAAAGCACCTGCTATTCCAGCATTTACCAATAAAATTAAGGGGTAGTATAATCGCGGGCGATCAATATTATTACCATATCCATAAACTACAATGAATGTTAGTAAGGAATTTAGGGCGAGTAATGGTAGGGATAAACCATCTATACCGAGATTATAGGTTAAACCTAATTGGGGAATCCAGGTAAAATGTTCTTGAAATTGTAAACCTGGATTATTTAGGTTAAATTTAATGGCAATTTCTACAGTCCAAGCTATTAGAGATAGGGCAATTGCTAAGGTAATTTTTCGTAATTTTTCATCGGTAACTTTTCCGGGAAAAAATCCGACTAAAGCTGCCCCTAAAATTGGGATAATAATTAAAACACTGAGCATTATTTTTTGTTATTTGTCTGTTAATTAAATTTTAGTTTAGTACGACATAGATTTTTGATTTTGATGTGAGAATTATTCATGGGTATGATTGAAATTTTGGCCTCATAACAATTTACTATTTACCAGCTTAATCATAGAGTAAAACTAACCAAAATAATAGCCTGGCACGACATAGATTTTTACAGTAGTTTTGGAGCTGATGCTGTAAGTGACTGCTAAATCAGGTTCATTATCTGCTTAAATATTTACCAAATATTAGCCAAGTGCCAGAGTTATTTTTGGTCATTACTGAGGAGCGGGATGAATATAAGTGGGGTGGGTATCCTGCCTACTAAAAAATATCAGGAACGGGCAAGATGCCCATTCCACAAAACTATTAAAACCCGCATTCCGCATTTATGCAACGCCATTTTTGAGTGTCATTTATGGATGATTTACCTAAATAATTGATTGAGACTTTTTCCTGTAAATTAACTGACTATTAAATCAGATTAGATTCAACATCTCAAAATTTTAGTCTACTACAACCAACAGGTAATTTTTCAGTATCATCTACAGATTATTCATAAATTCAAGGCAAGCATTACAGTTATTTTTGACTATGATGTACAGATAATTAATCAGAATATAACCTTTCTCAAGTTACTAAGATAGAGTTCTTTTTCTTCTTTTCTACTCCTTACCGAATAATTAAGGTAAAAATCCTCTCCTAATGAGGAGAAACAAGAAAATATTTTCCTTTTATTCAATCCTATCGGTTTGAGGGAGAGGTAATTATCAATTATCCATTATCAATTATCAATTATTGAATCCCTACTCCCTAATTTCTAAAATAAACCTACTACTAACCAACTTAATAATAGAGTCATACCAATCAAAATTGTCAATACATAAAACTGAGATTGACCAGAAACATTATATTTCAAACCTTGACCGCCAAACACAGTCGCTAAACCCACAAAATTAACTACACCATCCACAAGATATCGGTCAACCCAAGAAATAATTCTTGATACTAAACCCACCACAAAAACAATAGTAATTCTATACAGTTTTGCAGTGTAAAAATCGTAGGCAAAAAAGTCTTGTATTGCTGAGAAAGGAAATTTAATTGGTTTCTCCCACTTATCATTTAGATAAATTAACCCACCAATACCAAAACCAAGCACGCTAGATAACAATAATAAACCAGCAACAGTTTTATTAATAGTCGCGATATCCGGCAATAATTCCCATTGTGCCAACAATAGAGGAATGTGCAACGTAAAACCAGCCAAAATAGTCATTGGCAAAACCAAAGACCATAAACCTTCAGGCGATCGCTCAGTCATTTGCTTCGGTTGACCGCCAAAAATTAAACCAAACTCCCGAATAATACTAAAAGCAGTGAACCCATTCACCAACAACAACACACCTACTAACCAAGGTTGACTATTCCACAAATAATCTGTCATTTGCAACAGTACCCAGAAACTACCCAAGGGAGGTAAACCAACTAAACCAGCAGCACCAACTAAATAAGAAATTCCCGTAATTGGGCGACGAGACCATAAACCACCATATTGAGTCAGGTCTTGACTAACACAGTTTAAAATTACCCCACCCGTACTCATTACCAATAACGCCATCGCACAAGCGTAGGTAAATAACAACATCAAAGCAGTTTTGTCTTGACCAGTTCCCACAGCGATAAATACCAAACCCATGTAAGTACTGACCGAATAAGAAAGCGATCGCTTAATATCAATTTGGGCAATAGCAATTAAAGAAGCACAAACCGCTGTAAATACTCCCACTCCAATCATTACTGTAGCAGCAACAGGGGATAAAGCTAAAACAGGTTGCACTTTAATCAACACCCACGCTCCGACCGATACCACCACTGAGTTCCGTAAAATAGTACTTGGCACTGGTCCTTCCATTGCTTCATCTAACCACAGATGTAGGGGAAACTGAGCGCATTTACCCAGAGGTCCGGCAATTAAAGTAAGACTTAATAGGGTAGCAGTTGTAGGAGCGATGTTTGCAGTTTTTGCCCACTCAGCTAACTCCGTATAATTCCAAGTTCCTGCTAGAGGTAATAAAGCAACTACTCCCATGAGCAAAAATAAGTCTCCCACCCGTTTTGTCAGGAAGGCGTCTCTTGCTCCAGTAACTACTAATGGTTGACTAAACCACAACCCCACTAATAGATATGTGCCAAGAGTGAGAATTTCTAGAATTATGTAACTCCAGAATAGAGAGTTGCACAAAACTAAGGCACACATTCCAGCTTCAAACAATGCCAGTAAGGAGTAGAAACGTGCCCATCCCCAATCCATTTCCATATAGGCGATCGCGTAAATTTGGCTCAGAAGATTGAGACCAGTAATTAATATAGTCGCCCCAATAGTGAGAGTAGATATTTCTACAGAAATACTGATATTTAGCCCTGCCACATCTAGCCAAGGTATTAATAATTCTTGAGTTGGTTGATTCCAAGCTACTGATAGAGCGATTAAGCCATGTAAGAAAGCGATGAAGGTCATAATCAGATTGATATAACCTGCTGGTCTGGGCCCGGTACGTTTAATAATTCCGGGAGACCAGGGTATGGCTAAAACTGCGCCGATGATGGCATAGCAAGGTATTAACCATACTGTTTCTAGAAAGTCATTTGATAGCATTATTTTTATTTTTGCGAGATTTTGATAAATAACTTGCTACTTTATTTAATTAATAGTTAATTTTATATTAATTTCGATACAAATATTAATATTTTTTTTTGAGCAATAATTTGAATTGTTTATGTGTAGATTATGGCAGCTTAATTTGGGCGTTACTAATTCTGGGTATGATTTTGCCCCCCTTTCCCCCCAATTTTGGGGGGAATAAAACTCTAAAAGTCCCCCAATTTTGGGGGATTTAGGGGGCTTGAGCAGAACCAAACAATCACGCATTCATACTTCAATTCAGCAACGCCTTAATTTGATCTGCAGCAGTTTTCGTTTAAAATGTGGCATCGGGTAGGGGCGGGTTCTACATTAAATTAATTGCTCAACATAAAATTTAGATCAACCCGTCGCATCTCTGATTGAAAACGGGAGCAAGATGCTCCTGTCTATACCATTACAATTAGGACTTACGTAGATACGCTATATATAGCGCTCACTACTATTTTCCAATAGTACTTACACTCTATAAATAGTGCTTTTGCGTAAGTTCTGACAATATTAAATTTAGATCAACCCGCCTCATCTGTGACTGAAAACGGGAGCAAGATGCTCCCACTGTCTATACCATTACAATTAGGACTTACGTAGATACGCTATATATAGCGCTCACTACTATTTTCCAATAGTACTTACACTCTATAAATAGTGCCTTTGCGTAAGTTCTGACAATATTAAATTTAGATCAACCCGCCCCATCCTTGACTGAAAACGGGAGCAAGATGCTCCCACTGTCTATACCATTACAATTAGGACTTACGGAGATACGCTATATATAGCGTTCAAGACTATTGTCCAATAGTACTTACACTCTATAGATAGTGCCTTTGCGTAAGTTCTGACAATATTAAATTTAGATCAACCCGCCCCATCCTTGACTGAAAACGGGAGCAAGATGCTCCCACTGTCTATACCATTACAATTAGGACTTACGGAGATACGCTATATATAGAGTTCAAGGCTATTGTCCAATAGTACTTACACTCTATAAATAGTGCCTTTGCGTAAGTTCTGACAATATTAAATTTAGATCAACCCGCCCCATCCTTGACTGAAAACGGGAGCAAGATGCTCCCACTGTCTATACCATTACAATTAGGACTTACGGAGATACGCTATATATAGCGTTCAAGACTATTGTCCAATAGTACTTACACTCTATAAATAGTGCCTTTGCGTAAGTTCTGACAATATTAAATTTAGATCAACCCACCCCATCTGTGACTGAAAACGGGAGCAAGATGCTCCCACTGTCTATACCATTACAATATTAAATTTAGATCAACCTGCCCCATCCTTGACTGAAAACAGGAGCAAGATGCTCCCACTGTCTATACCATTACAATGCACCACTACCGTTTTATACTTTTAGGGAATAAGAAGTGAATCAAAATTATGGATTAGTCTTAAAACTGTGCCTGACTATCCTAAAACTTGCTATTTTGATCAAAGTCAATGGTTAAAATTGATAAATATCTATATAATTTATAATTAGACGAAATAATTTAATTGCAATTAAGAGGAGGTTAAAAAAATAGCTATGGTTAGTTTTTTCCTAACTTGGTTAATGGCAACTTTATCACTTTTAATTACAGCTTTTGTTGTACCAGGTGTAAGAGTTGATAGTATTCCAGCAGCAGCAGTTGCAGCAATTGTTTTGGGGTTAGTAAATGCCTTTGTGAAACCAGTTTTAACAATATTAACTTTGCCTCTGACAATTTTAACTTTAGGGTTGTTTTTATTAGTAGTAAATGGAATTTCTCTATCATTAGCAGGATACTTTACTCCTGGTTTAGAAGTTGATGGTTTTTGGCCTGCTGTTTTGGGGGCAATTGTATTATCTTTTGTTTCTAGTTTTATTGGAGGATTTGTTAATAAATCGGAAGCATCTGAAGATATTTAATCAGTAATCAGAAGGAAGAAGGAAGAAGGAAGGAGGAAGAAGGAAAAATCTTACGTTATCTGAGTTTTAGAGCTTCTCGATCTTTCCGTTCCTTTTCCTTCTACTGTTATATCTCTAAATATATTTACAGCAAAGAACGAATGGGTGTTTGACTTAATTCGTAAAAAAAAGCTGAAAGCTAATTGCTGATAGCTGAATGCTTACCTATTCCCTGTTCCCTGCTATATTTTTTTATCTTTCCACTTACTCCAAATAAATCCTACTATTAAAGGCAACCATAACCAGTATCTTTCCATTGGAGTTAAAAGCCAATTATTATCTCCTAAAGTTTGTCTATATGGCAAAACAAAGTAAATAAATCCTGATAAACTCACCCATCTTATCCCTAAATTTCTAGTTGCTACAGCAAAAGGAATGAACCAAGCAAAATACCAAGCATGAACTATGGGAGATAAAGTTAATAACAAGAAAAAATACCATTCAGCAAAATAAACAAATTTATGACAATTCCAGATTAAAATTCCCACTCCTAAACAAAGAGGAATTCCATAAATCCAGTTAAATTTTGTAGATTGTTCCGAAACAAAGCTCACTAAATAAGGAATTAATTCAGCACTACGACCATTAACAACAAAATTTGAACTGGTAGGAATGAGAGAACATTTTCCAGGTTCACAAAAATTAAGAGCTGCAACACACATTGGTAATAAACCAATTAATAATAAAAAACCTGCTTGCTGCACTTGATAGAGAAGGTAACTTAATGTGTTGTTGTCTAATTTAAACCTCGAAAACCTAGTTTTATGTACTTCATCAAGTTGCAAATTACTATGAAAATTATCATCCTGTTTATCTGGTTTTTCAGCGCTATGAAGCATATTAATTTTGATTATTTTCTGTTCCCTATTCCCTGTTCCCTGTTCCCTAAAACATAATATTTTCTGCCAAACCACAAAAGATAAAATTGGTAAAGATACCCATTTTATTGCCACACTTATACCAATTAAAAAAGCACTCCAATACCAACGATAATTATCTTGTTCTTTTGAGTTTAATACCCCGCCATCTACAGGATGTTGACAATTGATTAGAGTTTGAGTCCCCATCCACTTTTTCCAACTTCCGTCTTTCCTTCTTCCCTCTTCCTTCTTCCCTCTTCCTTCTTTAACAGGAGTTTGAGTCCCCATCCACTTTTTCCAACTTCCGTCTTTCCTTCTTCCCTCTTCCTTCTTCCCTCTTCCTTCTTTAACAGGAGTTTGAGTCCCCATCCACTTTTTCCAACTTCGGTCTTTCCTTCTTCCTTCTTCCTCCTTCCCTCTTCCTTCTTCAACAGGAGTTTGAGTCCCCATCCACTTTTTCCAACTTTGTTCCTTCCCTCTTCCCTCTTCCCTCTTCCCTCTTCCTTCTTCCTTCTTCCCTCTTCCTTCTTCAACAAAAACTAACCATGCTCCCACTAATGGTAAGATAAACCAACTATCATAATGACCACCTCCAGCAAAAGAGTAAAGAATTAAAGGATTCCAAGCATAAATCAAAGTTTTTTGCAGGCTAAATTTTCTACTTAATAGCCAACAAATACCTAAATCTGCCAAGATAAAAGCAAACTTAAATACAAATACTGACGGACTAATTAGTGCTAAAAATCGAAACCCTAATTGAATCAAAGGTGGGTAAATAGCAGAAGTATCAGGATGATTCATTAATGACCACCACTCTGTTCTATAGGGAATTAATTCTAAAGCATTTGGCGCTAAATCATAAGGACTAAAACCCAAATTTTGAATGTAACCTTCCCACAAATAACGCCAAATATCATCCCCTGGTTCCATGAGAATTAATATTAGTCTAGTCAGAATAGTTATACTCCAAAACCAAGCTAAATTAATTGACGGTATTGCCCAAGAAATTATAAAACCTAAACTCATTATGCTGATACCAATCCAAAATTTTATGACAATACCAGCTTCCTGAAAACTACCGTAGGGAACTATGAAAATTGTACCTACTAATATCAAAAATGAACTTAGTAATAAAGACAGATTTTTCTTAGTATAACTTACAGAAAATATAGTCATAATATCATGTCCGGTTGAATACTTATAAATAACGACGGAGGAATCAGGAGTCAACCCACCCCTAACCCCTCCCAGGAGGGGAAGTCAGGAGTCAGTAGGAAAAAAGAAGGAACAGAAGAAGAAAGTTTCTGATCACGCTATTAAGCGGACATGATATAAAATAGCCTCAAGTATATATAATCTACAATTCGGCACTTCAAAGTGTAGTATTAAAAATCAAGACTCAGAATTGCTGAATTCATGAGTCAGGAGAAAATAATAACGGAATTCAAAAGTCAAAAGTCAAAAGTCAAAAGTAAGATTTTATAGCTCAAAACTTTGATTCTTCAGTAATTTCAACAAATTATTCGACATCTAAAGTTTGAAACTATTTGTAACATTCTTTTTTCAAATTGGTATTAAAATATAGGCCGATAGGGAGATGGTGAATATGGGGGAAATTTCTACCTTTTTCCCCTGTTCTATTTCTCAATTCCTGACTTCTGATTTAATAATTATTAACCAGGATTATGTTAATTAGTCTTATGTTTACCGAATAATTAAGGTTTAATGCCTCTCCTTTAAAGGAGAAAAAAGAAAAAATTTTCCTTTTAGTCAATCCTATCCATTTTCAAGAAGAGGTAATTATTAATTATTAATTATTAATTATTAATTATTAATTGTTGAATTCTCCCCTACTCCCCCACTCCCTTGCTCAATAATTTGTTAGTATTATTCTGCAATTCTAGATTTTTCCACAGAGATTTTAAATACAATTTACCAAGAGTTGTCAGAATAATTGTTCCAGCCTGAAAACTACCTTTTATAGTACCTGATATTTTTGAACGTCCACCCTGACGACGACGATAACCAACAGGAATTTCAGTTATTTTTAAATCGCATTCTACAGCTCTAGCTTGCATTTCTACCGTCCAACCAAAACCTCGGTCTTGCATTCTAATTCTCTCTAAACTAGACTTCCGAATTAAGCGCAAAGGTCCTAAATCTTGATACCAATATTCCCACCCTAAACCAATTAAAAAAGTAGCTAATTTATTACCAAAATTTTGTACGGGAGTCATAGCAGACCTACCTGCTTTTGTGGCACGGCGATCGCCTAATATTAAATCGTATTTATTAGTAGCAGTTAAAAAATTTGGTAGTTGCTTTAAATCATCACTACCATCTCCATCACAAAATAAAATCCAATCACATTCTAAGGGTGTATTTTGGATGCCACGCCAACAAGCTTTACCATAACCTGATATGGGTTCTTTGATGACTTTTGCACCTGCTTTTTTCGCTTTTTCTATACTTTTATCGGTGCTACCATTATCAACTACTATGATATTTTTTAGTCCGTAAGATTGTAATGATTTAATTACATTTGTAATGGTAGATTCTTCATTCAAAACAGGAATAATTACGAATATTTTTTCTAAAAGCATTTGTTTTAATTTTTTTTCTGAAAAATGAAGTAGTCAGCTTTTCCTGCAAAATGCTACCCAAACAGCTTTTTAATAAATGAAGCAAGCATTTGTTTATAGCAGTTCTTTAATCTATGAAGTACAGTTTTAGATCCCCCCCACCCCCTTTCTAAGGATGGAGTCTTCAAAGTCCCCCTTTCTCAGGGGGATTTAGGGGGGTCGTAAATGTATGTCATAACTGTGAGAATTGTCATAACTTCTACTACATTAAAAAAATAGCTGATAGCTGATAGCTGACGGCTGAAAGCTTAGATATTATTGAACATTTATGGAGTCTTCAAAGTCTATCTTTCTCAGGGAGATTTAGGGGGATTGTAAATGTACCTCATAACTGTGGGAATTGTCATAACTTCTACTACATTAAAAAAATAGCTGATAGCTGATAGCTGACGGCTGAAAGCTTAGATATTATTGAACATTTATGGAGTCTTCAAAGTCTATCTTTCTCAGGGAGATTTAGGGGGATTGTAAATGTATGTCATAACTGTGAGAATTGTCATAACTTCTACTACATTAAAAAAATAGCTGATAGCTGATAGCTGACGGCTGAAAGCTTAGATATTATTGAACATTTAAAGACCAATCATAGTCAGAATATTTAACTTGATAACCACCCTGTTTTAAATACTTTTTATCCTCAGATTTTACATATTGATGAGCATAATTTACAATTGCCGTTTCTGTTTCATTCAAGCCATCAATAGTTGGTTCTTGACCATAAGTTTTTTTATAATCTTCACCGAACCATTTAAAAATTGAAGAAAAATAAACAGCATTATTTTCACGGTCAATTCGGAAGCCTTGATTATTGATGAGAAACTGGTTAGCTTGGTCATCTAATTGTTGTTCTAATTGATTACCAGTATAAGCTTCTCGTCTCAGAGGAGGGCAACTTATTGCAGCACAAACTAAGGCAACATGAATACCTGGTTCATTAAATTCTTTCCTTAAAATCTGATGTTCAATATGGTCTAATGTCAACTTTTCCCCAACAATATCAAATTTACGAATCTTCCAAACACCAGGGATTCTTCTAATACTTTTAGTAGGGTAATTATCAATAATAGATTCTAAAGTAAAAGAGTTATAAGCATTAATTAAAAAAGCAATTTTTTCTGCATCTGTCCAAGAATCATAAGTGCTTGGCGTTACAGCTCCAATAGCAGCATTAAAATCATCAAGTTTTTGCCGATTTTCTTTTAATCTTTCGTAGTCAACTAACCCTTCTGCGTTGACATATTCTTTTAAAATTGAGTTGTAATCTTGATAATTAAATGGTTGAGCTGAAGTAGAAGTAGATTCTTGTGTCTCTTGATTGTTTTCCCCTAGATTTGTCGGACTATTTAATCCACCACAGCCAGCTAAAAATATAAGTAGCGGTAAGAAAAATAATAACTTCTTAAGTTGATATCTCATAAATTATTCTGCCATTGATATTAATTTAATGGGTGTATTTCATATTTGCAAAAATACTTTTTTCCTATCTATTCCCTGTTGCCTGTTGCCTGTTGCCTGTTGCCTAAAAGCGATAATTTTTTGGCTTTATTCAAAATTGAGATGCACCCAATTTCATTACATATCCATGAAAAACTAACGGCATGAGTAACTTGTGAAATTTAGCTTAATTTTGACTTAAAAATTGAGATTTATACTAATTATTTTAATTATTCAAAGGGTACCTAAATATGATATTTTACTATCTAAGTAGGTAGGTGAAAAAATTTATAAGTACGTCATTGCCAGTGGAGCGGAGCGGAAGGAAGCAATTCTCTTGGGTATGAGGTGCTTTAACATTTCGTTATATAGTGATGTTTATTCACGCCTACCTACTTAGGATAAATATTGGCTACAAATTTCAGGCCCGGTGTTCCCTAAAAATATTCACTTTAGAGGTATTGACAATGACATCAGACAATGATATGAAGTCTAAATCCATCTCCCAGAAAGAAACCCCTCAAACTAATGGTAATGGCAAACGTCCTCTGCGTCAGAGAATAGAGTCAGCATTAAACAAACAAGACGGGTTCAATAAAGAACTTGCCCGTTATGGCTTTAACAGTTCTGCGGAGGTAGCCAAATGTCCTTCTTTGACTGAACTGATAGAAAAGGTCAAAGCCAAACACACAGGTGAAGTAACTCGAGAGAATCTACCCACTTTTGCCTTTTATCGAAAAGCCCGCCAACGAGAGCAATTAGTCACACAGGTAATGCGGGATGTAACAGTATCCCGAAACCCAGTCAGTCAAGGGTTACGTCATATACGACCGTCAGTCTTACCTCAAGCAGTAGCTCGTGAGTTGGCCACTAATCAGGATTCGTGTTTGCGCTTTCAGGGGGATAACTCTTATGTGACTATTCCCAACACTGACAATATACTGGATATCAATGGCACAAGCTTTACGGTGGAGTGTTGGGCTAAACGAGGAAATGAAGACTCAGAATTCGCCGGAAACTTTTTTTCCCAACATGGTGGTACAGGAGTGAGTCTATTGGTTAGAGCAGAAAATGTAATTGGATTTTACATGGGAAACGCATTGGATTCTCAGTCTCTTGAGATCGATCTAAATTGGCATCACTATGCTTTTGTCTATCACTCTGGTCAAAGAGAAATTTACCGGGATGGGAATTTGATAGAACAAGTTAGTGATAATAATGAACCTGCAACCAGTGGAGATGTGAGGATTGGATGCCACCTCACTAACAATTCACAACCATGGGACGGGCTAATATACGAAATGCGGATTTGGAATCATGCTCGTACGCAACAGCAAATCAAAGAGAATATGAATCACCCCTTGCTAGGCAACGAAGAGGGCTTAAGAAATTATTGGCCGATGAATGAAGGGACAGGGACAATAATCTACGATAACACCTCCAGCGCCTCTAACGGTACTCTTGAAGGTAGCAGTCCTCCCCAATGGGTGACAGCCACACTCCCCGATAGTTTTGAAAAAGAACTCGTGCGCTATGCCAAACCAGGTTCAATTCAGTCGAGTCAATCTGCAGCAGCTTATCTAAAACATATCTATGATTTGGCCAGGGAACAAATCACTCCCACCTCAAACAAATGGGCTTTAGATATTCGTCGTCCTGACCTGGCTGATTTAGAGTTAAGTGAGGAGAATCTACACAAGGAGATTACGACACTAGAACTGGTTAATGAAGTGCTGCTTGGTCAGTTGCTGAATGTTCAGCCTGTTTTGCACTTTCAAGGGGTTGAGACATCCTATGTAAATGTTCCCAACACTGAGGATAAGATGAATATTTTCTCAGCTCAAAGTTATACTGTGGAGTGTTGGGCTAAACCGGAGAAAGACATTGGTGATTTAAGGAGACTTTTTAGTTACGGTAGTCCAGAAGGTGGGACATCGTCAACTGTTGTAACAGGTGGATTTTCTGGAAAGAAACTTAATTTTCATATCTCTAATGAGAGTCTCGTATCCAGTGAATATGACGACTATAAGGATTGGCATCATTACGCTTATGTCTTTAATGACGCCGACAAAAAAATGGCAATTTATCGTGATGGATTTGAAATAGTTTCACGGACTCATACGGTTGGCTCTAATACCAATGTTACAGATTTTAAAATAGGAACCTACGGCAAACAATATTTTCCCGGAATAATCAGGGAAATGCGCATCTGGAATTATGCTCGTAGCGAAGCAGAAACCCAGAGAGATATGTACCTTAGTTTAACAGGCAATGAATCCGGCTTAATGAATTATTGGCCGTTAAATGAAGGACTTGGAGAACAAGTTTATGACAAAACCCTGCGAGCTTGTCATGGAAACTTGGCAGGCAGTAACAAACCAGTTTGGGGGTCTGGTCTAACCCCTGAGAATATTTTTAATTATCTCAAAACCCAACTACATCCACTAGCACTACCATTCAACAAAGAATTAGCGACAGTACGCACAGGTTTAGCGCAAATTGAGGGCATGAGTGTCAACGCTATAGCTCGTCGTTTTCAGGAAGATGACTATGCACTGACACAAGAATACTTCACACTTGTTCCCCATATTACCGATGCCTTAAACCTGTTGTCATTAGAGGTAGAAAAACTCCAGCAGAATACAAGTGATAACAGCAATCTCTTCACAGAGATATTTGGCTCCAACTACACAGAAGCAGAATTACAATATGTAGACACCTTCATCGAAGCTACTAGCATCACCTTCGACGAATTCCGTCAACTGTATCGAGATTACGCTGTCAAAGATGAAACCGGGACATCTTATTCACACAATGAAAGAGGTGCAAGATTCTATGCAGACGCAACTTTGAGCTTGGAAGCAGAAGGCGAGCGACTGCGAATGAAAGTTGGGGGAGATTACATATCCGCAGCTCACCTAGCAGGGATGAATCATTTAGTCAGGCTCTACAAGCGCACTGGATTCGGATTTCATCAGCTAGATCAATTACTATGTACATTTGCAGCAGCACACGAGAACCGAAAAGTAACCGATTACGGCTTCAGTATTTTAGCCCATTGTTTATATTGGCATCAGCAATACAACTTGAGCGTCGATGAATTTGTGGGAATTTTGCGAGAAGTCAACTGCTATGTGCGAGTAGGAGAACAAGAAGAACCCACCCTCATGCGAAAACTATTTGGCAAAGACGCCCCCTACGTCACAGAAAAAGTTCTCGCCAATTCAATTTTCCTAACAGAACTAGAAGAATTAACACATAACAACATCACCCTGGGAGATATTCTGCGACGAGGATTGAAAGTCAATCGTCAGGAATGGGATGTAATTTTGGAGTTAGTTAAAATTGATGATAATACTCTACTTAACCAACAGACTCTTTCTCGTCTGTATCGCCTAGCCACAATCTTTGTGCTTTTGGGTTGGGATATTATCAGTGCTATTAAGTTGATCTCTAAAATAGACTCAGACCTACTAACCACCTTAGCCAAAAGCTCAGACGAATTCACCACCACAGTCATTCCAGCATTAGAAAAGTTAGCCTGGTTATCTCAATGGATGGAAACTGCCGAACTTTCTGTCACAGATTTGTTAATAGTACTCACACCTCCAGCAGAGGCAGTATTACAAAAAACTCAACAGGTAAGCAATTTTCTGGATGAATTGAACAAAGCCATTGAAATCAATTTACTCAACAGCGAATCTGACTTTGCTATCTACCGCAAATGGATAGGAGAACCACCAGTAATGATTGAGATAGAAGATTGGTTGGTTCAACTCCAAGGCAAAAATATCCTCGACAATTTAGGTTTAGTCCTATCTGTTACCAAAGATGATATAGAAATAGCAGTCACACAAATTCTCACCACCGCAGGTGTAGACATTGATATCAATGAAGAACTCAAAACCCAACTGATAGACTTTTTAGCCGAAACCCAGTCTAACCAAGAAAAAGTCCTATTTGAGCAAGTCATCAAAATAGCCGAAAGTGAAAATTCCGAAATTGTAGCTCCAGTATTGAGTTGGATAGACACTGACGTCTATACAGCTTTGAGTACCCTACTATCAGGAACTGAATCAGAATCAGAACAGTTGCAACTGCTGTATAATCTGGGACGACACCTACAACTCACAAGTAAATTGTCCTTCACTGCCAACACAGTAGAAATGCTGTGTAATTACCCTGAATGGTTAGTAACAGGCATGACTACTCCTCTAAATCTTCAGCAGGTTTATTATTTAGAACGGTTCAAACAACTCCAAAATGCTGAAGCTAGCGAAGATATGTGGTTAGCCTACTTTATCACCCATTGGGTACCAGAAATTAACAGTAATCAGGTTAACGAATTATTAGCAGTATTGCTCGACTTTAACCCAAATGAAATCCAGGTGCTGCGAGACAATGCGACTGGAGCAGACATGAAGACAGTGCAACAGGTAGAAGCCTTATCAAGGCAGATTCAACTGTGTCGAGACTTGTCTATTAGTGCCACAGAGTTAATAACTCTAACTCAAGAGGGAGTCAACGATGGTACAGATAATGCAGCAGCAGCAGCAGTAATATTAGGAGGACTAGCTCGCTCTAGCGATGAAAATTTAGCCACCTTAGCTGAAAATGCTCTCAACGAAAAAATCCGTGATGCTTTAGTAGCAGCGTACTTCTGTTATGTCATCCTGCCAGATCCAGAGTTGAGACACAAGATTAAAAATACCGAAGACCTCTATAGTTACCTACTTCTGGATGTCAACGTTACATCAGCAGTGCCCACGAGCCGTATTGTGGAAGCTAATTCTACGGTGCAGTTGTATATTCATCGGATGCTGGAGGGAGTAGAATCAGGTACTTTTGTTGATAAAGATGCTTTCAGAAAAGAATGGGAAACAGCTCAACAGTATCGAGTCTGGGAAGCTAATGAGAAACTTAAACTTTATCCTTCCAGCTACATCGAACCGGAACTGCGCTACGACAAAACCGAGATATTTAAAACATTTGAACAAAATCTCTCTCAGGGACATCTGGATGAAACCATGATTGAGACAGCTTTGTATAGTTATATGCAAGAGCTACAGCGTCTAACGGAACTGATACCGACTGGGTTTTGTCAAGTGCGAGAATACAGTCCTCTGGGTGATACTGTTAACTACTGGTTTACAGCCAAAGCAGCTTGGACTGAAATGACTTACTACTATCGTCAGATGCGATTAGATGTAGAGTTGTTGAAAGTAGCAAGCCGTCAAGCTGCCCAGTGGGGAGAATGGAAAAAGATTGATTTACCTGCTACTCATCAGACAGTTTTTGGGATTAACCCTGCTTATGCCTGGAATCGCTTATTCCTGATGTGGATAGAGCTAGAGGAACGGCGTAGTGATGATGGAACAGAGACGACATATCATCTGATTCCTCGGTATCTCAGACAAGGAGTGGATGGGAGTTTTGGAGAACCTTTGACACCAGATATATCCGATGATGTAGACCTAACTGTTGACGAAGGTGTCGTGCCGACTCTTTACCAAGCGAATTTCCAAGAGGGTAAGATTAGCTTGTTTTTTACTACGCCTGGGGAACACAAGTATCTGTTTGAAATAACTCAAACGAAGGCAATTATTGATAATACCACTCGAACTATTCCTACCGTTCCTGAACTCAGTGGGTACATAGGAACTCAAAGTATCTATGCTACGGATGAAGCTCAAGCGGTGATTTCACCCTCACAAAACCAGATATATGTGGTAAAGGAAAATTTCATTTTCGCTGGCGGCAGTATGATAGACTTGATCATCAGGGAGGATCGATTTGAGGAGGTGGATTATCCATTTATACTGAATTATTCAATCTTAGATGACACTGATGAGCTAAAAATAGAGCTTTCAAGGCATGAAATTGCATTTGACTATGGCTCGTCGTTCTCACAAGATACTTCAGTCTCGAATCTTAAATACAAAGTTTTTTTTAATGGCATACTCAAAGACCAAAAAGATGGTGAGATCAGTTTCACAGAAAGAGAAAACTATACTTATCACCATTATAGAAATCATGTAGTAGATTCTGGCGTGTTTTTTGTCATTAATATCGAATATGAGGTCATGGTTGAAATTAAGGTAATGGTTTGTTTCGATTTTATATGTCAAGGAGGTATGGGTGTTGAAGATACTGGTTATTATCAGACTTACGCAAATCCATTAATTTATTATCAACTAACAGAAAGTGTCACTGATTATATGTACCTTGAAGAATCAGGAGACCGAAAACAAGAGGCGTATCTGGTCTCTAAAGACACAACACACGAAGGTTCTACACATATTTTTCACCTAGTCTCACCAGCATTACGCAACGTTCCTGAACTTTTACCACTACCTGCTGGAGTCCTACCTCTGTTTTCTTTAGACCATCAATCCTATCCTGAAACTGGGGTTGACAATTTCGTAGACTTAGCTGACGCTAATGGCGAATTAAATCCAATCCTACACCCAAAACCCAAGAACAAATTTGATTTTGATGGACCAATGGGGCTTTATGGCTGGGAAGTCTTCTATCACATTCCCGCACTCCTGGCCTCTAAGTATGCTGACAACGGGGACTACGACCAAGCCAAGCGTTGGCTCCGTTGTATTTATGATCCTTCTAGCACAGGAAATCCTTGGGGGGTGCGTCCCTTAATCACTGATGAGGTCAACAATAGCTTTTCCAGTATCACTGACCCAGATGAAGAAGCCGTCAGAAACCCCATTCACTATCAACACGCCACTATCCGTCACTCTATCGAAAATTTACTTTCTCAAGGAGATGACTCTTATCGTCAGGAAACCCAAGAAACTTTGCAAGAAGCCAAAATGTGGTATGTTGTCGCCAAAAATAATTACCAAGAAGAATTTAGGGAAACCTTGGAGATTCTGACTGCTAGCGACTGGGAAAATCCTACCTTGGGAGAAGTGACTGAAGCGGATTTTCGAGACCCTACCAATGAGGAACTACTGGCACTTTATGACACTATTGAGGAAAGATTACACAATTTGCGTCATTGGCTCTCTATCGACGGTGAACCTTTGAATATTCCTCTGTTAGCTCCTCCTATTGACCCCCAAAGTCTGCAAATGGCAGCTTTATCAGGAGTGCCTGCCACTGCAGCTCAGAGCTTTGCTCAAATGGCTCTACCTTATACTTTCGATGAGATTCTGGCTAGAGCTAAAGATTACACTAAGCAACTGACCAGCTTTACTCGACTGCTGCAAAAAGCTTTGGAAAAACGAGACGATCGGCTACTCCAAGAAATTAAGCAACAGAATGAGTACGATTTGTTTCAATTCAAGATTAAGGCTCAAGAAGAAGCAGTTACAATGGTTGAAGTATCCTATGAAGCTTTAGAATATGCCAGGAATGTTCTTCAAGTAGAGCATGACGGACGGAAAAAGTTGGCTGGTGAGTTTATGAATGAACTGGAAGCCACAAGTTATGGTATGTCCACAGCCCTAACTGCTCTCCACGGTGTTTATGCTGGGGCTGCAATCGCTGGTGGAGGTCTTTCCTTAATACCAAACATTTATGGTTTGGCTGTTGGGGGACAGGACATGGCAGGTTTTGCTGAGGCTACGAAAGATGTTACCGACTTCACCTGCAAATTTTATGAGGAGATGATGGACCTTTTCCAACAGGCCGGAGAATATATGCGTCGTCAGGATGAAGCTAAAATTGAGTATGATGTGCTGGTGGAGAAAATCAAAGAGATTGACTTCGATATATCTGATAGCAGTGAACTAAGAAAGGAACAAGAAATACTCCGACAGCTTGAGTCAGAGCGTGAAAAATCTAAATACTTAGTACAATTTCACCAAAGTCGCTTTACCAATAGTCAATTCTATGATTGGTATGTCGGCCATATAACCAATCTCTACCGTTCCACCTACGATGTTACTGTCAAGTTTGCTAAGATGGCTGAAACCGCATTCCGAATCGAGACTAACGATCCCGCAGCTACTTTTATTGGCTCTCATTGGGATCAAAAGACCAAAGGATTACTTTGTGGTCAAGCTCTCTGGTTAGATTTAGAACGGATGGATTATGCTTATTGGAGTCTCATGCAGCCTGAGACTAGCCTACTCAAAGAAATTTCACTCCAAGAACTTGACCCATCTTCTCTAGCATCTCTCCAGTCTCGTGGTCAAACCATATTTTGTCTCAAAGAGGAGTTATTTGAGGAAGACGATCCGACTCTTTATGGCCGAAAAATTCAAAGTATTCGGGTTTCCATTCCCGCTTTGGAAAATCAACGATGGTCTTGTTGCGGTCGGTTAACTCAAATTGATAGCCGACTCTACTATAGCCGTCACAAAGATGCTAACCACTCTATCTTTAATCCCTATGCTTATCAAAGTATAGTTTTAGGGGGATGGCAGACTGACTCTTCCAAGGTAAAATTACCGAAAGGTCGTCTCAAACCCTTCCAAGGAACAGGAGTTGACTCAACTTGGCATTTATCCTTCCCTACAGTTGTCAAAGCCATAGGGGAAAAACGCCGTCATTTTCCTCAGAAAGAAATGCTGAAACTCATTGATGATGTGGTGATTGAAGTTACTTATAGCGCTAAGATGTAAGTTCAATAATGGATAATTGATAATGGATAATTGATAATTACCTCTCCCTAAAAGGATTGGACTTTGGACAAAAAAAGTTAGCGTAATATTTACACTAACTACTGAAATTAAGATTTAAAGACCGAATTCATACTGGAATTATCTTTGTTTTTGAAATTATTTATCATCCTGAAAATCATAGG
>NZ_JAAHGM010000085.1:0-25821 GCF_010692625.1 Okeania sp. SIO2C2
AATAAACGACCCTAATTATCAAGTCGGTGTTTCTTTCTTTCTCCGAGAAAATATTGCAGAGGAAATACAAGATATTTGGCAAATGGAAATTGAACCATATTTAGAGGAATATTTCTTTGCTCAACCACAAACAGTCAGTGATTTTAGGTGGGATAAAATTTGTCAGAAAATCTTCTCCCCTATTTAATATTATCAAAATAACATGGGTCTAAAACCCCACCTTTTAAGGCACAATATTTTTGGAGAGTTGCTCACGCATCCCCGTTACAAAAATAACTTCTGTACGGGTGGTTCGCGAACCACCCCTACTGACTTCTGACTTCGTTAAATCCGGTTCAATACTTATTATATAATTGGGGGATATGGGGAGATAGTCCGATTTAATATGCAACGCCGTTTATAATAGCTTTTTTCATCATTAATTAGAGTTTGCTGAATAAAATTTTGCTAGGGGTAGGAGTCAGGAGAAACGGGGAATTTAGAGCAGGTAGGAGTAAGAATTGTAAGAATGATTTTTCTACCCAACTCTTGCCCAAAATCCTAACTTTTTGGTAGCTAAAGCTGAAAAAATTGCACTTTTTTTCAGCATAAAAAGGCTAAAGCTTTTATCTGTAATACCAAATTCAAAAAAGGTCGTTACAGTATTAATCTCTAAATTCCGACCAGCAGATAAAACCACTGTAGCAATATTTTATGAAATTGGTATAAATGCTTTGATAATTAATCAGCAAGCCCTAATTAAACAGATTCGAATGTCATATATTATATAGCCGGATTCTATATAAAACTTACCGAATAATTAAGGTTTAAAGCTTCTTGTTATTTGCATAAATAAATCAAGAAAATACATCTTTTTTTTCAATCCTATCCGTTTTAATAATAGATAATTATTGATTTTTGGATCAATCTATTTTTATTAACAAATTTTGTTTTCGCCCAACCAAGTAGGCGATCGCTCTCTTGACATTCATATAAATGGATAATTAAAGTTAGGTTTTATCTTTTTCTTTTGGATTTAATACCCCGCCACCTACACAGTGTTTACAATTGGTTGGGGTTTGTAGACACTAAGTGCCTTGCCCGAGACTACTCCCATCCACTTTTTCCTTTTTTATTATTCCTTCTTCCTTGTTCAAAAATTATTTAATATGCCAACCCTAGAGTTAATTGAGTATAAGTCTATTACTATTAATCGTTCAGAAATTCCTGGTTTTGTCGTAAAAAAACTGAAGCAAGAATATAGTAACCAGGTAAAATTAGAAGCCGATTTTTCTGAAAACTCTCCTGAATACGATTGTTGGAAAATTAAGGCTCAAGGATGGGTAGGTTATATTCCTCTGACTCCTGATTTTCAAATTATTATTCAACCAAAAGTACCTCTTTATAACTTATTTGGAATGTTGGAATATGCCTACAATCTCAAAAGTTTTCGTTTCTTGGATGGTTTAGTTAATTGTGAATCTCTACAGGAATTTTACAACTATTTAGTTAATATTTTTGCCCAAAAAGTATTAGACCGCGCTCGAAAAGGTTTTTATCGCGCTTATCTATCAAAAACAGAAAATTTAACTTATATTCGAGGTCGAATAGATATGCCACAAGTTGTTCAAAAACCTTGGGATGTTAAGTTGAAATGCGATTATCAAGAACATACTGGGGATATTCCCGATAATCAAATTTTTGCTTGGACTTTATTTGTTATTGGTCGTAGTGGTTTTTGTTCTGAACAAGTTGCTTTTACTGCAAGAAAAGCTTTTCATACTTTACAAAGTTTTGTAAGTTTGCAACCTTTTAAATCCAGTGATTGTGTGGGGAGAAAATATAATCGTTTGAATGAAGATTATCAACCTTTACACGCTTTATGTCGATTTTTTTTAGATAATATTGGAGCTAGTCATCAACCAGGCGATCGCTCTATGTTACCTTTTTTAGTAGATGGAGTAAGAATTGTCTCAAGATTGTTCTGCCCAGCTCTTCCCTAAAATACTAACTTTTTGAGCATGAAGAGCTGAAACAGGCGCACTTTTTTTGACAAAAAAAAAGGCACTTGTCTTTATATGTCAATGTTTTTAGATTTAATCAGCAGCAATAAATGATAAAGTTAGTGTTAATAACTTAATAACTGAAGTGTTGGTTAAATATAGCATTACTTTTAAGAATTGGTATAAGAGGAGAAGAAAGTTTTTTCTGAATGCTATTAAACGGACATGATATAAAACAATGTGACAAAAAAAATTGAGGTGGATTTAAACATAAGTATTAAACCCATCTCGGCAAATTTGTCAGTCAAAATTAATACCCTAAAAAAAATAGAGTATATTAAATACTCTAATTAGTTTCCAAGGTAATTACTGTAACTTCTGGTGGGCAAAATAACCTACCTGGAAAATAAGTTCCTAAACCACGATTCACATATAAATAGTTATTTCCAATTTTGTGCAACCCCTGAGACCATTCCCAATACTCAACTATTCTGTGACACTTATCCATGAATGGTACAAAAGGTCGTAAAAATTTGGGTATGAGTCTGCGAACAGGTTCCCGGTATTGAGGGAGAGGTCC
This sequence comes from Okeania sp. SIO2C2, assembly GCF_010692625.1. Lineage (NCBI taxonomy): Bacteria > Bacillati > Cyanobacteriota > Cyanophyceae > Oscillatoriales > Microcoleaceae > Okeania > Okeania sp. SIO2C2. The sequence continues at coordinate 2,563 of NZ_JAAHGM010000085.1, forward strand.
GATAAATGGTAACCTAATCTGACCGCCGTGAGTATGACCAGAAAGTTGTAGATCAATACGCCATTTTTGTAATACTTTAGCGGTATCGGGATTGTGGGATAAGACGATCCGGGGAACCGCTTCATCTATAGATTCCATGACTGCAGTTGGTTTGAAGTTACTAGACCAATAGTCCTCTAACCCTACTAAAGCTAAACCTGAACCCAGAGGATAGACGACTTGATTCAGCAGAATAGGAATGTCTATACGAGTAAAAGCGTCAATGACTTTATCCCTGGCACCTGGATATTCTTCATCGTGGTTACCGAGTACAGCATAGACACCAGCACGACTTTCGAGATATTTCAATCGCAACACTAAATCATATATAGGTGCAGGTTCATCTGTGATAAAGTCACCTGTAAGTAAAATTAAATCTGGTTCGACTTCATTGGTAATAGCGATCGCTTCAGAAAGTAACCATTCGGATAGTCGCAGTCCGTCATAATGGAAGTCGGTCAAGTGTACGAGTTTTGTCCCTTGTAAATGATTAGGCAACCCAGTAATTTTCAGGGTCAAGTAATCTACCTGCAATTGGCCTGTCAATATCCTGTGCATGGTACATAAACTATTACTACACTAAGGCGCTTATAGCATAGCAAAGCAGAATAAGTTAATACGCATTTTAAATGCGTATTAGCAAGTCAAAAGTTAGAAGTAATAAGAGTTTTACCTTTAACGAGGCACACAATAATAAGTCGTTTATATGCATAACAGCTTATAGAACCCCTAAGCGTATCTTTTATTGAAATACAAAGGCTTCAGGAAAGCCGTTTTAAGGAGCCTAACAACTATAAGGGTTCAGGAAACCGAAAAATTATGAAAAATGACTGCCAGAATCATAAAACCCAGATGGGTATTGAACTTGTAACTTCTTAAATAGATACCAAATGGCTTCTATAGGTTCGCAGGTTTAGGAATATGGCATTTTGACAAGATTAATTATCTAAGTCTAGGGGTAGAAAAAATAGAGATTTTTTAGCAAAATTTTAGGTTTAATTAGGGTTTGCTGATTAAATCTAAAAGCATTGACATATAAAGGTTTTAGCATTTTTTAGTTGAAAAAAGTCCCAGCTTTTAGATCGCTTAGGTTCAAAAAATTAGCATTTTAGGCGCATAGTTGCGCAGAAAAATCAATGGACTATTCTTCCTCCTACCTCCTCTATAATTCCCATTTCTCCTGACTCGGTCCTCCTGACTCGGTCCTCCTACCCTCACCCATAAGACTTTTTCAGCAAACCCTAATTAAATCAAATAATATAGCAGTCGAAGTAAAGTTTAGAACATATCAAAAGCTTAAAACTCAAACAACGCAATATTTTTTTTCCTTCGCTTCTTCCTTCTCTCCTAGATAACTAAAATCTCCTTCCTTCTTCTGCTATATTAGACATTTATAGCAAATGAACAAACCTTTTTTTCCCTTCTAGGAACATTCTATAAAATCTCCTTACCTTCTCTTTCCTCAGATTATTTATTTCTATTTTTTTAGGAATTTCTATTGTGAATAAGTCGATCGATAGAAATTGTATTTAGACTACAACCAGCTAAAAGTATGAAAAAAACTAGGCAATAAATAAGTTGAGAAGATGCTATATCCCACTGTTGTAGTAAACAAACTCCAAACATTAACGGCATCATTAATAGAAAACCTGCAATAATTGCGTTCCGTGTTTGCAGCCCAATTATCATTAGAAACCCAGAAATTAATTCTACAGGAGTAGTTAAAGCAGCAAATGGTATAATCACAAAACTTGGTGCTAGTTCTTGAAATCTATCTACCATTGATTGGATAAATCCTCCCATATTTCCAATTCGGACTAGACCATGTACAAAAAAGTTGATTCCAAATACTATTCTTAATAATGTATAGGCTAAAGTTACATCTTTGCGTTTGAGAAAAATTGGAGTTTCAATGTTATTCATTCTGTCATTCCTGTGAGATTTGTCTCTACAAATATTGGCACTAGGTTCTCAGATATAACTCTAAATTTATCATAATACTATCTCCGCTTAATTCGCGTTCTAAAAACTTTCTCTTGCTAATATCATGTCCGGTTGAATACTTAATAAATAACGATGGAGTCAGGGGTCAGGAGTCAGGAGGGAAGAAGAAGGAAGTTTTTGATCGCGCTATTAAACGGATATGATATAGAAATCCTACTTCAGTTGTGGGTAAAAATATCTTTGAATTTAGAGAACTCTTAAGAAGCAACAAGGAATAGAGGTAAAATTTTCAGAGTTTTTATATATCATTAGATTTTTGACAAATGATTTATGATTGCTATATAATCCTCACTTTTTGTTTTTTATACCCCCAATTCTCTATTCCCTATTCCCCCTTAATAATTAATAATTAGGGTTTGCTGAAAAAGTCTTATTGGTGAGGGTAGGAGACAGGAGACAGGAGACAGGAGACAGGAGACAGGAGACAGGATAAATGGGAACGAGCGAGGAGGTAGGAGTAAGAATTGTAAGAATGATTTTTCTGCCCAACTATGCGCCTAAAATACTAACTTTTTGAGTGTGAAGAGCTGAAAAACAGGCACTTTTTTTGAACAAAAAAAGGCTAAAACCTTTATATGTAAATACTTTTAGATTGAATCAGCAAGCCCTAATTACCTCATTGTTCGATCGCCTCTTTTGTATTATTCCTAACTTTGAACTTATCTTTGAAAAAAAATCTCTCTCCCTTCTAATTTACTTCTCATACCAAATTCAAAAAAGGTAGTTATATCAAATCCGGTTATACAATTGTCACACTCTATACTTCCACTCAAAGCAGACATAAAATGCCGGAATATTTCTAGATAATTCCCACTCTCTCGACTCCTTTCTTCTTTTTCCTGAGTTCTGACTTTTGAGTTTTGACTCTTGACTTATGATTTCCTTACCCTTTAAAAAAAAGAACGTCGCCAATGAAATAAATTTTCTAGCCAATCTTTAACTATTTGATTACCTTCTCTTTTCTGCCTTAACCATGCTGCTGCTGTTTGAGCATTAATTTCTGATACAGTAGGCCATATATGAGGTAAATCAGCGATCGCTTCCATTTTTATCCCTTGACGAATAGCTAATGCCATAATATGAACTATTTCACTTGCTTCAATTCCTACCACAGAAACACCTAAAATTTTGCCATTGCGATGACCAATAAATTTACAAAATCCTGTTGTTTTATCTAAAATTTGAGTCCGGTCAATACTTTTAAAATATTGCCGACAAACTAATATATTTTCTCCATAACGTCGTCTAGCTTGAGCTTCGGTTAAACCAACTCTTGCTAATTGTGGTTCTGAAAATATTGCCCAAGGAATACCATGATAATCGACCTTAAAAATCGGGAAATAAAGAATATTTTTCAAGGCAATTTTAGCCTCATAATTAGCAATGTGAGAAAATGAATAACCACCTACTAAATCTCCACAAGCATAAATCCGAGAATTAGTAGTTTGTAACTTTTGATTTAACAATAAATTATGATTATTAAACCTCACACCTACCGCTTCTAAATTCAAACTTTCAAATTCTGGTTTATTACCTGCTGCTAATATAATTTCATCTGTTTCTATACCTTCATTTCCGACTAAAATCCATTTTTTATCATCAATTTCTCTCGCTTGGGATACTTCAGTGTTAGTTAAAATTCTGATACCTTCTGCTTCTAACTGAGCTTGAACTAAAAATGCTGCTTCCGAATCTTCCTTACCTAAAATATGAGAACTTTTCACTACCATAGTAACTTTACTTCCCAACCGAGAAAAACTCTGTGCTATTTCTACTCCACTAGGGTCTCCACCAATAACTACCAAACTTTGAGGAAGTTTTGAGAGTTGTTTAATTTCTTGAGGAGTAATAAATTTGGTAGTTGTTAATCCTGGAATAGGTGGTATTATAGGCTGGGATGCTATGGCTAAAAGATATGTGCGAGAGCGCAGATGTCGTCCTTTCACCACAAAAGCTAAATTAGGGTGATCGACAAACTTACCCTCACCAAAAATTACATCTATCCCTAATGCTCCTAAAATTGCAGGTTCATATTTTGATAATTGATTAGAAACCACATAGTCAGCATACTTTTTTGCTTCTTCAAACTTAACCCAAATATCACCAGAATCATCATTACCTTGATAAATACCAAACTGTTGTTTGTGGTCTATCTGCTCAACAAAATTTCCTATTTGACTAATAATTTTGTTGTGATGAAATCCTTGGGTGCTGCTAAAATCTGAAAAAGAAGGTTGTACCAGTGCCACACGACCTTGAAGTTTTGTTGCGGTAATAGCTGCATAAATCCCTGTTATTGTCCCACCTATGATTACTACATCGTAGTCAAGCATATTTATTTTTCGGTGTTGGTGATTTGAGGTATAATATCATTTCCGGATAAGAGCGCGATAGAACTCCGTTCCGTTTTGGCGACCAAAAAACTTTCTCCTTCTACTCCTGTTTCTTCTCCTTTCTTCTCTCCTGACTCCTGACTCCTAAGGTAAGCATTCAACGTTTCAGCAGTCAGCGCTTCCCTGCGGGATGCTACACAAACAGCAATTATTCATTAATGGATAATGGATAATTACCTCTCTCTAAAAGCTATCCCTGATCAGGAACTTCTGCAAACCTTGTGGGGAGCAGGTGAGTAGAGAGTAGGGGGGTAGGAAGAAAGAGTCAATTTAGCTAGGCAAAACTACTTAAGTTCTCAAAAAAATCTACTTTCCAATACATGATTTTTGAAGAAAAAGCCTCTCAAGCACTCACACATAACTTGTCTATTTTGTCACAAAATGGATAGCTCTAAAAGGGAGAGGATTTACCAATAAGGAAAAAGTTTATTTTTTTCCCTGAAAAGGGAGCCTAATAAAGCTGAATTGTTGAATTATTTAATTATTTAATTATTAATTATTCGGTAATGAATAATTACTTCTCAGGTTTAGTCCTGGGACTTTGGCAGTAACTTTTTATTCTTTTTCAATTTCAAAGGTTGCTTTTACCTTCCCCAAAAATTAATAGCTAATAGCTAATAGCTAATAGCTAATAGCTAATAGCTGACTCCTAAGTAATTAAGATTAATACCACACACTAATTTACTTCAAAATTTCTGTTAAAGCATCAAGTAACATTTGATTCTCTTCTTTAGTACGGACAGCAACTCGAAAATAACAGTCGCCCAACTCTGGAAAACTTAGACAATCTCTTATCAAAATTTTATACTGTTTCAGTAATATTGTCTGTAACCAGTCAACAGACTTTTGTGAATGAACTAATAAAAAATTGGCTGCACCGGGATATGGTTGTAACCCCGGTAACTCCGCCAACCCTTGGAATAACTGAGGACGAGCATCTGCCAACCAATCCCAAGTTAGCCGTTGAAATGCTTGGTCTTGTAAAACTGCTTGAGCCGCAGCAATAGCTAAAGTATTTACAGGCCAAGGGTCTCGCCATTGTTGCCATTTCCGAAGGCGTTCAGGATGAGAAATTGCATAACCCAAGCGTAGTCCAGGTAAACTATAGAATTTAGTCAAAGAGCGTAAAATGACCAAATTCTCAAATTCTGTCACCAATGGCACCAAGCTTTCTAGTTGAGGCGGTGGTAAGAAGTCCATAAATGCTTCATCTACCACTACCAAACCGAACTTTTCTAAATAAGGGACAATTGTTTCAGGCTTAATCAACATTCCCGTAGGATTATGAGGATTATTTAGAAGTAGTCCTTTATTAGTATCAGCTCCTATTTCCAACTGAGGTAATTGTGATTGCCCGATGATTAAGGGACATTCTACTACATTAGCGGTAAAAGTTTGCAAGGCACGTCGATAATCACCAAAAGCTGGCGTTACCAAATAAGTTTTCTCCAGCTTTGACAAATCTAGGGCAGCCCAAGTTAATAATTCCGCTGCACCATTGCCAGGCAAAACCCACTCTGGAGCCAAAGGAGGATGTGCTAAACTCAGCGCTCTCTTTAACTCCTGATAGTTGGGGTCTGGGTAAGCTGTGAGTTTACCGATCTGAGTTTGAATGGCATGGATAGCCGAATCTGGTGGCCCTAGAGGATTAATACTGGCAGAAAAATCAAGAATAGCAGATATTGGACAACCTGCTATTGTGGCTGCCCAAGCTAAATTTCCTCCGTGTACTGGTTTAGTCAAAGCTGGATATAGTTATTTACCGTTTTTGTCTGCAACTAACTCTTTGAAAGATTTACCCGCAGAAAAAGCAGGCACTGTAGTTTCAGGTATTTCCATTTTGTCACCTGTTTTGGGATTACGACCTTCCCTGGCTTTGCGTTCTCTTGATTCAAATGAACCAAAGCCCACTAGGGTCACTTTATCTCCACTGGCCACAGCCTCCATAATAGCTTCTAGGGCTGCACTGAGTACAGCATCAGCTTGCTTTTTAGTGACATCAGCTTTTTTTGCAATTTCGTCAACTAATTCGCCTTTGTTCATTGAGATACTCCTTTTTAATTTGGACAGAATATTCTAGCAGGGTTTAGTTTGCAGCAAGTAAATCTAAAGTTCAAGTAAGTAAGGTCTTGGGATACCATCAATAGGTTTTCAATTATTAGGCTTTTTGTGATTAACTTTAACCTTTTCTTTCACCTAGCAAAACCTCAGACCCTTTGACTGATAATGCTTTCCCATATCCTCTTGCCTATCATAAGCGTGAGTCTTTGGGATAACATCAGGATTTTTTTGCTGAAAACCCCATACAATCTAGCTTTCACTGGTTTATTCTAATCTGTGGTTGGGTGATATGGAGCGGTGAAACATTTAATTTATATAGATTTCTAGACTTCTTTAGTTTTTAATTATATTTTGGGCCTAAAAAAACTATTCTAGATTGATTAAAGGACTTTTTTTCAATAGATTGTCCGATCTTTGTGGCGCGTTAAATATTATTTTGTGAAGCACCCTCTAAAGTTAAGGTTTTTTCTCTAACTATTTGCTCATCTAGGATCAAAAATTTCCATTGGTTGATTAGTGGAATCTGGTTTTGTGAGATAGTAATTAAAACTAAGACGTTTGAGTTTTTCACCGCTCTATTAAACTGACCCCAAACCACCCAAATCTAGACTTAACTGGACATAGGTAGTTTTGGCGTTAACTTCTTGTTTCAACGTGGCTTTAGTTTGGCAATTAAAGGCTTTGTCCACTCCGCAGGCAATCCCGGTAGAGCTTACCGTTTGACTTGGTAGAGTCGGATGGGAATATTCCTTCAAACCATCGTTCTATATTCTTGCTAGCGTTTAAAATTAAAGTCAGCTGCCTAGGTCTAGCCCACTTCTAAAGGTATTTCCATACCCTGTAGTTTATATAGTTAAAGGTTTCTTTACTTATTGCCCCTTGATAGTAGTTAGCAAAACCTGTTAATTTGGGATTTAACTTGGTAATGAGATTTTCTTGTGACCATGAACCACATGATTTAATTGTTCTACCAATTTGTTGACAGAATTCTAGTACCTTTTCTTTCTGGGGTTTAATCAGTAGTTTGCCGTTATATTGACCTAGATTGAACCCTAGAAAGTTAAATCCCTCCCTGATGTGAACTATCCTTGTTTTCTCATGGCTGATTTGTAGCCCTCTTTCATATAGCCATTGTTTCAAAGTTTCTCGGATATTTTCCAAAGTTTCTCTGTTGTTGACTGTCACAATCAAGTCATCTGCGTATCTGATTATGCCCAACTTACGTCTTTTGGGTAGCTTGACTGAGTTAATCAGTTGTTCTAGTCCATGTAAGCCTATATTGGCGAGTAATGGACTAATTACTCCTCCTTGGGGGTTCCTTCATGTGTTGGATTGTATGTTCCTTTGTCAATGTATCCTGCCTTCAACCACTGCTTGATTGTGTTCCTAGCTGGATGTGTTCCAACTAAGTTGAGGATGGTTTCATGGCTTACATTATCAAAATCAAAGAATCCTTAGAACAGAATATATTGTTACTAATGACCTAAGCAAATGCAGTAAAGATGATATATAATTTGAATATTAAACGAGATGGAAAATTGAGGAATGTCACAGATAAATTAAGCAATTAACAGGTATCGGCTTCTGTGAATGTCGTCTGAGAAAAATTCAAATAAATCGTATTGCTTGTGGAATGTTAGTCTGGAATTTTGTCAAAAGATTAGCAGTGAAAATAGGAAAAACTATTGCTCAAGTCAAACATGAATTACTCTCAGATTATCTGCTCCAAGACCTGAAGAAGCCTACAATAAAATTCAGGGCTATTTTTCATTTGATAGACGTTTTTTATCGGGTTTTAACTATGGTAATTGTCTTGACGCGATCGCGCTTGATTTTTCAGTGTTAGCGGAGCTTTGCGTAACTCCTGTAATAATTAAAGTTGTCCCGGAGCGGTTTTTTTTACCTGTTGAGGCAGTTGAGAATGTAATATCAAATCCGGTTAAACAGCCATAGAATGGTTAAGTTAGGAGTCCTCAGTCCTCAGTTCTCAGTCCTCAGTCCTCAGGAGGAGAAAGAATTACAAAGATAAACGTAGTTATGGCGATTGAAGATTTTTTTTATGTCCAATTAAACGGATTTTGGCGTTGGTGAATGTGTAATGCTTTATTATGGGATTGGCACAGTCTTAAATTTTAAGTAGTACAATAGTAAGGAAATGGAATACTTAAGCATTAAGAAAGCTCCTCTGGAAGAGTCAGCATTCGTTAGGAAATCACCTATTTTTACCTTGGGGAGTCCATCTATCTTCCCTCTAAAGAGATGGGGTTTTATAGTGGACAAAACCCTAGGTTTCGATAAAATGGTAATGATCGCCTACTTGTGAAAAATAAACATCAAAACTATTATGTGAATAAAGTTGCCTTAATAAATAATCTTTCAAAAGCGATCGCTATGCTAAAAACACAAGCAATTCTGTGGCCGAGTTTAATAACAGTTGTCTCTTTATTCATGTATTTTATTGTGACTATTAATGTTGGTAGAGCTAGAGCAAAATACAAGATTATGCCTCCTCAAATGACTGGAGAGCAAAATTTTGAACGGGTATTAAGAGTACAACAAAATACTGTAGAACAAATAATTTTATTTTTACCGTCTTTGTGGCTATTTTCTATATTTATTAGCCCACTATGGGGTGCTGGTATTGGTACAGTTTGGGTAGTGGGGCGAATTTTATTTGCTTGGGGTTATTATCAGGCTGCAGAGAAGCGAACTTTAGGGTTTGGTATTAGTTCTTTAGCTATTATAACTTTATTGATAGGTGCTTTAGTAGGAATTTTACTACTCCTATGGAAAACTATTTCATAGCTATAATAAGTAGATAGCGGTTAACATAGTCTCTATCTATATTTGATTTTTTGCATAGATATATGAGGTGAAAATAATGTCGGAGAAACAAGTATTTAATATTAATCAAAAACTTTTCAACCAACTAAATGATTGGCAAGAAAAAATGGAAGAGAAACAAAATACAAAAGCAGAAATAGAGGCCAAAATTAGTCAAATCACAAAAAGCAAAAAATCAATGATGCGCATAAAGAAAAACAGTAAGGAGTATTAGAGCAATTCCTAAAAATAATGATATATTTTTTGAACACTTCAGTTATTCAGAAATAAGTCAGGAATAGTAATGTTTTTAGCAATTATTAGCAATGAAATAAAGATAGATTATTCCTGATCTTCCTACTCTTTGCTACCAACTACCTGCTCTCAATAAGATGTAGCAAAAATTTTGATATTTGATATTAGATACTAATCATAATTTAGAGCTGATTTGTAAACTTAGCTAAAACCCTGATTTCATCTAACTCTCAGGGATTTAGGCATTATTGGACTATAACTCCCAAAACCCTTGTATTGGCAGAAATTCAGCCTCTTAATATTTACTTTATAAATCAGCTCTTAGGGTGACAAACTAATTGAAAAATTTTATCCTAATATTATGTCTGCTTAAATTAGTAACAAAAAACTCTACTGTCTCTTATTTTACTTTTTCTCTCCTCCTTAATTATACAAAATCCGGTTCTCAAAAATACTTTATAGGATGTAAGATTAAATCCTCTCCTAATTTTTCCTACATCCTATATCCCCATCTACATAAAAGGATATTCTATAAACCGGGTTTAGTATTATAGCAAGTCGAAGCAAAGATTAGGAAATATCAAAAGCTTAAAATTCAGACAACGCAAGATTTTTCAAACTTCCTTCTTCCTTGTGCTATACCTATTAACTCAGCTTCAACATCATTAATTTTCCCATGTTTACGATTCAACTTGATATACAAATATACAAAAGATTCCACCTTTGTGAGGTACACCCATAGCGGGCAAGATTCCCGTACTACAAACATTTAATTGTTAATATCTGTACTTCATATACTTGGAATTTGCTGTAATTAAGCAGACATAATACTACAGCAAATTTCAGGATAGTAAGGTAAACTTTAAGAATAATCTACAATTTTTATTCATTCCCTGTTCCCAGATCCGATGTTCCCTCTCTTGGTGCGCTACCAGATGCGTCTGTCACCGACGCGGGGTCGCACCACTCTTCCCTAAAAGTATAAAACTTCGTACCTTATCAACTCGAAAACTTTTGTATATATATTGATGAATCAAAAAGCAGAATTAGTAAATTTAAAACAGTTGATTTTATACCAAGCGTAAAAAAAGAATGCTGAACTTAAGTGACACTTCAATTATTAAGTAATTAACACCCCAAGTAAATAACTTTTTTGATAATTAGTACGCCAGTTATTGTTAATTATTCTGATGTTTACTTCTCTGTAGGACATTGTATGTAACGTCCCTACCCGCTGCCATACTCCCTCGCTCAATAACGGGATGTTGTCCATAAAAAGGTAATGCTGCAGACCAATGCGATCGCTTTCCTTTTTGCCATTCTAAATGAGCTAATTCTAATAGACTTAAAACAGAACTTCCTAAAGCATTTTCAACCTTAATTAATTCATAGGAATTTTGCCAATTTTTCAAAGTTTCTTCCCATACTTCTGGAGTCATTAGTGTCTCTTCTAAAAGAGAATTCATACCCATTTCTTCAAGTTGATAAATAGCTGTGAATAACTGATTTCTTTGAGCTGGCATTTGTAGAGATAAATCCCGGTCTTGATTTTTATATGACCAAGCTACTGCTGCTAAGGTTGAAATTGCAAATAGCGGAATATTTAACTGTTGAGCTAAAGTTCTAGCAGTTACTATACCTATACGAGTACCAGTAAAACTTCCTGGGCCTTTAGCAACAGCAATGAAGCTTAAATCCTGCCAAGTTTGAGGTGGTACAAACTCCTGCAATTTCTGATGTAAATGAGTAGATAAGTCTCGCCCTAAATTCCAAGTTTGCCAGCGAATATCTTCAGCAAAATCAGTAATAGCTAAACCTAATTCTGGACTACTTGTATGAATTCCTAAACCGTATTTTTTTTCTGTATTTGTCATTGTTCTTGAAGGAAGAGGGAAGAAGGGAGAAGCAAGAAGAGAGAAGCAAGAAGGAAGATTAATTTTATTTTTGGCTAAAATCAACTTTTATACCAGCCATGATAAATATTTTCTACAAATACTTCTAGTGTCGGTAGGAGTCAGGTAGGAGAGTCGTTGGTAGGGCGACGTATCAAAATAACTTCTGACTTTTGACTTCGCAAAATTAGCTCGGTTTCCTATTCCCTGCATCTACAATAAATAACTATATGGATATATCGATAAAACTACTAAATAATTAGGGTTTGCTGATTAATCCTCAAAGGCTTTATCTATAAAAGCTTTAGCCTTTTTGGAGGGAAAAAAGTGCAACTTTTTGGTCAAAAAAGCTCAAAAATTTAGCATTTTGGGCAAGAGTTGGGCATAAAAATCACTCTTACAAATATATCCGACTACCTCCTCTATAATTCCCATTTCTCCTGTCTTCCCCTCCTGGGAGGGGGAGGGGCGAGGGGTGGGTTGTCTCCTGACTCGGTCCTCCTACTTTTACTCATAAGACTTTTTCAGCAAACCCTAATTATATTTCCTCTCTAGCATAAAATATTGGTAAAGCCACAAATAAGCAACCTAAAAGCAACCCAAAAATATCAGAAATCCATAATTTACCCCCTAACAAACCCAAGATTAAAAATACTGTTGCCACAGTAGTAAATAAATTATTAGTTGCCAATTTATTCTGTTTTATAACCAGATGTTTAACTGTAATAAAAACTGATGCAATTATAACAGCCATTATCGGATGCCAAATAATTATCCGATAGCCAAAAATAAACCAAGCAAAAGCAAACATCAAAGCATCTAACCAAAATTCTTTTTCCTTAAATCTAGCCCACCAAAAATTCTGAGTTCCTAACTGCAAAATCTTTATAAAATGCTCATTTTTTTGTAATCTCAAAATTTTATTTTTCCACCTAGCTTTACGATCCATTCTCAATATTTGTTGCCACTCTGGCACAGTCTTACCCTGAAGCTTACCTAGTAATTTAACTTTATCTATATTTTGCAATTTTAAATCAGTTAACTTCGCAGAAATAGTCTTTAAAATTTGAGAATAATTAGCCTTTTTTCCTGGATTTCTACTAATAACAACAGTCAAAGTTTTTTTGACACGACTCACTTGAATTTTAACCGACTCAGTAGCCAAAACTTCCTGTAACTCCCGTCTAATTTCTGCTTGCTCAGTCAACTTTTTCGGCACTGCTGAAGAAGGAGAGAAATAAACATTTTCCATATAATTAGACCGAGGTTTAAGATGTCTAATAATAGCAGTGGCAGAATGATAACGCCGATTTGTTGCACCTTCCAACATCTTGTCTAAAATTAGACCGAATTCTTTACTAACAGGCATTTTTAAATAATCCCGCCATACCCACTTACTATTTCTACTATCAAACAAATCAAAAGGTGAAACTTGAGTCAAAAGATGAATACAAGTAACACCCAAACTATAAAGATCGCTAGCAAAAATAGCCTTACCCATAAGTTGCTCGGGAGCGGTATAAGCAGCACTACCAATAATAGTTCCAGTTTGAGGTAAACCTTTTTTCTCCACTAACTTAGCAGCACCAAAGTCTACTAAAACCAGTTGACCAGTAGTGCGACGAATAATATTTTCTGGCTTAATATCTCGATGAATAACTTTCGATTTATGTACAAACTGTAATACTGGCAATAAATCATTTAACAATTCCCGAATTTTAGCTTCAGTGAAGATACCTTTTTCTGCCAATTCTTGGGCGAGATTTTTGCCTTCAATATATTCTTGAACTAGATATTGTTGTTCATCCTTTTGAAAATAAGTTAGCAGTTTGGGTATTTGAGAATGAATACCTAGAGTTTTTAACTGTTGTGCTTCTTGTAGGAATAATTCTGAAGCTTTTTGAGTTTTTGTCTTTACTTGAAGAGACTCACTACCAGAAATTGTTTCTGAAGATTGAAGAGAATTTTGGTCATCATGGTAATAATTTTTATTCTGAGGAAAAAACTGTTTAATTACACAAACTTGTCGAATAGAATCTTTTTCATCTACTGCTAAAAAAGTTCTACCAAAACCACCTTGCCCAATTAATTTAAGAATACGGTAGCGAGACTGGTTAGCTATTTTGAGATTATTATCTGGCGAAGAAATAATTTTCTTTGTTTCTATTTTTTCATTTTCATCACTTAGTGGAGGAATTAGTAATAATGGAGAGTTGCAACTCTGACAAAATTCAGCCTTAGTAGGATTTTGTGGATTTTTGCAGGTGGGAAAGTAGCAATAACTCATGAGAATAGAATAGATAAATAAAGATTTTTATTATTGATTTGATGATATTTTAATTCCCAAGAAGCATGAGGTACAAAATTCGTAATTTTTAGGGAGTAGCTAGGGACTTTGCATGCAACGTCCCTACAGAGTAGTAATTCGGTAAACAGGGAATAAACGCTATATTTTTCTTTCAGTTATAAAATAGAACAAATTAATAACTCTTCTTTTTCCTAAAGAAGTGGGAGATAAAGTTATAGCAGGGTGTGCTGGTACATTTACAAATTGCAGGAACTCCCCAATAGCTAAAAGTCTAATATTATTAGCTTTTTATTCCCCCTATTGCCTGTTGTCTGGGAGTTTCACTATATTCATAAATAGTAAATAATTTGAGCGAACATAAAATCTCCTGTTCTGTACTATTTCCTACTCTCACTCTATCTATAAAAAGAAGGGGAAATAAAGAATTAGAATTACTTTAAGTAGGGATGAGTTCACCTGGTCTTAATTTTGCCCATTTGCCCATTTCTTCTTTAAAACTTTCACAACCAACAACATCCCACTCCATTTCAATTTCATTATTTTGAGGACGAATGTTAACATTGATTGTAGGTTCAACCGGGTCAAAGTCTGGATTTTCTGTTAAATGAAGTTGTTCGTGCTGAGTTTCTACAGCATGATAGGTAACACACCGATCTACATAGTGGCAGTTAACACAAATACACATTTGTAAGTACCTCGTTAATCCTCAACTCTCATCTTAATTGATGCAATAATATCGTGTCCGTTTGATTAGTGATAATAAAGTTCTTAGGTGGTAGGTGGTAGGTGGTAGGTCTAAATTCAAGATTGAATACTGGAAACAGAGCAGAAACTTGAGATATTCCTTCAAGATCGCTTCAATAGAACATTTTTATTAAACTCAATCATCCGGACATGGTATAATTTTCTATTTTAATAATTTAATGAGTTTATATTCTAGCCCAAATTAATTTTATAGCAGTCGAAGCAGAGCTTAGGACATTCCTAAATGCTCAAACCCAGTCATATAGAATCCGGGTAATTAGTTATCGTATCGCTCTCGAAGTCATGAGTCGGGAGGACTGAGTCAGGAGTCAGGAGAAAGTCAGGATGAGAGTGGGAATTATCTGGAGATATTCGGCGTTGCTGAATTAGGGGATGAATATTAAGTGGGGTGGGATCCTGCCCGTCCGAAAATATAAGGAACGGGCAAGATACCCATTCCACAGAACTATTAAAATCATCCCGCATTTATGCAAAGCCGATATTCCAGTATTTTATATCTGCATTGAATGGAAGTAGAAAGTGCGATAACTGTATAACCGGATTTCAGATCAGAGATTACTTCTGACTTCTGACTTGTGACTTGCGCGTAGCGCTGATTTCCTACTCAGAAAGTCTAATTAGGGCTTACCGATCTAATCTAAAAGCATTGACATATAAAGACAAGTGCCTTTTTGGGGTCGAAAAAAGTGCAAATTTTTCAGTCTAAAAGGCTCAAAAAGTTAGTATTTTAGGCGCATAGTTGGGTAGAAAAATCATTCTTACAATTTTTACTCCTACCTCCTTGCTCATTCCTATTTCTCCTGTCTCCAGTATAGCTGTCTCCTGTCTCCTACCCCAGCAAAAAGACTTTCCATACGCAAGCCCTAATTACAGAGAAGTTCACTTGATTTTTTTACCAATGTTGATAAATTCCCTGTCTGCTTTATCTCCCAATAATTGGCCATTTGACCGAGAAATGTTGCCCCAACCTGTTTATTTGGTCGGTGGATCTGTGCGAGATGCTTTGCTGAAGCGCAAAAGTGATTATCTGGATTTAGATTTTATTATCCTCGACCAAGCAGTTAACATTGCCAAAAGTATTGCGAAGCAGTATCAAGCGGGGTTTGTGGTATTGGATGCCGAACGAAAAATTGCTAGGGTGGTATTTCAAGGGACTACAGTTGATTTTGCTGAAATAGAAGGTAATAGTCTGGAGGAAGACTTATGGCGACGAGATTTTACAATAAATGCGATCGCTTATAATCCTTTTAATGATGAGGTGATAGATTTATTTAATGCTCTGAAGGATTTGCAAGATGGTATAATTAGAATGGTAAAATCTGCTAATCTCAGAGATGACCCTCTCCGACTATTACGCGCATATCGTCAAGCAGCACAGTTAGATTTTGTTATTTCACCAGAAACTCAAACAGTTATTCGAGAGTTTGCACCTTTGCTGACCCAAGTTGCAGCAGAAAGAGTGCAGACAGAATTAGGTTATTTATTGAGTCATCCCCAAGGCATGGTTTGGATAGAAAAAGCTGGGAAAGATGGTTTACTTTCGAGTTATTTTCCTACTGCGGGAGAAAATTGGGAAATAGCAAAACAAGTAGACATAGCAGCAGAGGAGTTAGGAAAAAATTGGTCTCAGTTAAAAGATGAGTTAGCAAGGGGGGTGCGCAATACAGTCAAAACCTCTTTGTTGGCGATCGCTAAGTTAGCAATATTAGTTAATTCCGATCCAGAAAAAGCAGAAGTTGAGTTGATGCGGTTGAAGTATAGCAATGCAGAAATTAGGAGTACAATAGCAGTTATTAAAGGTTTAGCTAAACTGTCAGAAATAGAAATTTCTCAGATGTCTGTGAGGCAACAATTTTTCTTATTTCAAGAAATAGGAAAAAATTTTCCTGCTTTAGCAGTTGTAGGAGTAGGAAAAGGAATATCCATAACAGAAATTGATTGTTTAATTAAACGTTATATTAATCCAGAAGACCAAGTTGCTCACCCCACTCCTTTATTGAACGGAAATGATTTAATTACAGTCTTAAAATTACCCAAAAGTCCGATAATTGGTCAACTATTAACAGAAATTAAAATAGCACGAGCTGAGGGAAAAATTTCCACTAAAGTTGAAGCAATTAAATTAGCAGAAAAATTAATTCAAATTAAGAAAGAAGAAGGAAGAGGGAATAAATATTGAAAAAAAAAACAAATGATCTCAAATCCGTTTGATTGGACATCAAAAAAATCATGACTTACGCAGTACCGCTATATACAGCGTATAAGTTGGTGATAATTCCAGATATATCCAGTATAATTAGTGCTGTTGCGTAAGTCCTGAAAATGCTCGAATCGTCATAACTACTAAATCTTTGTGATTCTCTCGCCTCCTGATCTCAAATTTGCTTAATTCGGTATAAAAAAATATTCCATCTGAGCACCATTGCCAAATCTTTCTTGATCTCCCCACCCTCCCCACACTATGAATCTAATTACACCAATGCTACCAGATTTTATATAACTCCTGACTCCTGACTCCTACTTCAAAAGATTTTATACCGATCACGACAGTAGTCATATCATGTCCGGTAGCAATTCATGTCCTGTCGCAATGACTTCTTACCCCCTCGCGGTCTCAAATGCTGATTTTTGATATTTTTATCCCTTCTTCTCCTCACTTATTATATCTATTCAGGATTTCTTTGGCATAATCATAATTGATTCCTACAGCGATTTGCTCGGCAACGCGAACGCGAACGCACTATTTTTTATACCAAATTCACGCAAAGGCAGTTACATCTTAATTTGTGATTTATTCCTAAAAGAAAAAATTATAAATTCCAT
Source organism: Okeania sp. SIO2C2 (assembly GCF_010692625.1). Classification (NCBI taxonomy): domain Bacteria; kingdom Bacillati; phylum Cyanobacteriota; class Cyanophyceae; order Oscillatoriales; family Microcoleaceae; genus Okeania; species Okeania sp. SIO2C2. Next base: position 19,926 of record NZ_JAAHGM010000085.1, read on the forward strand.
AAATTCTCAAATTTCCACCTTTTTTCCTCTTTAATATTTATGTTTTTCTTTCTCTGTTCCCAGCTCCGGTGTTCCCAGTTAAGTGTGTCGTCACGCTTTGCAATATTTTATGAAATTGGTATTAGAGTCTACCCTAAGGAGAGTTCCCAAAGTAATACCAAATTCAAAAAATGTCGTTACAGTATTAATCTCTAAATTCCGACCAGCAGAGAAAACCACTGTAGCAATATTTTATGAAATTGGTATAAGTGCCATCTTCTGGATTCTACAGAATCTTGACTTTTAAGGTACTTTTGTCTGAGTTCAAATGAACTCAAATGCGGAGCTAGATCAGCTTTCTTGGCCATTCAATTTATCCAGATTATCTTCCTTGATGATAAAATGGTTTTGACAACCGGATTTAGTATTACTCTTCAAAGTTTTGAACTAGGAATAAAGCTGTTTTATGGTGGATTTCATCTATGAGATTTCTAATTTTAAATCTCATTCGATTAACTGCTTTTTTCATGGGTTGCTTGGTTTTAGATTTAGCCTTCGTTAATAAGCGAGATTAAATCATCTACAGTGATAGCAAAGTCTTTGAATTTTACCAATGTCACCGGAACCTATCCATCCTCCATTTATCTTGTCATCTCCCTTGCCACCAATAATGACATCATCACCAAGACCGCCATCTATTGTGTCATTACCGCTAGCTGCTTTTTTCATGGGTTGCTTGGTTTTAGATTTAGCCTTCGTTAATAAGCGAGATTAAATCATCTACAGTGATAGCAAAGTCTTTGAATTTTACCAATGTCACCGGAACCTATCCATCCTCCATTTATCTTGTCATCTCCCTTGCCACCAATAATGACATCATCACCAAGACCGCCATCTATTGTGTCATTACCGCCACCACCTTCAAGAGTTTCTTTTTCATCTGAACCATTTATTTCATCATTTTTGAATAAATAGATGTTTTTTATTTGATCAGGATTGTAAAGCCTATTTAGAAGAAAATTAAAGAGTCAAGCAGAAAATTTATCAAATCTTTACTTTGTAAATATATATTAATATCTGGGATAATTAAGCTCTAATACAAGATCAGATTTTTCAACCCACATATAATCAAAAAGAACTTTCCTCTGTAACTTTTGTGGAAAGAAAGTATGTAAGATTTTTGTTAAAGATTTTTTTAGAGGCAAAAAGGGGAAATCGTTTTCTAGACAAAAATTATAGGATGCAGGAATTGTTGATTTATCCTCTATTTAACAAAAGAAGGATTAATACCGAATCCGAGAAGAAGTTAAAGTTCCACTTATAAGTGACTAAGGGGAGAAAGAAGTTCAACAATTAATAATTAATAATCACCTCTTTTGAAAACGGGTAGGATTGGCGAACATAATTTTTTTGATTTATTTATGCTAAAAAATAAGAGGTTTTAAGCCTTAATTATTCGATCAAGAACTATCGGAAAGTATAGAAAAGGATAAAATTTTTGATCGCTAACTAAGCGGATATGATATTACTATCAAAATCAAATTAAGAGCTAATAATAATTATTAATGATTGCGTAAGTAACTCAATCTATTCTGCTAATAGTAGATAATCCTTCTACAATTACATGGGGAGTATAACAAGAACCATTCCATTCGCCGTCATTTCCCAATGTGACTAATTGCTTTAATGCTGTATAGACATTACCAGCAACCATTGTATTTTTAACTCTACCAACTACTTCACCATTTCTCACACGATAGCCAAGTTCAACATTAATCGAAAAGTCACCAGAAATACCAGCACCACCACCCAGAATTTGGTCTACTATAATTGCATCATCTAACATAGTAGTTGATTCCTTTAGCGATCGCTCTCCTGGCTTAACTATAAAATTAAATAATTCTGGTGTAGGGTAGCTACCTAAATCTGGTCGGAACCCATTACCAGTAGTCCCACTCCCCAATAATCTGCCAGTAGTTCGGTCTGTATAAAACAATTGTAAAATGCCGTTTTGAATAAATACTATAGAACGAGCAGGAGTACCCTCATCATCAAAAGGACAACTAAACGGTCCTTCCTCTGGTTCTTGGGAAATAGTAATATGTTTGTTAGTCACAACTTCCCCTAAGCGATCGCTCCAAGGAGAAGCACCTTCCAACACTTGTTTGCCATTCAAAGCAGCAGAGAAAGTACCCCATAATAAATCTGCAGCTTTAGCCGTAAATAAAATAGGTACTCTACCTCTAGGAGGTATAACATTTTTTTGTGCCCAATCTAATCGTTGCAAGATTCGATTTGCTACTTTCCTGGGGTCAAGGCCATTACGCTGAATTTGGCCATCAGATATATTTAATAAGTCGTCACCTCTGACCCAATCAGTTTCTACATAACCACTAAGGGTGGTATCTATATGATGACAATCTAGTCCTAGGGAATTAACTAAACGAGTAGATTCAATTTCGCAGTCCCATTCTCCATGACAAATCACATCTGGATAAACTTCTCGAATTAATGTGATCGCTTCTTTTCCCCAAGTTACAAGTTTTTCAACTGATATAGATATTCCTTGGTTAGGATAATATCGATTTTTCGCTTTCGAGGATAGTTCAATATATTCTGGTTGATTAAGACTACTTATAGACAGGGCAAGTTCTACTAAAGCTTTAGGTTCCACTGGCCCATGAGCTACAGCTATTCCTGGACATCCATTTCGCCAAAGTCGGAGCGCTATACCCTCTGACTGAGTGCTTTCTAGTTGTTTGAGTCGATTGCTTTCAAAAAATACGGGCCGGGAGTGTGATCGGGCTTGAAATACCTCTGCTGCCTCAGCTCCTGCTTTGGCAGCTACTTCTAGCAGTTGTTCTGCTAATTGGGTCATAAAATTCTGTTTGGGATTTATGATTTTGGACAATAGAGTTGTTAGTAGGATTTTACCAACGTCCAGTACCCAAAACTTAACTAGATATTAATTTCTTGCAGCAACCAAAAACCAGCAAACGATTCAGATTCTGGATTTGACTGTACAGCCAGAAAATGAACTTGTTTGACTTTCGACTTTGCTTCGGAAAATCTTTTAGCTTCCTCAATAGTTGATGAATTAGCCAGATTAGCTAAAATCCAACAATCATTACCTCCAGTTTCTAGGAGTAATCTAGCTGGGGGACCTGAATTAAATTTGACAAAAGCTAATTCTAATCCTGACATCCAAGCGGCTAAAGGTTTTGCCCTAGATGAATAAATAATTAAACCTGGAATCTGTAAATTGGGTGCAAGACCCATCATGCTCAGGGGAAAAGCTTCTTCAAAATCAATGTCCCACTCTGACATTTCTGCAAAAGCCTCAGCTTCTAAACTGACAAATGCCCATTTTTCTCCAATTAAGGCATCTGGTAGAGGTTGTGGTGCGGGACTCATGTATTGAATTGAAGGATTTGTTCCTGCTTGATAACTAGAATAAGTGGGATAAACTTCTTCCATTCGTTGTTGTAGCCACTGGTTGAGTGTGTAGGTGCGACGACTTAGAACCGCAGGTATGGCCATTTCTGCACAAGCTTTGGTAATCATGTTGTTCATTTGACGGCGGAAGAAGCGAATTTTTTGAGGTGCTTCTGGAGCATCAGCGATCGCTTTTTCAATGGCGCTCCGTAGCCAAATTGAGTTTACCTCTTGGTTACTTGTAAACTCAGAGTAACGATACAAAGAGTCTGTAGGATGATTAATATCTAGGGGACTTTCGCATATTAAGAGTTCCCAGAGTTTTTTTTGTCTTTCATCAAGTATTGGACGACTGTAAAAGTCTAGTTCCCAAATAGTTCCCATGCCTTACTCTTAAATTGATAGTACAGTTATTCTAAGCTATGGCAGGAAGGTATTATATCAGGTATGATAAATGTTTGTTACAAATACTTAGGGGACCTCTATCAGTCAGTAGTCAGCATTCAGCAGTCAGGAGAATATGTTCTTATATTATCTCCGGTTGAATAGTTGTAAATCACGAGGGAGTCATCAGGTAGGGTTGCCGTCGGTCAGGCAAAGTAAAGTCAAGAGTAAACAGAAGAAGAGGAGAAAGTTTGTCGTTCATCGCGTCAGCGGAACGGAGTTCTATCGGGACTTTAGCAAAAAAATAATTTAAAATAGCCTTAAACCCTTGCTGTGTAATGCTTTAACGTCAAAATACCCTATTTCTTGATATATCTAGAGTTTGAGCCATTTTTAGCCTGTTGACGTATTTTCCTTGCTAGGGTTGAGTTTTAAGCCATTTTCACTGTCAAAAATATCAAAGTCCCGCTATCCAAATTGATATTACTTTAATTTGATTATTGGCGTTGCATCATCATGGGATGATTTTGATATGTGTCAAAAAATTTGTTTTAATCTATCAACATTTTCAGATGGGTGCAAATGTGATTATCATCCCGCAATTATACAACGCCTGATTATTTGTAATATGAAACATCAAAAATAATTCTACAGTTATTTCACAAAAGCTGAAATAAAAGTTGAGCGAGACGAGATAGTCAAACAACAATTTTACATGAAATACAAGTAATTATGCAATTTTCCAGTCTCCCAATCTCCCAATCTCCCAATCTCCCTAATCAATCATCTGTAGGAAGTGTTAATCTATATTCATATAATATTCTTTTTAAAAATTAAAATATCAATTTTCAATTTTCGTACTAAAAAAAATAAGAAGCCTCAAAAAGACTCCTTTCCTTAATAGTATTTACAAACAAAAAAGGTTTTTCAGCGGATGGAAATAATCTATGCTGGGACATTTATTAATACTCTAGAGTTTTGTTTACGAGAACTTAACCAGTCTCCACGAGTCTGAAATACTTGAGAACGAGTTAATAGCATTAATTCTAAGTCAGGCATTTCTTCTCGACATCGTGGACAATACCAGTAAATAGTATTATGACGTGCATGGCGTAGTAATCTTGTAGAGCAACAAGGACAAGTGTGCATAATATACCTCAAATTTATTTGAAAAATATGACAAGATTTAACAACAAACCCCTAACAAATAACTGATGATTTTATCAGGGTAATTAAAATCAGACTAAATTATTGAAGCCTTGTATCTATATAGATAGATAGGTTCAGCTACAAAAATCATAAAAATTGTGTTAAAAAACTTGAAATAAGCTTCTTTTAATTAACTTATATCTTCGCTATCTAGTGAGTAAACTTTGTAAAAACAAAATAAACTAAGCACTATTAAAAGCTGAAAAATCAATGGAGAGCAAGCAAAACCCCAGAATAAACTGATTAATCCCGTTAATATAGCTAAAACAAAGGATATGTCTTCAGAGGTGTGCTTATAAATTAATGCAGAACTCGCAGAAAGAGTTAATATAATTATATAAACTGATTGCACTTCTCTTATCTCCAAATGCCAATTTGATATTTATATCTCAGCTTTTAGGTCAAGTTGCTAACCTTGCCAATTAAGGTAATCTATAAATATGAAGAACTTGTGAAGATAGAGAAAAATGTCACAAAAGTTGACACTATAATAGCAATCCTAAATCGTTTGTAAAAAATCAAAAATATATCGAAAGTCTGAAACTCTTATCCCTAGTTCCCCATGCCTTTTTCTCTAGTCCCTGCCTATTCCCTTTTTGCCAGATATTTTTACACAACCGTACCAAGGAATGCTAAATCTAGATTTATATCTATGGAATAAAAGGAACACCTTAATTGATATAGTCATTCTGAATAAGAGTGGTACAATATAAATAGTAGAAAATAAACCAGAATGTGGGTTTTAAAGAATGTCTTACAGTCTAGATTTACGAACAAGAGTCATTGAGTATATTGAAAACGGAGGAAGTATTTTATCGGCCACCAGAATCTATAAAGTGGGACGTTCTACAATATATCGGTGGCTAGCAAGAGTGGATTTAAAACCGAC
>NZ_JAAHGM010000086.1:0-25660 GCF_010692625.1 Okeania sp. SIO2C2
TAATATTTCTGAGGCTCTCACTCTTGAAGGTGAACTGAATAAACTAGCCGCCAATATTTCCATTGGTCGAAACATGGCAGGAGTTCACTACTTCACCGACTATTACGATAGCGTTCGCATGGGCGAGGAAATTGCTATTGGTATTCTTGAAGAACAGGCATTGACTTATCCTACAGATCCCTTTGTCTTGTCTGTACCAACCTTTGATGGCGACGTTGTGAGAATTGGTCGGCGATAAACGTTGGGTATAGAGGTGAAAAGGTTACTCTTTGCTAGTATCCTGAGTTTGCTTTGAGAGAATTCAATCTTTCACCTATATTGCAGTTTGTGGGAGAAGAAAAACAAACCCGAGCGATCGCCCGAGTGCAGACAGCTTGTTTTGTCTTCGACAGGGGATGATACAAAATCCAGTTAAACAGTTGTAATTGCGATCAAAGGGAAGCGATCTTATACCACCCATGAGATTGCTTCTTTCCACTGTTCCAGTTACAATGATGACTGCAGTGACTAACTTACCCGGATTCTATATGAGAAATTGATGAAGCGATCGCTAACAATCCCAATTCGATTTTTTGAAAGTAGTCGATCCAGTAGGTTCCTCATCCAGTCCCAAAACTCTGTTACTTAAGGATAGATGACGAGAATCGTTGCTTCCCTAACTCTGCTAAGGTTCTACCATCAATATTGGCAAAAACCCCAAGTATGGTTTGGGTTTGCTGACCAAACCCCTACGGGGCATGAATTATACTGATATTATATCAAGTCCGGTTATTAAAAGTACCTTTTTCAAAATCCTCTATAACTATCTCCCCATCTCCATCTCCCCACCTTCTCACAAACTCTATACCCATTTGGTATCTCCACAAAGGTGAGGGTTTTTGGCAAAGGAGTCAGGAGATTGAGAAATAAAATATGGGAAAAAAGTTGAAATTTGCCCCACACTCCCCACACTTCCAATCTATAGATCCCAAATGGGTTCTATAGAATTAGTCAGGAAAGAACAATGATTCTATACTAGAAATATGTAGGGACGCTCCATAAAACATCCCTACTTCGTTTTCGGCAGAAATTTTTGGATAACTGTACAACCTGATTTGATTCTACTTAACTAAAGTTGCGATCGCTCTTGCCAAGGCATCCACAGCTATAGTAACTTCGGCAGCAGTTACAATAAGTGGAGGCACAAAACGCAATACTTTCGGACCAGCAGGTACGATTAATAAACCCTCATTCATGGCAGCTTTGACTAGATCGATAGAAGTCAACTCCACATCTGCCTTCAACTCCATACCATTAATTAAACCCCAACCGCGCACTTCGTTAAATAGACCGGGATATTTAGTGGCAATAGCATTTAACCCTACTCGCAACTGTTCCCCCCTCTGCTGTACATTTGTCAACAAATTTTCCTGTTCCAAAGTTTGACAAACAGCGAGCGCTACCGAACAAACAAAAGGGTTTCCACCAAAAGTGCTAGCATGACTACCAGGTTCAAAAACATCACAGTGAGATTTGCATAACATTGCTCCAATGGGAATACCTCCACCTAGTCCCTTAGCGGAAGTAAAAATATCTGGTTCAATGCCCAGATTTTCATATCCCCAAAGTTTGCCACTACGACCCATCCCTACTTGTACTTCATCTAATATTAAGAGAATGCCTTTCTCGTCGCAAATTTCCCTAATTCTCTGAAAGTAAGCCGCATCACCAGGGCGAACACCACCTTCTCCCTGGAGTGCTTCTAGCATAATAGCTGCAACTTGTCGTTTGTCTTTGTCTAATTCGGCGATTGCGCTTTCTATCGCAGCAATATCATTGTAGGGCACATAATAAAATCCTGGCATTAAGGGGCTAAAACCTTTATGATACTTTGGTTGCCCTGTTGCGGTAATAGTTGCTAGAGTTCGTCCGTGGAAACTAGCATGGGCAGTCAAAATTATCGGATTTTCTATATCTAATTTTTCATGAGCATATTTGCGAGCTAATTTTATTGCTCCTTCATTAGCTTCTGCTCCAGAGTTACAGAAAAATGCTTTGTCAGCACAGGAATGCTCTGTCAACCACTGTGCTAATTCTCCCTGAACTGGGATATAGTATAGGTTAGATACATGATGTAGTCGTTGAATTTGTTGCGATACTGTTGCCATCATTACGGGGTGAGCGTGACCGAGGGTGCAGGTAGCAATTCCGGCAACAAAATCTAGATATTCTTTTCCTTCGGTATCCCAAACACGACAACCTTCACCCCGTTCAAGAGCAATGGGGAAACGCCCGTAAGTGTTCATTACATAAGCGTTGAAGTTGTCAGCACTAAATGTTGTATATCCGCCTGTTGTTCCTAAAGATTGCTTTACTATTGTTTCAGGAGTCATAAATCATAATCCTCATAATCCTCAAAATCAACCTCAATTTTAATTTAATTTTAAAATAACATATAGAATTTGTAGGTTTTTTTTAATTTATATAGCAGAATAAAGAAGGAAGAAGGAAGAAGGAAAAATCTGGCGTTGTCTGAGTTTTAAGCTTTTGATATGTCCGCGCCCTTTGCTTCGACTGCTATAATATTTTCAGGACTTACGCGAACTATTGAATCATGCAGCATCTGTAGGATTAAACGGCCGTTTGCCCCTATTAGGTATGGTGGTTATGCGTCAGTCCTGATTTTCTCTAAAGTTTTTCGCTATATCAATTTTTATTGCTTTTACCTTGTTTTTTTAGATTCTTTTAAACTTTCTTTTTTGATGTGGGGGAGTAGGGGAGTAGGGGGAGTAGCAAACAACAGTAAGTTTTTTTCACCACCTAAAAACTATCGCCTATCACCTTACCGAATAATTAAGGTTTAATACCAAATCTCAAAAGTCTTGCTACATCTCCTTGAGAGTAGGGAGTAGAGAGTAGGGTAAAAAGAGATAAGATATCTTGGTTTAATGCTGATAATCGTTACAAACATGATTCAACCATTATTATTACTTAATAACTGAAGTCCCATGGGAAGTATGGCTTATTTTTGGGAATTGGTATAAAGCCTCTCCTTTAAAGGAGAAAAAGCGGTCGTTAGCGGAGCTTCCCGAAGGGTGGGATGGCGAGGAAACCTCGCCATATCCAATCGACCAAGAGAAGAAAAAAAATTACCTTTTGCGTCAATCCTATCCGTTTTCAAGGAGAGGTAATAATTAATAATTAATTATTAATTATTAATTATTAATTATTAATCGTTGAACAGCTACCACCTTCTTATTTCCTAACCTTTAATCCTGTCATAGTTTCAAGTTCTTGTCTGAATAATAAAGCAGATCGACTAGGGATATCAACCAAGGTAACGCTTTCATTCTTTTGTGCATCCAAATAAACAATTGCTATTTGAACCCTAGCTTGTTTATCTATAGCACTAATTATTCCACCGACAGGAGAAAGAATACCTTTAGCAATACTTTTTCTGACTTGAGTTTTCGCATAATCTCCTGTAGAAAGTTCTGTAATTTGTTCTTTCTTTAAAGTAAAATTAGCATCTTGATATTCTTCTTTATCAAATTCTATATCCAGGCGCTTACCCGAAATATCTACGTTGACTTCGCATTGATTTAACTCCCCATTATTATTATTTAAACAATGAGCGCCATGAGTTCTAGCTAAGGCAATCTTAGCTGGAATAAATAATGAAGCAACAGAGACAATAGTAATTAATTGTTTTTGCATAATTTTAGCCATTTTAATTAATAAAAGTCAGGAGTCAGGAGGAAGAAAGAAGGAAGTTTTTGGCGTTGCATAGTGACGAATGATTTTAGATTTTTGATGAACAGGATTTTGGATTAATCAATTGCTAGAATGATTGATATTAGGTTTTTTTAGTCAAAGTCTAAACTAATTTTTGGCAATATCATTCCATAATGTGCAACCCCAAGTTTTTTATCACGCTATTAAACGGACATGATATTAGTTATATAGGAGAGAAGGAATAAATGGATACTGAAAAGTTGCCCCTCCCAGTCTACAAACCCCAAAAAGCTTGTAGAAACTATTGAGGCGGTGGAGTATTACAACAGATTTCACCATGGCGTGAGGTACATCCTTCGCAGGCAAGATGCCCGCACTATCAACATCTTAACGTTAATATTTGTACTTCATATACAACCGAATCTGCTGTAAACCCATGAAGAAAAAGGTTAGTGGTGCATTGTAATGGTATAGTTGCCACTGGGAGCATCTTGCTCCCGTTCTAATGATTTTTGCCATGATATAGCCAGTGAGAGCATTTTATACCATTTCTGAATAATAATGCTATATTTGATTACCATCTCCCTACTCCCCTACTCAAGGAAACATAGAAAAGTTTTTGAGGTTTGGTATTATTCAGAACTACGAATCTGTAAACCAGTCAAAATTTCTAAATCTTTCATTAGAGGTTCGCTTTGTTTTGTAGGAATATCAATCATAGTGACATTTTTATTGTTTTGATAATCCACATATTCAATAGCTAACTGAGTCCTGTCCTGTTTAGCAAACATACCAACTAAAGCTCCCAACGGACCGAGAATTAAACTGGCACCAATAGTTTCTTTGGCTCTTTTTTTAGCATATTCACCAGTTGAAATTTCAGTAATTTGATTACCTCTCAACTTCATATTAACATCTTGAAATTTTTCAGATTTAAAATTCATTTCCAGGCTGTTATTTCGGTCTGAGATAATAACTCTACACTTTTTCATTTCACCACTAATAATATTCAGGCAGTGAGCGCCATGTTCTCCAGCTAAAGCCTGGTTGTTACTCCAAACAACTGTAGCAATAGATATCAAAATAGCAATTTTTTTCATACTCTTAATGTAGTGAATTAATACTTAATCAGATTGACTAAAGCTTTTTATATATTAGCTCTAATAAACCTACACTATATTATATTATCTAGAGAATTAGTGTTGGATAATTAACATTATCAAGGATAAAAAAAATCTATAGTGCTACGCGCTAGGGAATAGGGAACAGGGAACTGTAAAAGGGTTTTAGGATTGAAAAATGTCCTAACCAATTCTTGTAATGCTATAAAGTTGATATCGATAAAATTATGGCCAATTTCATTAGTATCCCCAGATACTTTTTCCTTCTTGCTTTTTCAAATAACAATCCTAATATCAAGTCTCATTAATTAGCCATAATAAAAATGTTTTCTCTGATAAATTTCTCCCTATTCCCTATTCCCTATTCCCTAAATTTTGTATTGTGGGTATTCAAAGAGACATGATATAAATCATTCCTAATATTGCTGCGATGTTTCCAATTTCCTATTCCTGATATATTGTATGAAGTTTTACAAAAATCAATATCAATGTGGGAAATATCAAATAAAATAGTAAACGAAAAAATATACTAGCCAAAGCAACATGAATAATTTACAACAGTGGACTTCACTCTTAGGCAGAATATTCCTCTCTGCAGTTTTTATCAAATCAAGTATTGGTAAAATTTTCGATCCAGCAAGTACTCAACAATATATGGCATCTGCTGGAATTCCTGGTTGGCTTTTATTTCCGACAATTGCTGTTTTATTAATAGGTGGATTATCTGTTTTAGTTGGTTATAAAGCCCGTTATGGCGCACTTTTATTAATAGGATTTTTAATTCCAAGTACTCTGATTTTCCACAATCTTTTTGCAGATCCTTCCCAGGAAATTGCTTTTATGAAAAACCTTGGATTAATAGGAGGATTGTTAATAGTTTATTCTTTTGGACCAGGTTCAATTAGTTTTGATGGGAAAAATATTAATTATGATTAAATAAGGCAGAAGAGAAAATTACTTATGGATAGTATCCGACACGCCACTTCGTTTCTTATAACCCCAAACAATTTTAAGCACTCCTGTTGACGGTGAGGTATTAAACCCGCTACAGAAAAAATAATACTAAATTTATTTAGGAAAAAAGTCAAAAATAAACTTAATAATTTCCTAGATTTATACAAAAATATAGTATATATAGTTTTTTTCAAAACCAGTATGGAAATTGCTATATCAAAAGTTTAAAATTTGTAAGAATTTCCTGCGGAATGCTGCGCAAACAGCTATTAGCTCTCATTAGAGGGTTTAAATGAATATAGACTGTTTCAAGCTTTGAGGCGTAAGTATAAATTCTGGCTCAATTAGTAAAGTTTTTATCTAAAACTAAAAGCAATAGCTGATGGCTGATAGCTGACGGCTGAATACTTATTAAAATTCAGACAAAATAATATTTTCCCTTCTTCCTTCTTCCTTCTTATTTCTTCCTTCTTCCTTCTTCTATAAATATCAATAAATTTGTTAGAAAATATGAAAACACAGTGGGAAAACTTTTTACAAAATCTTGGTGAATGGCATGGTTCATTTACTAAAATTTCTGCTCAAGGAGATATAGTTGAAGATACACCTAGTATTCTGATTTTAGAAAGTTTGGATGATCAGAATAAAACAGTCCGTCTCACTCTTCGTCGCTTTACTTCTTCAGGGGATAATTCTCAGCCAAAAGTTAATGAATTAGTCAGAGAATATCAAACCTTTGGCAAAGATACTATGTTTTTTGAAGATGGTGCTTTTTCTCAAGGTTCAATTCAAATATCACCAATTTCAGTTAATGGTGCTGAGTTTAGTTTTATTAATCAAAATCGTCGTCTTCGTTTAGTAGAATTATTTAACCAGGATGGAAGTTTCAAAACATTAACTTTAATTCGAGAAAAACGAGCAGGTACAAATGCTTTAGAAAATCCGATTCTCACAGTAGATGCTTTATTAGGGAAATGGCATGGAGAAGGTATTACTATTTATTCCGATTTGCGGACACCGGATGTTTATCCAACTCAAATGGAGTTAAAGATTGAAAATACAGGTCGCTTATTTCAGCAAATTACTTTTGGCAATACTAATCAGAAAACAATTACTTCTACTGCGAGAATTGAAGGTTCTATTTTACACTTCGACCAAGGTTCTCAACCTGTAAAAGTCTTACTTCTTCCTGATGGTGCTTCTGCTACTTTGCCGATCAAAGTTGAGTTGAGAAAACCTGTATTTTTTGAAGCTGGTTGGTTAATTAAACCTGACCTTCGTCAACGACTTATTCGTACCTATAATGAGAAAGGAGAATGGGTTAGTTTAACCTTAGTTAATGAACATAAAATTAATTAAAATTACTTTTAGCAAGACCTAAGTAACCTGGAAGAAGGAAGAAGGAAAAAGTGGATGGGGACAGTTAACGAACTGGCACTTCGTGTCTACAAACCCCAAGTAATTGTAAATATCGTGTATAAGGTGGGGTATTAAACTCAAAAGAAAAAGATAATTTTAGAATATATTTTGTTGAAGAAGCAAGAATAAATTTAGTTATCTAGGAGAAAAGGAAGAAAGAAAAAAGTGAATGGGGATACTGAAAAGTTGCAGCTCCGCATCTATAAACTTCAACTAATTGTATAAATTATGTAGAAAATGAGGAATTATACCAAATTCAAAAAAGGCAGTTACATCTTAATTTGTGATTTATTCCTAAAAGAAAAAATTATAAGTTCCATAAATTATAAAATTTCCACCTTTTTTACTCTTTAATATTTATGTTTTTCTTTCTCTGTTCCCTGTTCCCTGTTCCCTGTGTCCTCACGCTTTGCAATATTTTATGAAATTGGTATTAAACCAAAAAAGCTATTAACAGAATGTAGAAAAATGTCATTATCTCTCAAAATTATTCTGCTAGTTGCTACAACAATTTATCAAGCGATCGCCTGTCATTTGGAAAATCAAAAACCACCTCCGGGAAAACTATTTGATGTTGGTGGTTATCGTCTAAATTTATATGTTGTAGGAGAAGCTAGTCCAACCATTATTCTCGACCACAGTTTAGGTGGAATAGAAGGATATTTCCTAGTAGAAAAACTGGCAAAGTTAGGGCGAGTATGTATTTACGACAGAGCTGGATATGGATGGAGCGAACATAGCCCCCATCCTCGAACTAGCAGTCAAATTGTCACAGAATTAGATACCTTACTTAACCAAGCAAAAATTCAGCCACCTTACATTTTAGTAGGAAATTCTTTTGGTAGTTACAATGTCAGATTATATGCTCATCGCTTCCCAGAAAAAGTTATTGGCATGGTACTTATAGATGGACTATATGAAACAGAAATGCTGAAAATGCCTATCCAATTACAAGCTTTGAAGCTATTATTTATTTCCGGCTTTGTTATGTCTATTTTAGGCTCAATATTAGGAATTATTCAGCTATTAAGAAAATGTGGAATATTTGAATTGATTAAACCTGAATTACGACAATTTTCTCAAGAGTCGAGAAATCATGTAAAACATTCTTTTTGTCGCTCTAAACACTGGATTACAATGAGTCGAGAAATACTAAATCTAAATAATAGTGGAAATCAGGTTATTATTGCTAATCAGTTTGCTTCGATGCCAGTAGTTAGTATCAAAGCTAATTCTTTTTTTCACCCTTCTTGGTGGACTTTTTTAATTCCTCTAAAATCAGCCAACAAATTACGAGAGCAAATGCACAAAAAATTGTGTAATCTATCAACAAATTGTGTTCAAATTCAAGCTAATAAAAGTAGCCATTTTGTATGGATAGACGAACCCAGTCTAATTGTAGATGGTGTCAAAATTTTACTAGACAAACTAAATCAAACTACATCCACGACTTAACGCCAATTTCAAAAGTGATTTATACTTTTTATCGCTAATAGTATAAGCTCTAAATCTTTCCAAGTGGGGGTTATTCATCTGAGCATCAAAAAAAACAAACTGTCGCTTTAGAGTAGTCATCAGGGGAGACTTGAGACCTTATTTCTTGATCAACCAAAATAATTACTTTCTCAGCCCCCTCGCAATGACAGTCATAGGTTGAGAGCGAGTTGAAGACTTAGTTTATAAATCAGTATCTAATAACTGAGTGCTAATTACTATAGATTACATCGACGACTTAACGCCAATTTCAAAAGTGCTTTATACTTTTTATCGCTAATAGTATAAGCTCCAAATCTTTCCAAGTGGGGGTTATTCATCTGAGCATCAAAAAAAACAAACTGTCGCTCCCTGAGTCGCTCCACCAACTTTACCATCGCCACCTTCGACCCTTCAGGAATATTGAAAAACATTGACTCCCCAATAAAACCCCCACCAATCACAATTCCTAAAATCCCCCCAGCAAGTTCATCTCCTTGCCAAGTCTCAAAACTATAAGCATACCCCGCTTGATTCAAAGCTTTGTAAATCTGCTTGAGTTCCCCAGATATCCAAGTTGTTTCTCGATCTGCACAACCTTCAACTACAGCCTCAAAATCCTGATTAACACCAACAGTAAAACGATTTTGATTAATGATACGACGTAGTGACCGTGGATAGCGAAATCTTTCATCCAAAGGAATCAAAGCTCGTTTCCGACTACCATACCACTTTAAACTATTCTCTCCATCATTCGCCATGAGGAAATAGCCCTGAGCATATCCTTGTATGATGGAGTTAATATCATATTCTATCATGGAATTACCATTAACAATTTATAATAGAAAATTTAAGATTATGCCTGAACCAATAAAACCAATTACTTTACCCACAGCAGAAAACCCCGAACAGGAAGGGGAATGGTTGCGAGCTTCCTTACACAAATGGCTCAATCAAGAGTTTATCCCGGAAAAAGTTAATGAGGACATTGCTAAAAGAGCGGCCCAAATATTTATTCGCCACCGTATGGAAGGAGAAAATGATTTAGGCTCATTGGTAATTGCTATTGTGACAGAAATGCAAGCCTTTGATTTTTCCCAGAGTTTTTATGGAGAGTTCGCGATCGCCAATGCTGTTAGTGACTTACTATTAGATAGTCTGGGAATAGAACGCTGTTGTGGACAATAAAAGATTTTAATATTCCCAGTTCTTACTTTTTTAGGGGGGGTTTTGGCATAATGGGCGCTTGTTTTCCCATCTTTTATATCATGTCTTGATAATAGCGATGTGGAAAAAACTTGTCCTCTTGCTTCAACAGCAAATCTTTCTATTTTCCCTACTCCCCTACTCCCCTACTCCCCTACTATCCTACTTATCTTAATAATAAGTATTCAACTGGACATGATCTTACAGGTGGACAAACTGATTTGTTTAACCCACCCCTAAATAAGAGATATAAGACTTTCAGCTAACCTGAAAGCTCAGTGTAGATAGCTATAAACTACCAACTAGACTTAACAACTCCTGGTAGAAGACCTTCGTGAGCCATTTCTCGGATAACGTTACGAGATAGTCCAAAATCCCGATAATAACCTCTTGGGCGTCCAGTTAACCAACAACGGTTTCGCACGCGAGAAGGGGCACTATTACGAGGTAATCTCTGGATTTGACGATGGATTTCTATTTTATCTTCTAAATCTTCTGCTTCTTCAAATTGCAGTTTAAGCTCTGCACGTTTAGCAGCATATTTTTCTACTAATTTTTTGCGTTTTTTCTCACGCTCGATCATGCTCTTTTTTGCCATGATTAGTTTCTTTAATTGCTCCAAATAATCGGTATCTTTAATTTTAAGGTATTAACCCAATCTCTAATAATACCATAGATTTTTCAGGTGTGGTGAGATAGGGTGATGGGGTGATGGGGAGCTAGGGGGCGTTGCACAGTGGCGAATGATTTGAGATTTTTGATTGAATTTGATTTTGGATTTGATAATTGCTAGAACAATTAATATTAGGTTTTTTTAGTCAAAGTCTAAACCTCTTTTTGGCAGTATCATTCCATAATGTGCAACCCCGAGCTAGGGAGCTAGGGAGCTAGGGTGATAGAGTGAGTCCCCATCACTCCTAACCCGTCCCAGGAAGGGAATATCAAGAAAAATTTAGCAATGGCGCATCGGTTAGAACATTTTTTTATACCGAACCCGAGCGGATTTGATATTATATCAAGTTCACTTCAATACTTAATAAATAATGACGGAGGAGTCAGGAGTTAGGAGAGGAGAAGAAAGTTTTGTATGACGCTATTCAACTGATACAGTATTATATTAAAGTCTGCTTGAACAATCTCACTTCAATTTAGTAGTTAGTAGTCAGTAGAGGATGTTAAACCCTTAAACGTTTAGTATTGCTAGAAATTTTACTACTTCCTACTCCCTACTCACTACTCCCTATTACCTCTATACCTCAAGTCGGTTTCTGCAATTCTGCGGTCGAAGGACATAATTCAGCCAATAAACATTTATCGCAGGCTGGATTTTTGGCCTTACAAACTGCCCGGCCATGATAAATTAATCGGATTGACCAATTTTCCCAATCAGGTTGAGGTAGTAACCGCATTAAATCTCGCTCTATTTTAATTGGATCGGAATGTTCTGTTAAACCCAATCTTTGACTTAACCGTTTAACATGAGTATCTACTGTTACCCCTACAATAATTCCATAGGCATGAGCTAAAACAACATTAGCTGTTTTCCTTGCTACTCCTGGTAGTTGTAACATTTGTTCCATCTGCTTTGGCACTTGGTAGTTGAACTTTTCAACAATCGTTTGGCAAGTAGCCTTAATATTTTTGGCTTTATTACGATAAAATCCTGTGGAGCGCACTAGGTTTTCTAATTCTTCAAGATCTGCATTTGCTAGTGCTACAGCATCCGGGAATTTTTCAAATAAGGCAGGTGTAACTTTATTAACTCGTTCATCTGTACATTGAGCAGAAAGGATAGTTGCCACAAGTAACTGTACTGGGGTTTGATAACTCAGGGTACAGGTGGCATCTGGATAAAGACGTTTGAGACGAAGGAGTATTTCGAGCGATCGCTTTCGCTTCGCTGAAAATTTACGAGTTGTCACCATTATTGGGAAGGAAGATGGAAGAAGAAAGAGACAGAAAGGAAAGAATAATTTATACCATAAGGAAGAAGGAAGAGGCAAGAGTAAGGAAGGAAAGTAAAATCAACCACTTTTTCCATCTATGTCTTTACTTATTTTACTCAAGAACTTAATTTTCGAAAGAAAAAAAGGACAGGACTGACGCATGAGGCACTAAAAAGTAGCATTTGAGATTGCTTTCCGTCCCGGAATGCTCCGCAAACCCTGTCGGTCGCAATGACAGAAATACCTTCTCATGCGTAAGTCCTAAAGGAAAAACGAACCTATCGTTCATGCCTACTTATACTATGTCCGTTAAATAGTGCGATAGAACTCCGTTCCGCTTACGCGATGAACAAAAACTTTCTTCTCCTTTTTCCTTCTGTTTTTCTCCTGACTCCTAAGGACTGACTCCTGAGGACTGACTCCTCCTAAATATTCAACCGGACATGATACTATCTTTTACCTTTGCAGTAATGATCGCACTCCCTCCAGATTAGCAGTATCTCTAATAATTAAGAAAATTCCTAAACCTAACAATACTACTAAACCTGTCTGCATCACATTTTCCTGAATATTCATAGGTAAGGGTTTACCTCTTACTCCCTCTATTAGTAAAAATGCTAACTGACCGCCGTCTAAAGCTGGTAAAGGTAAAATATTAATCACTGCTAAGTTAATGCTAATCAATGCTGCAAATTGAAATAATTCCCCCACATTATCTTCAGCAATTTTGGCCCCCATATCTACAATGGCCACAGGTCCGGCAAGTTGCCCTGCTGTCTGACTAAAGTTACTAATGAGTTGTCCAAAACCTTGAACTGTTAAAACTACAATCCTTTGAAATTCGTTAGCACCGACGCTAAAAGCTGCAAAAATGTTGTCTGGGCGATGTCGCACTATGTCTCCATTGGAAATTAGTTGTACTCCAATACGACCTTTGCCATCATCTCCTAGGTCTGGTGTAACTTCAACAAATAGCTGTTGTCCGTCACGCTCAAGTTCCATCTCCAAGGGTTTATTTGGACTATTTTGAATTGTTTCTACTAGGGTAGTAATAGCTTCTTTGTCCGGGCCTAATTGCCGGTAGTTAACGGATAAAATAATATCATTTGCTTTAATACCTGCTTTAGTAGCGGCAGAACTAACATCTGTAGCAACTGCTGGAACTTTTACTCCGGGAGCATAGTTAAATTCTGGTATGCCAATGATACTCACTTGACTAACTAATAGAAAATAAGCAAATATCAGGTTGGCAATTACTCCCGCACTGAGAACGATCGCTCGGTCGAGGATAGGGCGGTTGCGTAATAGGTCTGGGTCATCTTTGGGAATTGTACTATCGGGGTCATTATCGGGAAAACCCACAAAACCGCCAAATAGAAAGCTGCGGATAGCATATTCTGTTTCTGGCCCTTGATATTTCCATAATACCGGGCCAAATAAACCGATGGAAAAACGATTAACGTGGATTTTTTGGAGTCGAGCTGCTAGAAAATGGCCTAACTCGTGAACTACAATGAGTGCGCCTAAAACTGCGATCGCTAACAATACGGACATTAGTTATTCCTGTTAAGTTTCCAATTATATAAAGTTAAACCTTTATTATAGAACCTTTAGGCATCTCCAGAAAAGAGGGAGTAGGGAGTAGGGGGAAAGAATTGATGAATAGGAGTGCCATAATTGATTTGATTTTTGATTATTGGAGATGTCTATTTATGTACTTACAGTAGTTTTGGAGTTGATAAGGTACAAAGTTTTAGGAGTTTAGGGAATAGAGATTAATATTAAACTTTACCTCACGGTTCCTCAAAAGTGCTGTAAATATAGGTAGATGATGAATATGGGGGCAAATTTTCACCTTTTTCCCCTATTCTATTTCTCGAGTTCCTGAGTTCAGAGTCCTGCTCCTTTGCCAAAAACTCCTACCTTTGTCAAGATACCAAATGGGTGCATCTCATATTTGCAAAAATACTTTTTTCCTATATATTCCCTATTCCCTATTCCCTATTGCCTATTGCCTTTCGGAGCTGTTGCCTAAAAGCGATAAATTTTTGGCTTTATTCTTGCATTGAGATGCACCCTACCAAATGGCTTATATAAATGAATTTATCTTGGTTTTTGCTCTGGCTATTTTTATTATACTTTCAATACTCAGCACTCTACTTTCTTCTAGACTATTCGACTAAATGCGTCTTAAGTTGACTAACTAAATTTCTGGCGTTGCACAGCGACGAATGATTTGAGATTTTTGATTGAATTGGATTGTGGATTAATCAATTGCTAGAATGATTAATATTAGATTTTTTTAGTCAAAGTCTAAACTAATTTTTGGCAATATCATTCCATAATGTGCAACCCCAAATTTCTTTTAATTTAACGCTGTTCTCTAGTAGATAAAGAAGTGCAGCCAGAGTAGGATTTTTTCAGTAGAGCAAAAAAGTCTTCCTGACACTTGTCTTTTCTACATTATTCGATATTATCTCTGATTTTTCCCTATCCCGAAATAGCTAATGTTTTTAATTGAGAAGAATCGTTAATTCTTTCACTAACAATTACATAAGTAACATCTAAAGCTTTTGCTAAATTTTCTACTAAAGCTGGAAAAAATTCTTCCCCTGTAACAGAAGAAGTCGCAACAACAATATTTTGTAATATCTGTTCTGCCTGTTGACGTTCTACTATTTGATGTTGTAATTCTCGATTAACTTCTTCTAGTTGTTCCGGTGTTTTTAAAGCAAGAAATTGAGGCAAAAGTGTCGCCATTTGTAAAGCTGTATAACAAGAAACTAAAGCAGTTAATGCTTGTTCCACACGGGAAAACCAGTAAGCGGGATGCCACAATGTCCAGACTTCTAATAAATGACCAAACTCACATAAAATAATGAATGCTCCAAATAAAATAAATACTCCTAAAAATGGAACTTCATTTTTACGTTTACAGAGAAAATACAGCAACATTGTTGGTATAGAAAAATAGGCGATCGCTATTAGTAGATCGCTCAGAAGGTGGAGCCATGCTAATGAAGTTTGCCATAAATAACAACTACCGTGAGGCATATATTGAGTTGGAGAAAAAACTGTTTTTAATAGTTCCCATATTTTCATTTTTACGATCTTAATTATGATTACTATGGAGGAGTAATTTCAGTTATCAGTTATCAGTTATCAGTACCTCATAAAAGAGCGTAAGTCTGCAAATTACTTTTCTAGAAACAGTAGATAACTAACCGGAGCTTGAGTCAACAATGTTTGACCATCCACTACCACATCGGCGCGGGCAGTGCAGTTTGTCCAATCTTTAGTTACCGTCACATCAAACAACTTGGTTAATACCTCGGAGGTTTTGCGGATAATCTCTTCTGCTTTAACCTCCACCTTTTTCAACTCTGGTGGGAGTTGTTCTCCCTCCTCATCTTTGGGGTGATAGGTTCGAGAAATACCGGAAAGTAAAGCGGGTTTCTGTAAAGCTTTTTGAGCTTCTGCTAGTTCCTGCACTGACCGACTTTTGATTCCTTTTTCAATCGCAATAATTTGATTTAATCGTGCCATCTGAGTCCTTATGCTTTGTATCACTTGTAATATGCTGTAATTTATGACAACTGTCTACCAGAATTTATTGCCAGATTTTTCTCTTTTCCTCCTTCCTTTCTTCCTTCTTCCTTCTTTCTTCTTCCCTCTTCCTTCTTCTATAAGCTAAAATAAACTTTGTAGAGTTCAAGTAAAGCAATGAGTTTAGAGAAAGATTTATTAAAGAAATATTTAAGACCTATGAAAGAAAAAGATTTATTTAAAACTTTGAAAAAAACCGCAAAAAAAGCTTCTAAGACGAATATTTCCGTAGTCAAAAACTCAGATGACTATCGTTTAAATAAAAAAGCAGAAAAAAAGATAATTTTATCTAATATAAAGTCAGCAAAGTGGTTACAATCGCTAATAGTAAGAAAATAATTTTACCTTTTTTAAGTTTGACAGCAACTGCTAATTTTTCTTGATTTTCAGTCAATAAAAGTAGAGAAGGGAACAGGGAATAGGGAATAGGGAATAGGGAATAGGGAAAATTTTATCAGATAAAACATTTTTGCCCTTACCTAATTAATGATACTTGATATTAAAAACTGATATGAAGGAAGCATTTGCCATGACTATATTTGACATATAAAAATCAAGCTTAAAACTCGGAAAAAACTAGATTTTTTTCCTCTTCCCCTCTATCTTTTCCTTTTCGCTTCTACCTTTTCCTCTTATATTCTTCCTTCTTCCCTCTTACTCGATGATGAGCAATAATCCTAATCAAATTTATTTCAACACGGGTTTAGCTAATAAATTAACATTAGACACTGAAGATGTTAAACAATTGCTGTTAGCCAATAACATCGCTCCATTATCTGCAGCAATAAAAGCGCAAAAAATTAGCCTAGACTTAATAATTAAGGCATTACAAGATAATTCACAAGAAATACAATGGAGAGCTTATACTATTTTGCAGGAAATAGAAGAACCTCCAGTTATACAGGCATTATCAGAATATCAATGGGAAGCAGCTAGACTTTTAGAATTATATGTAAATGGTAATAGAAAATTTATGAGAGCTAATCTGTGTGATGCAGAATTAACAGATGTTGATTTGAGTCGGATTGATTTAAGTTCAGCTAACCTCAAAAATTCTAATTTAAGAAATACAAATTTCAGCTATGCTAATTTGCAAAATGCTAATCTAACAGAAGCTTATTTAAGCTGTTGTAATTTCAGTCATGCTTGTTTGCAAAGAGTTGATTTTACTCATGCTTTTATGTGGGGAGCTAATCTCAGTAATGTTGACTTAAATGGAATGTATTTAGTAAATATAAACTTCAGTCATGTTAATTTACAAAATGCCAACTTAAGTCGAACTAATTTAAGTTATGCTAACTTGAAAGGTGTTGATTGTTACCATGCAAATTTGAGAACAACTATTCTCAAAAATGCTAATCTAAGTAACATTAATTTGACAAGGGTAAATTTACAGGAAGCTGACCTGAAAAACGCTAATTTAAGTGGTGCTAATCTTCAAGAAGCTGACCTGAAAAACGCTAATTTGAAATATGCAGAATTATGGGATGCTAATTTGAGTAGAGCTAATTTTTTTGGTGCTGACCTGAGTAATGCTAATCTAGAATCTGCAAATCTTCAGGATGCTAATTTAGAAAATACTAACCTTGAGAATACTAATCTGAAAAATGCTAATTTAGAGGGCTGTAAATTACCGTAGATGGGAGATGGGGAGATGGGGAGATGGGTGCATTACACTTTGCTAAGGCACCATTTATTATCTGCTGATTGTTAGTCTCAAAAAGTAGTAGATCGACACAACTAAAACGGTGCGTTACAACGGATTGTTAAATCTCTTTCATAGTCTGAATTTAAGCCGTCTAAAGCACCCTACAATTTTCTTAACCTCTAGAAAGCAGAATCCCACCCAAAGCTAGGGCGGGATTTTTAGTAACTCTGCACTTAAGCAACCTGCCAATGCTGGTCAGTCAGGATTTCATACTGCCACCAGTCCATAGCTAAGAAGGAGGTTGTTTATAGCGTTTTTCAGATAGATGAGATACAGCTAACCGCATACAAGCAAATGCTTACAGCTATTCTTGGCAACCATTTACTGGCAGAACTCTTCGATTATCGCACGACATTCAGCTGCGATATCGGATTCTTCCTCCGGATAATTTGCATCTAAGATACCCCAGTTCTCCTGACGATAAGCCAACTCATTTCCACTTAGGTCATTGAAGGAAGCTAGACATACGCCCTGGCCAGCGTATTCGCTTGATGTGATAGGGAAACCGAAGGCATTAAGATTTTCACAAGCAGAAGCGAGATCGGGCACAATCACTGACGTAACATACCTTTCTTCAGGGCTTCCGAACTGGTTGCTGAGCCCTATGCTTGCTTGTGCTTGAGGGTCCACAGAATTGTAGAACTCTGTCCAATAGGGGCCGTCAAAATTAAAAATACAGGTCATCCCCAGAAGGTCCCCATAAAATTCCTTGCTAGCCTCGAAATCTACTACGTTGACCCTGGTCACTACCCCAGAGGTGCGAGGTCCAGAGGGCAGGTATTGACAATCATAGGCTGCAGCTGGGGAGGTTGTCCCGGGAATGCTTAAGAAAGCAACTGATATCGCTAAAGCGATCGCCAGAGTTTGAAAGAACTTAATCGCGGTTTTCATTGAATTTCCCGTATATACAAGGGTTGATAATCCCACTAACACCTCATGGACAATAGTCGGATTCCCATCGACTCGAAGGCAGGAACAGGTAACGAGCTTTTAGCTCGAACCCACCCTCGAGGCCGTGGTTTGAGGAACACGACCCAAGACCATATTAAGCCCCCGAGCATTGCGAGACTCAGAACCGACAGGGACTATACTTCACGAATTCAACTATTGGCCCATAGGGTAGGGTCTGTGTCATCATCGGAAGTTAAGCAAAAATAGCTTCCTAGTATATAGGACGCTTCAAGATTATATTTTATGACTTTATGACAAAAAAAAATTTTTTTGACTTACGCGAGTCTTCGGCTCTAACCCTATATTTATTAGGAGATGGGGGGATGGGGAGATGGGGAGATGGGGAGATGGGGAGATGGGAAAAAAAAGACACCTAGTGTCGCTACGCGGAAGTTAAAAGTCAGTAGGGGCGAATGGCTATTCCCCCCTACAAAAGTCAATCATTTTTGATTTGTAATTGTTTTAGGATTTTGTAACTGGTCAGTTATTTCCGCTGTCCTGCACTAGAAACAAAAATCTATTGCACAGTTTTAGATGTGTCAGTCCACTACTATTTGATTTACTGACTCCTGACTCCTGACTCCTGACTCCTGACTCCTACTTCCTCCATGTATTTGTTGTCATATAATGACTACGGTTAATATTTTTCCACAGTACACGGAGATTTAAGTCTTGGGTATAGAACTGCGCAGCTATGTATACATAGATAATTTGCAACCTCAACACGCCGCTTATATCGGTACAGTGGCCCTTGGCTTCTTGCCTCTACCTGGGGATACCTCTCTGTGGGTGGAGATTTCACCAGGTATTGAAATTAACCGGATTACTGATGTGGCCCTCAAGTCTAATTCTGTTCGGCCTGGGGTACAGTTTGTGGAACGACTTTATGGTTTGCTAGAAATTCATTCCAGTCGTCAGGGAGATACTAAAGCTGCTGGAAAGGCTATTTTACAAGCTTTGGGAGTGGAGGAACGCGATCGCCTCAAACCTCGTATTGTCTCTAGTCAGGTGATCCGGAATATTGATTCCCACCAAGCACAATTAATTAATCGTAACCGTCGAGGCCAAATGCTTTTGGGTGGACAAACTCTCTATGTATTGGAGGTGCAACCTGCTGCTTATGCCGCTTTAGCTGCTAATGAAGCGGAGAAAGCTGCTCTCATTAATATTTTGCAAATTCAGGCGGTGGGTAGTTTTGGACGGCTTTATTTGGGCGGAGAAGAACGAGATATTTTGGCAGGTTCTCGAGCAGCTTTAGAGGCCATGCAAAATGTTTCTGGTCGGGAACATTCTGAGAAAGCTCAAGAATAAAAGAAGGAAGAAGGCATCCCCCCTACCCCCCAGGGCTAATTCATTGTCGTCAGAGAATATTTATATGGATATAAAATACAAAAAATTGTGCAAATATTAAGAATCTCCCTATCTCCCCATCAATTTTTCTCTAGTGACAATAAATTGACCCTGCCCCTACCCCCCTTTGAAAGCTATTCCTGTTGAAGAAGGAGACAGGAGACAGGAGACAGGAGACAGGAGGAAAATTACATGGGGATTCGCTCCCCCAAGTAATTTTGAACACCGTGTAGACGGTGGGGTATTAAACCCACAAAGAAAATGATAAGGAACTCCTGAAAATCTTGTGGCGAGAAGGGAGAAGGGAGAAATCGTCAATTTAGCTAGGCAAAACTACTTAACCTATCTAAATAAATGTGCTTTTAAATACATTTTTTCTGAGGAAAAAGCCTTTTGAGGGCTAACACATAATTTGTCTATTTTGTCAAGTTTGATGTTAAGGAAAATGTTTATAAAGCATAGCTTTGAAAGGGGGGACCGAAGTTGGAAAAATCTGGCGTTATCTGACCGTATAAAATCTAGTTTTATGTATAAAAAAACATTTAGTGACTCTCTCTAGTCAAGTGTTTCTCGGAGTCATCAGGTAAACTTGTTGTTCTTCTTTCTGTGCCCTACAAATATGAGAGTTGCTATATGATAATTATGCATGAGTACTTAAAAATTTGTACATAACCAATTTTGTTAAAACTTGTTCCTTAGATAGAAATTGCTATAAATTTAACAATGTCAGAAAAACTTAAATTAATGGTTGTTGACGATGAACCTAATAATTTGGATTTACTATATCGGACTTTTAGACATGAATTTAAAGTTATTAAGGCAGAAAGTGCTACTGTAGCGATGGAAATTATCGAAGCTGAAGGGGAAATGGCTATTATTATTTCTGACCAAAGTATGCCAGATATGACAGGTATTCAATTTCTTAGAAAAACAAAAAATAGCTTTCCTGATACTATTCGTATTTTGTTAAGTGGTTATGCTGAAGAACAAATAAATTGTGATGTTAATGACATAAAGCAGGCTGATATTTTTAAATGTGTAGCTAAACCTTGTGCTCTTCCAGAACTGAAAGTTGTCATTCAAGAATCTGTGGAATTATATAAGGCGAAGAAGGGTTTTTAACTAAGTCAGAAGTCAGAAGTCAGAAGTTATTTTTGTAACGGAGATGGATGAGCAAAACTCCAAAAATATTTCGCCAATCAAGGTGGGGGTTGCGCGACCAAATTATTTTGATAACTAAGAAAGAATAAAATACTTGAAGTTTGTCAAAAGAATATAGCAATTATATTCTGATTGTCTAGAAGATATAATAGTTTTGAATTTTGTTAAAAGTAGAAAATAATATAATTTTTGACAATAGGAAATTAGCCATGAAAGTGGTTAAGATTTCAATAAATTGTTGATTATTGCCAATTAGGTAAGTTATAGCGTTTCCCAAGGTCGTGAGGTACAGTTATCTTTTTGTCTTTTTATTCCCTGTTCCCTGTTCCCTGTTCCCTGTTCCCTGTTCCCTCAAGCCTCAAATTTTGTACCTCACCAGTATGAGAATTGCTATATATGTATTTTGTTTTTCTAGTTTTGATGATTAACTTATTTTTAATTCAATTGATATAGATTTTAAAAGAGGAATAAGAAACGAAAAAACAGGTAATTAAAATATTCTCAAAATACTGATAACTGAATTGATGTATAAAATATAATTAAAAATTGTTAAGCTTAAGCATTATCTATAGCAGTGGAAGGAAAGGTTAGGACATATAAAAAGCTTAAAACTCAGATAACGCAAGATTTTTCCTTCCTCCTTACTTCCCTCTTCCTTCTGCTATAAGAGCCAATATTAATGATTTGGCCATGAAAAACATAACTTGCTCTTAACCTAAACTTGGAGACTAATTATAAATGCTGAGATTAGAACATATAAGTAAAATTTATCCTACAGGTGTTGTTCTTAAAGATGTTAACTGGGAAGTTAAACCAGGCGATCGTATTGGGTTAGTGGGTGTAAATGGGGCAGGAAAATCTACTCAATTAAAAATTATTACTGGAGAAATAGAACCTTCTTCTGGAGAAATTATTCGTCCTGCTAGTTTAGAAATTGCTTACTTAAATCAAGAATTTGAAGTAGACCCTAACCGTACTGTGAGAGAAGAATTTTGGAGGGTATTTAAGGAGGCAAATGAAATCCATGAATCTCTACAAAAAGTACAGCGAGAAATGGAAACTTCTAGTCCAGAAGAGTTGGATGAATTGATACATAAATTAGACCGTTTACAACGACAATTTGAGGGTTTAAATGGTTATGGACTAGATGCAGAAATTGAGAAAATTTTGCCAGAAATGGGATTTGAACCGGAAGATGGCGATCGCTTGGTTAGTGCTTTTAGTGGTGGTTGGCAAATGCGTATGAGTTTGGGTAAAATTCTCTTACAAAATCCAGATATATTATTATTGGACGAACCTACTAACCACTTAGATTTAGAAACTATTGAATGGTTGGAGGATTATTTGAAAAAATTAACTACTCCTATGGTGATAGTTTCTCATGACCGAGAATTTATTGACCGTCTTTCGACTCAAATTGTGGAAACAGAACGAGGAGTTTCTAATACTTATTTGGGTAATTATTCGGCTTATTTACAACAAAAGTTAGAAAATCAAGCGGCACAACTGAGCACTTATGAACGACAACAAAAAGAAATAGAAAAACAACAAGCTTTTGTGGAACGTTTTCGGGCTAGTGCTACTCGGAGTACTCAGGCAAAAAGTAGAGAAAAACAGTTAGAAAAAGTAGAACTTGTAGAGGCACCTGTAGCAGGATTAAGAAGTTTAAGTTTCCGTTTTCCTCCAGCACCCCGTAGTGGTAGAGAGGTAGTAACAATTCAAGATTTAGTTCATACTTATGGGGAGAAAATTTTATTTTTAGGAGCAAATTTAGAGATAGAAAGAGGCGACCGGATTGCTTTTTTGGGGCCGAATGGTTGTGGTAAATCTACTATTTTGCGGATGATTATGGGAATGGAAGAACCTACAGAAGGTACTGTTAAATTAGGTAATCATAATGTTATTCCTAGTTATTTTGAGCAAAATCAAGCGGAAGCTTTAGACCTCACAAAAAATGTGATGGAAACTATCCATGATGAGGTGCCGGAGTGGAAAAATGAAGAGGTAAGAACTTTACTTGGTAATTTCTTATTTAGTGGTGAGACGGTATTTAAAAAAGTAGCTGCTTTGAGTGGGGGTGAAAAGGCACGTTTGGCTTTAGCAAAAATGTTACTTAAACCTGGTAATTTTATGTTACTTGATGAGCCAACAAATCATTTGGATATTCCAGCCAAGGAAATGTTGGAAGAGGCGTTGAAAAATTATGATGGAACTGTGGTTATTGTTTCTCACGACCGTTATTTTATTTCTCAAGTGGCAAATAAAATTGTGGAAATTCGTGATGGTGATTTTCATGTTTATTTAGGAAATTATCATTATTATTTAGATAAGATTGAGGAGGAAAAAGAGGCAGAAAGGGTGGCAAAGATTATGGCTGAAAAAGCTGCTAAGAAAGCTGAGAAAGCTGCGAAGAAGAAACAGAAGGATAAGGAGAAAGCTGCGGCTAAACGTAAGTAAGAGGAGTGGCTCACACGGATTATGGCACGGATACACGGATACGGAGGGGAGTGGGGAGTAGGGGGGTAGGGGGGTAGAGGCAAACGGCCCGCCCCTAAAGATTTCACCCTTGATATTACTTCTTGCTTCTTCTGTAAAGGAATATACAGCAAATTCCACATTAATAAGGTATACTGCAAAGCGCTCAAAATGCCCGCACTACAAACATCTAACTGTTAATCTCTGTACCTCTTATGCGAGGAATCTGCTGTAAATAATCAAACTTCTTGCTTCTTCTGAAATGGCTATTAGCTAGCATTCCGCAGGATAAACAACAGAATATTGAGGGTCAAAATTTTTCCCTCTTCCTTCTTCCTTCTTCCCGATTTTTACTTCTTCTCTCTTCCTTCTTCCCGATTTTTACTTCTTCCCTCTTCCTTCTTCCTTCTTCCTTCTTCCTTCTTTTTTAATTATGTCTATTCTTATTCACTTTGAAAATATAATTTTGTTGACCTACCTCACAATATCTATGGGTGGGAAACAACCTATTGTGAGACCATCAAATTATCAAATTAATCCAGTAACAAGTCAGTTATTGACACAAAATTCTCAACCAGTCGCGGCAGAATTAACAGAGATTTTACCGAAAATCAAACAACAAACTAAAGTGCCAATTTTACTTCCGAGTCAATTATTAATTACAGGCACAGATAATCAAATTTATGTTGATGGGAAAGGTACAAATAATAGTTATGAAATAACTTTAGCTTTTGAAAAAGATTGTACTGCTAATGCTTGCTCCATTGGTTATATCAGTGGAGAAAAAGGAGGCAAACCTTTAGATGATGAATTTAGTCGAGAATTGAGTTTAGTACAAGACATTAAAGGATATTTTAGACCTTTAACTTGTGGAGCATCTTGTGCGCCTCCAATTATTGGGTGGGAATATCAAGGAGTATTCTATCGTATTTCCTTAAAAGGCGTTGGTCAAAGTCCAGAAATTGAGGGGGATACTTTGAAAAAAATGGCTAACTCTGCCATTGAAGCAGGAGCAAGGTGATATTTTTGTAGGGGAGTGAGGGAGTAGGGGAGTAGGGGAGTGGGGGAGTAGGAAAGAAATCGAAATACATCCTCTTTCTTTTACTTTTAATTAGACCTGAGGTAATCATAGCTAACATCATTATGTAATCTGTTCCCATTGATATTTGGATAAAAATACCGTAGGTTGGGTTGGGTTGTCGCTTAACCCAACAAATATAAAAGAAAATAAATCGGGACTTACCCATGAGGTACGAAAAACTAGGATTTGATATCAAATCCGTTGAATTGCACATAAAAAAAATCTTCAATCGTCATAACTACGGTCATCTTTGTAATTCTTTCTCCTCCTGACTCCTGACTCGGTCCTCCTGAGTCCTAAACAGTTAACCTATCTATAACTGTTTACAGCGCTTTTCAAATTGATGAACCACATCTTCACAAGCAAAATCCTGTAGGGACGTTCCATGGAACGTCCTTACTGTGGTCTACCCAAATGAAAACCGCTGTAACCGGATTTGATATGAGATTGCTTCCCTATCGGTCGCAATGACTGAAAGTGGACTAATTCTCTAATTGTCGCAATTTCTCTTTTGCCCACTTCCGCAGTTTTTCGTCTGGGTCATTTTCTGCTCTGTCTTGTAATAGTGGGAGGGTTTGTGGATGGTCCGGATATTGTTTGACTATTGCTTCTAGCGCTATTTGTCGAGGGTTGGTTTGAAATTCATGTTCGCGTTGAAAGGGGTCATTGAGGGCGACGTGATTAAACAATTCTAAAATTCCCGGTTGATTTTTCCAACCAGTAACTATTTGTCGCACTGCTTCACCTCGTACTTGCCAATTCTCATCAGACTCTACCCTTTGTTTGAGTAATTCTAAAATTCCCGGTTGATTTTTCCAACCAGTAGCTATTTGTTTTACCGCTTCACATCGCACATCCGAATCTTGATCAGACTCTACCCTTTGTTTGAGTAATTCTAAAATTCCTGACTCATGTTTCCAACCAGTAGCTATTTGTCGCACTGCTTCACCTCGTACTTGCCAATTCTCATCAGACTCTACCCTTTGTTTGAGTAATTCTAAAATTCCCGGTTGATTTTTCCAACCAGTAGCTATTTGTTTTACCGCTTCACATCGCACATCCGAATCTTGATCAGACTCTACCCTTTGTTTGAGTAATTCTAAAATTCCTGACTCATGTTTCCAACCAGTAGCTATTTGTTTTACCGCTTCCCGTCGTACTTGCCAATTCTCATTAGACTTTACCCATTGTTTGAGTAATTCTAAAATTCCTGACTCATGTTTCCAACCAGTAGCTATTTGTCGCACTGCTTCCTGTCGCACATCCGAATCTTGATCAGACACTACCCATTGTTTGAGTAATTCTAAAATTCCTGACTCATGTTTCCAACCAGTAGCTATTTGTTTTACCGCTTCACCTCGTACTTGCCAATTCTCATTAGACTCTACCCATTGTTTGAGTAATTCTAAAATTCCCGGTTGATGTTTCCAACCAGTAGCTATTTGTCGCACTGCTTCACATCGCACATCGGAATCTTCATTAGACTCTACCCATT
>NZ_JAAHGM010000087.1:0-24293 GCF_010692625.1 Okeania sp. SIO2C2
CCGGGGACGGAGGCAACTCCGTCTAGGTCAGAGGCGAAACCTCGTAGGGAGAAAAACTAGGAATGCCAAACTGTGAGGTTTGGAAGCCCGCGCCGTACCGTCAGGTCGGCGTCGGGAGGATGTCACTATTTATAAGCAGGGAGTAGGCGGTAGTCAGTAGAGCACAAAACAGATACTTCTGTGCTTGAGCAATATACTCCTATTTCTGAAATTGTATCTGAACTGATAACTAAGGTTGGGCCAGTCAAAGAAGTATCAGATAATCCTGTTCAGTTCTCATTATTTGAAAGAGCAGCTCCTCCGCAGGAGGCAGTGGCAGGGGGATAATCGGACACAGTTAATCAACGAGTGCAGAGGAAACTTAAGTCTACTCGTAAAAAAGTAGCTGATTCCAGTGAAGCGTCAACCTGCCTTGAGTCTTTTGAGCAGCTTAGGTTGTTTAATTCATAGATAGTAATCCTCTATGGTTGAGCAATAGCGAGGATATCAATCAGCAAAAACGAGGATGAATTCTAGGATTAAGCATATCATCTACAGGTTTATTCCCCTGAAAATGTTGTGTAACTATTGTTGGGACATTATCAGGTTTGACTCGGTAATACCAAATTTCATCAGGGGTAACTCTTACTGTAGGGCCAGTGCTACATTGACCAAGACAACCGCTGGCCTGAATATTAACACCCACTATATTTTCTGTCTCAGCTATGAAGGTTTTGAGGACTTCTTGAGAATTGTGGCGCAGACAAGACGTATTTTGGCAGACAAATACACAGCGATCGCGAGCAGAAACTTCTAATTTTTGGCCTTCAGATGTTGACATTAGTCAAAAATTCTTAATATAGCTTCATGCTACATTGTAAGATTTGATTTGAGAAAAGTGCAATTATGGTATGTTGTATATTCTTTTATGATTACTATTGAAGCCAAAACTAAAAAGGAAAATTTTTACTTTTTGACGCTCTCATAGTTATTCCAACTAGAACAAAATCTGAGGTAAACATGACTAAAACTGTAGCAGATGTGATGAGTAATAATCCAATTTCTGTTAAGCCAGAAATGCCTTTAAAAGAGGCAATTAAAATCTTGGCAGAACAACGCATTAGTGGTCTTCCTGTAGTCAATGAACAGGAAAAATTAGTCGGGATCGTATCAGAAACAGATTTGATGTGGCAAGAAAGCGGAGTCACTCCTCCACCCTACATTATGTTGCTAGATAGTGTGATTTTTCTAGAAAATCCAGCTCGTTATGAAAAACAAATTCATAAAGCTTTAGGAGAAACTGTGGGAGAAGTAATGACTAAAGACCCTCTAACTACTACACCAGAAAAATCACTCTCAGCAGCAGCGAGACTCATGCACGAACAGAATATTCATCGGTTACCAGTATTAGATGAAAATGATAAAGTGATTGGTATACTAACTCGTGGGGATATTATTAGAGCTATGGCAAGCGAGTAAGTTTGATTCTAGAAAAAATCAATTATGGCAGGGGATCAAAAATCTACTCTAGTTTATAGCTCAGATCATCCAGGAAAATAAAAAAATCAAATTTATGGCAATGAGTGTTACCCCAGATTCAATTAAACAACTACTAATATCAGAGGATCTAGGCGATCGCTTACGTGGAGTTAATCAATTACGTCAAATAGATTTAGCTACCGCTTTTGAATTAATTCAAACTTCAATCAAAGACCAAGATACTCGTGTTAGATATGCTGCAGTGAGCCAAATGTCAAGCTTAGGTACACAAAATTTAACAATATCTCAAGAAATATTGCGAGACTGTCTGCTCAACGATCCCGAACCAGATGTCCAAGCAGCAGCAGCAGATGCTTTAGGAGCATTAAAACTTACTGAAACTTTTGACGACCTAGAACAGGTCTACCAGAATACTCCAGAATGGCTAGTTAAAATGAGCATAGTTGCAGTAGTAGGAGGAATGGGGGAACCAAGAGCATTATCTTTACTAGAAGATGCTCTCCAGTCAGATAATGAACTGATACAGACTATAGCTATTAGTGCTTTAGGGGAACTAGGAAACCCAGAAGCTGTCCCTTTCTTAACACCTTTTGCCACCAATAGTGATTGGCAAATGCGTTATAGACTTGTACAAGCTTTGCATAAATTAGGAGGGCCACAAGCGGAGCAAGTTATCGCAGAGTTAGCCAACGATCCGGTTGAGCAGGTTGCTCAGGAGGCCAAGGTAGCCCAAAATAGTTAATCACAGCAGAAGGTAGAAGGTTGATTACTTCCTGATCTCAGTTACTCCATCAGTTTACAACCTTTGTAGATACTGCTATTAAAAGCTAATTAAGTTAATTGAGGTGATCGCTACGATAGTTGCATATTAAGTACGTTAGAATACCAGTGAATAATTTAGTTTGATTAAATAAATATTCTTTAGCGAGAGGAAAGACTGTATGTTTTTAGATGAACTAACTCCAGTTGTCAAAGAATTAATTGAACAACCAGTTGCCTTTTTTGGAGGTTTTTTCTCTGGTATGTTCCGACTAAATCTTAATGATGATCCAGTCAAAAGTTGGCTTGAGAAGCAGAATGGTTATACTGCCACTACTAACTCTAATACAGAAGTAAATAGTGACAACAGTGAAGGTCCTCAATCAATAACTATAGAATAGTATTAATATCGACTGTACTGAATAAGTTTGAGCCAATTTTTATCTTTTCTGTTCCGGGTTTAATATCCCACCGTACTTACATGGAATAGGCTGTATGATGTTAAAACTTGATAATTAAAAACTATATTCTTTGGTGAGTCAGTTATTTTGAGGCAAAAAAAGTAGCTTTCTAGGAAAACTTCATGGGGGTAATTTCCCCCAAACTGTTATTTTTAAGGCAGCAAGATTACTATTCTAAAAATTTAGCAATTAAATTTTGCTTAATTTCTAACTTCTTGCTGTTAACTTCTTCTAATTCCTTTTCAATATCTGATTTCAAACTATTTTTGATTTCTAGCAATATACTTGTATCAGTCTCACCTTCTGTTGCCGTACCAGCTTGTGCTAGTCTAATCACAGCTTGGCAAGTTTTCTATCTGGTTCGAGAATTGTTAAAATAGCTAACAATTCACCAAAACTTTTTAATTCCATTCAAAACCTCTTGTTTTTGTCTACATTGTCAATTTTACAATAACAACGCATTACCAATACAATAAGATTTTATTTTGATAGTTATTTGACAGAATTCTTGATTGTGGTATCTATTTTTGACTTCTCCCCACTTCACCTATTCCCCTACTCTTTAGCTCTACTTTAGTTCAAGAAAATTTAGAAAAGTTTTTGATAATTGGCATAATTATGGCTACTAGATTGATAAGTTTATTCTGATGAAATAGACTGATAAATTTCTTTTGCTAAAGATAAAATATCAGATGGAATCATCAAAATAGTAGTAGTATTCTGTTCAGTTCCAATCTCAGCAATCATCTGAATTCGACGTAATTCTAACGCTACTGGAGACTTAGCAATTTCTCGTGCAGTTTGTGTTATCATAAGAGTATAAGGACTTGCTTGCCTATTCGCTTGATTTTTTTTTCAACCAAGGAATTATGGTTTCAAGGGCGATAGGACTCCGCTCCCCTTTACGACGCACATGAAATGCGATCGCTCCGGTTGTAGAAAGGAAAATCAATGTCAAAGATACGGTGAGGATTTCTATATAGTGTCTTTGCGTAAGTCCTAAATATACTTGATTGACTCTACATGATAATCTTAAAACGAGTTTCGATTATCAAAAATATTTTTTATTTACTGAACACCAAAATGGTGTAAAAAAAACACCAAAAAAACAAAAATTTAGTGTATATTGTATTTATAGCAATGAGCGCTGGTATATTTACAAATTGTAGTAGGGGCAAAAGAGCTAGAAGTCTTATATGATTCCTACGGAATGCTTGCGCAAACGGCAATTTATTCCCCCTGTTCCCAGTTAAGTGTTGCCTGTTCCCTGCGCACAGCGCTATAAGTTCCTTAGTAATACTTAAACAAAGTGGCTAAACATTGCCTTCTTAAAATAAAACACACACTATTTTCAATACCAAAATGAACAATACAGCTCAAGCATCCCGTCCCCCTACAAAGCGTATGTCTGTAACTTTACCGACAGACGTAGCTGAAATGTTAGAATTTCTTGCTACTAATCAAGGCATTACTCAAAATGAAGCAATTCGGAAAGCTATTGCGACTGAAGCCTATTTTCAGAAGGAAATAAAGCAAGGTTCTACCGTGCTAATTATGAATTCTGATAAATCAGTAAAAGAAGTAGTTTTCAGATAGCAGCTTAGTAGTTGCTTGATAGTTATATTGGGGACGGGTAAAAATTGTCAATTTTAGCAATTACCAACCTCATTTATCTATGACAACTAATCCAGAATTCAATCCAGAAGACAATGAAACTCAAGACAACGTTTTTTATCTAGGAAGACCAGAGAACCCAGAAACAAAAAATCTAGATATATCAGATTTTGACAGCTACATTCAGAATTATATCTCTGATAAAAACTTAAGCCCTGAAAATCAAAAACACATATATAAATGGGTAAAAATTGAACAGGAGAAGACTAGAAAAAATATTGCTGAAAAACTTTTAGTATTTTTTGGTGCATCCTTAGGGATTACTTATCTTCTGATTGGTTTGGCATCTATTTCTCCACAATCAGATAAGCAGTTTATTAGGGAAATGATTCCCATTATTATCACCCCACAAGTAACATTATTGGGTGTTGCATTGGGCTTTTATTTTAAAGACCAGGGTTAAGATATCTTGAAGGGATAAGATTTTACATTACTATTTAATTCTTATTCCTAAATAAGACAAAGTTTGTGTTACTACTATATTTTTTTTAGTAGATAATACAAACTTTTTTTTGACATTAGGTGTCAAAATAGAAGTGTTTAGAACTTTTTAACTTTTGACTTTTAAAATTTGCTTTTTACTCTTCACAAAGCAACTAACTATCTAAAGTTCATATAAAGTTTAGCCTCCTATTGCTCAAGCCTAAATAAAATAAGCATTAGCGATATTCCAGAATAGAAGTCAAGTTGCCTTTGTAACTAGCCTATTGACTGGAGCTAATTAATATGGAGGAACTAAATACTTATGGTCAATACCCAGGAAAACCTCCACATTCGTCTGGAGGAAACACAGGCATTAGATCGTGATTGTACAACCTTATCACGTCATGTACTACAGCAACTCAATAGCTTCTCACCAGATGCTCAAGATATCAGCGCTCTGATGAATCGAATTGCTTTAGCAGGAAAGTTAATCGCTCGTCGTTTGACCCGCGCTGGATTAGTAGAAGACGCTTTAGGGTTTACTGGCACAGTTAATGTCCAGGGAGAATCCGTCAAAAAGATGGATATCTATGCCAATGACGTATTTATTTCGGTATTTAAGCAAAGTGGTCTTGTCTGTCGCTTGGCATCCGAAGAGATGGAAAAACCCTATTACATTCCAGAAAACTGTCCAGTAGGTCGCTATACATTGCTTTACGACCCTCTAGATGGTTCCTCTAATTTAGACATAAATCTAAATGTGGGATCTATCTTCTCTATTCGCCAACAAGAAGGCAACGATGAAGATGGTTCCGCTCAAGATTTACTCCAAAGTGGACGTAAACAAATTGCCGCTGGTTATATCTTGTATGGCCCTAGCACAATGCTAGTATATTCAATTGGTACTGGAGTTCATGCATTTACTCTTGACCCTAGTTTGGGTGAGTTTATTCTGGCCAATGAGAATATCAAAACTCCAGACCACGGCCCAATATATAGTGTCAACGAAGGTAACTTTTGGCAGTGGGATGATTCTATGCGGGATTATATCCGCTATGTTCATCGCCATGAAGGTTATACTGCCCGTTATGGTGGTGCATTAGTTGGAGACTTTCATCGAATTTTATACCAAGGTGGCGTATTTTTATACCCAGGTACAGTGAAAAAGCCAGAAGGAAAATTACGCCTATTATATGAATCAGCACCTATGGCTTATTTAATTGAACAAGCTGGTGGTAGAGCTAGTACGGGTACTGAAGAAATATTGGATGTTGTAGCAAATGAACTACATCAACGTACACCATTGGTGATTGGTAGTAAAGAAGATGTGGCACTTGTAGAGTCTTTTATTAAGGAACAAGCACGCATTTCTCATCAAAGTTAAAAAAGCGGTCAGCACCTCAGCAGTCAGCAGTCAGCAGTAAACGTTTAGAAGGGGACTG
This sequence comes from Okeania sp. SIO2C2, assembly GCF_010692625.1. NCBI lineage: Bacteria > Bacillati > Cyanobacteriota > Cyanophyceae > Oscillatoriales > Microcoleaceae > Okeania > Okeania sp. SIO2C2. The sequence continues at coordinate 6,239 of NZ_JAAHGM010000087.1, forward strand.
ATACCCCTCCGCGCACCTTCCGGTTTATAGAAACCGGGGATGTTTTACCCAGAGCTATAAAAGCTGATAGCTAGTTAATAGAACTTAACATCGGTTTTTAAGAATTTGTAATCAGAACGCAGATTTAATTTCAACTTTCTGACCAAAAAATAAGGTCAATAGCCTCCCCTTTCAAGGGGATGAAAAAAAATCAAGTTCAATATTTCAATGCACTTTACTTTAGGCAGAGAGAGGTACTGATAACTGATAACTGATAACTGAAATGACTACCGATCGCAATAGTAAAGAAATTTTGAATACTGCCTTTGAGAAATTAACAACTTAGTTATTTTTTTGCAGTATATAAGAACACAAAAAACTCCAAGGAAAATAGTAACAATTAAGGTAAGACAGCTATGACAACTAATCATTTGCTCGAAATCAAAGACTTTGGTCAAAGTATCTGGATGGATAATCTCAGTCGCAATATCATTGAGTCTGGGGAACTCAAAAATATGATTGCCCAGAAAGGGATACGTGGTATAACTTCTAATCCTGCTATCTTTGAGAAAGCGATCGCTGGTAATGCTATCTATGATGCAGATATTGAAGCAGGTATTAGCGCTGGTAAGTCAGTGATGGAAATCTACGAATCTCTTGTTTTTAAAGATATTCGTGATGCTTGCGATATATTTATGCCAGTCTACGAACAAACCAATGGATTAGATGGTTACATTAGTATAGAGGTTCCACCTACTATAGCTAAAGATACAGAAAGTACGATCGCCGAAGCAATTCGTTATTACACTGCTATCGGCCGCGAAAACCTAATGATTAAAATTCCAGGTACACCGGAAGGTTTACCAGCAGTAACAAAAGTTATTAGTGAAGGGATTAATGTCAATGTCACTTTGCTATTTTCTGTAGAAAGCTATGTAAACACTGCTTGGGCCTATATTGAAGGTCTAGAAGCAAGAGCAGCTAAAGGAGAAGATGTCAGTAAGATAGCTTCTGTGGCAAGTTTCTTTTTGAGTCGGATTGATAGTAACATTGATGCTACCATTGATAGCAAAATCAAGAATGTAACTGATGAAACTGTCAAGGCCAAACTAGAAACCGTCAAAGGAAAAGTAGCGATCGCTAATGCCAAAATAGCCTATCAAGAATACAAAAAAATTATTCAGAGCGACCGCTGGAAAGCTCTATCTGCAAAAGGTGCAACAATGCAAAGGCTATTATGGGCAAGTACTAGCACCAAAAATCCCACTTACAGTGATGTGATGTATGTTGATGAATTAATTGGGCCTGACACAGTAAATACTTTGCCTCCCCAAACCATAGATGCTTGTGCTGATCACTGTCATGTTGATAACAGAGTAGAGACCAATATAGAAGAAGCTATCCAGCTCATAGAAAGTCTCAAAGACCCCGATATTGACATTAATATTAACCAGGTAATGGACGAACTGCTAGCAGAAGGGATCGACAAATTTATCAAACCCTTTACTTCCCTAATTAACTCCCTAGAAGAAAAAGTCAAAAAATTAGCACCTGTTTAAGGCTAGAAAATCCCATGTCATCAGTCATTAACGTGAAAAAAACGGTTTGACTGATGACCTGCCTGTGGTGAAAATATAAGGAACGGGCAAGATGCCCATTCCACAAAACTATTAAAATCATCCCGCATTTATGCAACGCCCAAATTAAAATTAATGTAGCTAAAGACGCTGAATTATTTAATTATTTAGTATAAAATAGTCATAGCTAATTGTGATTTTATCTTAAAAATAGCACACCTCAACAAACACAAACAAGCTTCTATAAGTAACTAAATTAGAAGGAGTCAACAATAGATGGTAGCATTATTAGAAAATCCCTTGCGGGTTGGGTTACAACAAGACCGAATCCCAGAACCCCAGATTTTAATTATCTTCGGTGCTTCAGGGGACTTAACTCAAAGGAAACTCGTTCCAGCACTCTATCAAATGAAGCTAGAGCGGAGACTCCCCCCTGAACTAACAATAGTCGGAGTAGCACGCAGAGAATGGAGCCATGATTACTTCCGCGAACAAATGCGGACTGGCGTAGAAGAATTTGGTGGTGGATTACAATCTGAAGACCTCTGGAATGACTTTGCCAAAGGGATTTTTTACTCTCCCGGTAATATCGACAAACCAGAAGATTACCAAAAACTCAAAGAATTTTTGAGCCAACTTGACGAAGAGAGAGGTACGCGAGGTAATCGCGTATTTTACTTATCTGTAGCACCACGCTTTTTTGGAGAAGCTGCTCAACAATTAGGCGCTGCAGGAATGTTGGAAGACCCCAAAAAACACAGATTAGTAATTGAAAAACCCTTTGGTAGAGACCTCAGTTCAGCTCAGGTACTCAATAAAATCGTTCGCCAAGTTTGCCCAGAAGAGCAAATATATCGCATCGACCACTATCTAGGAAAAGAAACAGTTCAAAACTTAATGGTATTTCGATTTGCTAATGCCATTTTTGAACCCCTATGGAATCGTCAATTTGTCGATAACGTTCAAATTACTGTTGCAGAAACAGTAGGACTAGAAGGACGTGCGGGATATTATGAAACATCAGGTGCTTTGCGAGACATGGTACAAAACCATCTGATGCAACTATTCTCCCTCACAGCAATGGAACCTCCTAATTCCCTCGATGCTGACAGCATTCGTAACGAAAAAGTAAAAGTAGTTCAAGCAACCCATCTAGCAGACTTAGAGCGCCTAGAGCTTTCTGCAATTCGCGGCCAGTATACAAACGGTTGGATGAAAGGCAAAGATGTACCAGCTTATCGTGAAGAAGGAGGAGCAGACCCCAACTCCACCACACCTACTTATGCAGCACTGAAACTCTACATTGATAACTGGCGTTGGAAAGGAGTTCCATTTTATCTACGGACTGGAAAGCGAATGCCGAAAAAAGTCTCAGAAATCGCGATTCAGTTCAAAGAAGTACCATATTTAATGTTCCAGTCAGCAGCTAAACAAGCAAATCCTAACGTATTGGCTTTGCGAATTCAGCCAAATGAAGGAATTTCTATGCGTTTCGAGGTAAAAACTCCAGGCAGTTCCCTGCGGACTCGTTCAGTAGATATGGATTTCCGTTACGATACTGCTTTTGGTAAACCCAGTACAGATGCTTACAGTCGATTGTTGATTGATTGTATGTTAGGAGACCAAACACTATTTACTCATGGTGATGAAGTAGAAGCATCTTGGCGAGCATTAACACCAATACTAGGTATCTGGGATGCTCCAGCACCACCAGAGGCAATACCTTTGTATGAAGCAGGTACATGGGGACCAGTTGAATCTGAATTGTTACTCAATCGCGATGGCCGTCGTTGGCGCCGACTGTAGCAGAAGGCAGGAGGTAGAAGGCAGAAGGCAGAAGGCAGAAGGCAGAAGGATTTCTTCCAATTGTGACTTATATCAAGTCTCATTAATTAGCCATCATAAATTAGCTATCTTTAGTCATCTAAAGATGACTTCTGCTATAGAGCCAAGAAATTTATTTCTTGGCGGATGACATGGCTCGCTACTTTTACCCAATGGATAATGGATAATTGATCAATTTGGTTTAAAGCCTCTAATTACCAATGAATAATTGATAATTAGAGATACTTTTCATTATTCATTATCCATTATCAATTAATGAAAGTTCCCCAGCGCTACGCGCTACAAATAACCATCAGTAAAGCATTTACAAACAAGAAAAATGAGTACAACACTTGTTGCCTTACAACAACCAAAAGATATTTCTCTCGGAGAAATTGAAGCAGAACTTAGTAAAATCTGGCTCGGTCAAAATGGAGGAAAAGCAACTGCGATCGCCACCAGAGCAGCTACTTTCAGTATGGTAATATATGAACCCGAAGAATTTCAACAACTTTTGGCTGGTTTGGGATTCTACAAAGGTGAAATAGATGGTATTAACGGCAATGAAGCCCGTGATGCGATCAAAGAGGCTCAAAAAGCTTATCAGTTACCAATAACAGGTAGGATAGACTCCGAGACTCTCGCTAAGTTACGTTCAGAGTGGGCTGCAAAATCTCCAGAAACTCGGCAGTTCCCCAACATGGATGCTAGAGGATTTAGCATTAGTGAAGTAATTGCAGATCAAAACCCCTGTCGAGTCATCACACTATGTCCTACTTTTGGGGAAGATACAGGGGTAACAGCACAAGTTTCTGCTTATTGCCCAGTAAAGAAAAAGCAGTCTTCATTAACTTGCTGTGAATATATTACCCTACGCGGAACTAAAGAAGCACTGGAAAGGGTGAGTGATGTCGTGACATCATTGATGATTCCTGACTTGCCTAAATTTGTTTGGTGGAAAGCTACCCCCAATCAAGAACAAGAATTATTCCGAAACCTATGTGAAAATAGCAATTGCATTATTCTGGATTCATCTTATTTTAGCGATCCAGATTCAGAATTTCTCAAAATGCAAGAACTGATCGAAAATCAAACATACATTGCTGACTTAAATTGGCATCGTCTGTCTGCATGGCAAGAATTAGCTGCTGCAACTTTCGACCCACCACAACGTCGTGCTGCTTTGGGTGAAATCGATAAAATTACTCTTGACTATGAAAAAGGGAATGCTGCTCAAGCACTAATGTTTTTGGGTTGGTTTGCTAGTCGTCTTGATTGGCAACCTACAGCTTATACTGAGACTGGTGGTGATTATGACATCGTTCATGTCAAGTTTACCAGTCCTACAGATAAAGAGATTTTAGCTGAGTTAGCAGCAATTCCTACCGCTGACTATGGTGAAATTCCTGGAGATTTAGTAGGCGTGCGTTTGGGGTCTAGTAATCCCAATGCTGACTGTTGCACGATTTTGTGTTCTGAAGATACTGGTTGTATGCGATTAGAAGCAGGTGGTAGTGCTCAGTCTTGTCGTACAGAGCAAGTCAGTGCTTTGAGCGACCAGAAAGCAGAATATTTGATGGCTCAACAGTTACAACGTTGGGGTCGGGAAGTTTTATATGAAGAGAGTTTGGCTATAACTGCTGACATTCTCAAGTTACGTTAAAGAAGCATCTCAGCGGTCAACTTTCAGTGATCGGCAGATTCTTTAACTTGAAGAAACCGTAGGGGCGTTACGAAGTATGCGCAAGCAAACAGCCGTTTGCCCCTACAAACTGTTTTAAATCAACAATCTGAGCGCCATTGCCAACTCTTTCTCCATCTCTCCACACTCCCCACGCTCCTCACGCTCCTCACACTTTCTAGTGCAGGATGGCAGAAATAACTAACCAGTCGCAAAATCCTAAAAGCCTTACCAATCAATACTTTTGAGGGCGAATGCCATTCGCCCCTACGACTTTTGACTTTTGACTTCCGCGTAGCGGCACTAACGAAATAACTCCACACCATCTCTCCCATCAATATCTTGCACATAAACTTTCACCTTCTCTTCTCTAGAAGTGGGTAGCTTCTTACCTGTGAAATCTGGATGAATTGGTAGTTCCCGATGACCTCTATCAACCAACACAACTAATTTAATTGCTTCTGGGCGACCATATTCAAGAACTGCGTTCAAAGCAGCTCTCACTGTTCGACCTTTATAGATCACATCGTCAACTAAAACCACAATCTTACCAGTAATATCACCAGGAATTTCAGTTTTAGCTGGAGTTCGCATTCCCGTTATATTCAAGTCATCCCGATAAAAAGTAATATCCAATGCTCCCACAGGTATCTTGACTTGCTCTAGCAATTCAATTTGATTTGCTAATATTTTTGCTAGGGGTACTCCTCTAGTATAAATGCCTAACAACACCAGTTGAGACAAATCTCCCGCATTTTCAATTACTTGGGATGCAAGACGAGTAACAGTACGCCGTAACTCCTGTGCTGATAAAATTTCTACAGTATTGTTCATGTATTCCACCACATTAACGAAGTCAGAAGTCAGAAGTCAAACGAAGTCAGAAGTCAGAAGTCAGAAGTCAGAAGTTGTTTTTGTAATGGTGATTTACAGCAGTTTTCATTATTAAGTAGACTAAAAAAGAATTTTTTAGGACTTACGCAGATACGCTATATATAGTACTCATAACTATTGTCCAATAGTTACTGGACTCTATACACAGTGTCTTTGCGTAAGTCCTGTTTTTGCTTAGGGAGTAGGGAGTAGGGAGTAGAAAAATGCTTTGAGCACTGTATTCTATCTATTTGAAAGCCTTGAAAAACGCTATAAGCTCCCCTCCAAAAACATTTCGCCAATCAAGGCGGGGTATTAGACCCAATTATTTTGATAAATAATATCATGTCCCTTGGGGCGCGTTTGTGTAAAACCAAGGGTGAATATCTACAGGAAATTTACGTTTTTTCATACTTTTAAGCCTTCTTCCCTCTTCCCTCTTCCCTCTTCCTTCTTCCTTACCTTCACTATACAATACCCATGCTACCGGACATGATATAACAGATAAAAAATAACCCTAACCAAATTAGAAAGCAATATCGAGTTAACTGCAATGCTTGATCGATAATTTCTGGTGTAATTGGATAAATTGGGTCTCCTAATAGTGGTTTATGTTTAACCACTCCCTGATAAAAGTTTGTACCACCTATCTGTACTCCCAAGCTTGCAGCATAGACACATTCACTCCAACCAGCATTAGGACTAGGGTCTTTCACCGCATCTCTTTGACATATTCTCCAAACATATAAAGGTTTGCCAGAGAGCAAAGCTACAGTTAGCACATTTAGACGACAAGGTAGCCAAGTTAAAACGTCCTCTAGTTTGGCACTAAACCATCCTATATCAGTATAGGGTGCTTCTTTGTACCCGACCATCGAATCTAATGTACTAGCAGCTTTGTAAGCAAATGCCAAAGGTACGCTACCTACACCTGGTATTATGGCTCCCACTAAAGCGTAAAATAAAGGTGCAATTACTCCATCTGTGGCATTTTCTGTTACTGTTTCAAAAATTGCTCGAAATATTTCCGATTTTGATAAATTTTCTGTATCTCTACCTACATACATACTTAATTTTTGACGTGCTTGAATTAAATTGTTACTTCTTACCAGTTGAAGTACCTCTTGAGCTGCCATACTTAAACTTTTTCCGGCAAAACAGCTAGCTAATAAAATACTCTCTGTTATTACTGTTAATAAAGGAAATTGGACAAAGTTTATTCGTAAAGCTTGAATAATTAACCAAGTAATAATTCCACTGCCAAAAACAAGAGCGATCGCTAGTAGTATACCTGCCAATCTAAGTATAAATACGCGAGAGTTATCTTGATGAGGTTTAGTGAGTTTAAATATTTGTTTAGTGTAATGAGTAATTATCCAACCTACAATTTTTACAGGATGTGGCCAACTCCAAGGATCGCCAATCAAATAATCTAGGCAAGCAGCTATGAAAAGAATAATTAAAGTATAGTTGGCACTCACAGGAATTCAATAGTTATAAATTTGTTTTAATAAGTAATCATGGTGAATCATATACTACTGATTAACTATTACAACTTGACAGTCAAGCTATCAAAAATTAAACAACAAAACTCGTTTCTTCTCCCACTACAGCTTGCCAACTACGGACATCATAGTATAAGTCTTCTAGAGAAATATTGTAAAGTGCTTCAGAAAGCTTTTTATCTAATCTATGCCAGATACAATAAGTAACCCAGTCTTCTGCTTGGTTATTATCAGGAACATATCTAGGTAAAGGTTTTATTGTTTCACCAACAGATTCTAGTATTTGTCCTAAAGATATTTGAGCAGGTAATTTAGCTAATTTATATCCTCCTTGGGCACCGCGAACTGATTTAACTAAACCAGCACGACGCATCTCTATTAATAACTTTTCAAGATAGGCTATAGGTATGTCTTGACGTAGTGCAATTTCTTTGACAGATATGGGAGTATTACTTTGTTGTAAACTCAAATCTAAAAGTGCCTTAACACTGTAATGTCCACGCGTAGTTAACTTCATTGCCTTATGTTTAATTTAAAGGGACTTCAGGAATTTATAGCTATAACTATATCAATAGGCCCTTCAACTAAATAGGTGAATAGTTGATAGTTGATAGCACAATGCTTAATATTACATACTATAGATATGATTGCTGACTATAATCAACACCTCTTGTCAGAATATTGTGTGAAAAATTCGATCAAATATGTGAAATATTTAGATAATTAGTGTAATATAGTTTTACGAGCAAATATTTGTTTATCATTTCTTGGAATTTAAACAAACCAAGATAAAAACTGATAACTGTAGCAAAATGTTAGGACTGAAAATATGGCTAAAAAGAAAAATATTGAACCCTTATCTGGGGAAGATTTACTTAAAAAAGTCAAAGACTTAGGTAATCAAAGTAAGGAAAAGAAGGCTAGAGAATGTGGCTACTACACTGTTACTAAAAATGGTGTTGAACGAGTTAACATGATGAAGTTTTTGAATGCTTTGATTGATGCTGAGGGTATTCAATTAGATAGTAAACAGAATGGTAATGGCCGTGGAGGACGCTCTGCTAGCTATAGAATTAGCGTACAATCTAACGGTAATTTACTAATTGGCGCAGCTTATACTAAAATAATGGAATTAGAGCCAGGAGATGAGTTTGAGATTTCTTTGGGACGTAAACACATTCACCTGCGTCAAGTAGAAGCAGGTAAAGTTGTGGAAGAAGAAGAAGAAGAAGAAGAAGTATCAGCAGCAGCATCTTAAGTTAAGACTACATACTTACTTAACATATTCTCTATTTCACTGATTATCTTCACTTCAAGCATCAAGAACTATAGCGATTGATGCTTGTTGCACCAATAGCTGTATCATCACTTTTTTGTAAATATTTCTTCTCGTCGTCAATATGTCAATACTAATTTAGTACCTTCGTAGTATTTCTCTACAGAATGTAAAGTGTCACAAAGATTACGGTATATATTGGTTTAATGGCGTTGCACAGTGACGAATGATTTGATATTTTTGATTGAATTGGATTGTGGATTAATCAATTGCTAGAATGATTAATTAATGGTTTTTTTTAGTCAAAATCTAAACCAATTTTTGGCAATGTCATTCCATAATGTGCAACCCCGGTTTAATAATGATTGCGTTCACTATAAAGTAATTGAGATGATTTGCATAGTATCAATACCTACCAAGCTACGGATTTATATACTATTTTATACTACAAATTGAAGCACGGAATGTGGGCTGTAAGTTTTGAGAACCCATTGTTTCTTGTTCCCTTATTCAGTAAGTAGGCACGAAAAAAAACAAAGTATGTCACAAAAAGTAAAGTAGCTCAGAAACCTCTTTTATTCTGCCTTCTGCCTTCTGCCTACTGCCTTTATCTAACAATAAATGTTAACGCCTACCTACTTATAACAAATCCGGTGATCAAAAATACTTTATAGGATAGACTAGTCGGTTTATAACTTAAAAAATCCCCAAAAACCTTGTTCTGTAAGCATTCTAGATATTAGGAATTAAAAATGCTTAGAATTATTGCTCTGTCTAGGTTGGAGCGATTTTTTCCCTCTATTTAGCGACAACTCTGATGTAAGATTAAATTCTCTCCCCATCTTCCCTACACCCTACCTCCCCATCTGCACAATCATCAGACTCTATAAACCGGATTTAGTATTACCTGTATTTCTCATTAATTTGAGCAAACCTAGTTAACTATCAAATAGCTAACCGCACTTCTAACAATCAAAAACTCAAACTTAGGAAACCATTACAGAAGTCAGTAATCTTTCCACAATTGTTTGAGCACGTCTTCCTCCTGCTGGTATCAAACGATGGGAAAGGACATAGGGAGAAAGAAATTTCACATCATCAGGAATAGCGTAATCTCTTCCAGCAAGAAACCCTAAAGCTTGAGCTGCTCGATGCAAAGCAACTGTTCCACGAGGACTAACACCCAGTGTAACTTCTTCATCTTCCCGCGTTGCTCTTACTAATCGGAGAATATATTTTTGTAAAGACTCATCTACTTTCACTAGACTACACAAACGACGCAACTCTTCGACTTCCTCTAAAGTAATACAAGCTTTTAGTTTACTTAATCCTACTCCCTCAGAAATTCTTTGTAGCATATGTAACTCTTCAGATTCTGTAGGATAGCCTAATGTCAGAGATAAACTAAAACGATCCATTTGTGCTTCCGGCAGTGGAAATGTCCCCTGATATTCAATAGGGTTCTGAGTTGCAATGACAAAAAATGGCTTAGGAACAGAACGCGAAACCCCATCTATAGTAACCTGTTTTTCCTCCATCACTTCTAATAGAGCAGACTGAGTACGGGGAGTAGCACGATTAATTTCATCTGTCAATAGTACATTAGCAAACACCGGACCTGGTAGAAATTCAAATTTTCCACTGCTAGGGTTCCAAATATTAGTACCAGTAATATCGGTAGGTAGTAAATCAGGAGTACATTGAATTCGCTGAAATTTTCCAGCGATCGAATAAGCTAGAGATTTAGCTAATAAGGTTTTACCCACACCGGGAACATCTTCTAAAAGAACATGACCTTCCGAAAGAAGTGCTACTAATACTAAGTTAATGGCATCTTCTTTACCAAGAATAGTCTGACTAAGATTTTGTTTCAGCTTTTCAATACTTTCTTTCATAAAATTATGATTTGCTATCTATAAATATTGGCTGAAAGTCCAAAATATCCTGGCTTCTAACTACTAAATTAAAACTCTTTCATCAATTGAAAAAATTAACAGACTTATGCAAAAAGTCTGGCACAATAAACTGCAAAGAGAAACATCATCAAAATTAAGGCCAAAAATTTTATTTTAACAATTTCTTGAAGTTTAATACTTAAAATATTAGCTTGATCGCGCTATTTACATCAGAAAAATTATCAATCAAATTGTGATTAATACTAGAAGATAAAAGGAACAGGATTAATTCCCATCCCTTGAATTGAATCTAATTTAACTATGAGAGTTTAGTATTCACTAGAGAATTTGTTTCCTCCCCCTCTTCTTCCGCCACCAGATGACCCTCGACCTTCTCGTGGCCTTGCTTTATTGACCTTGAGAGTACGTCCCATCCATTCAGCACCATCAAGTGCTTCAATGGCTGCTGTCTCTTCATCTTCTGTCTCCATTTCTACAAAAGCAAAGCCCCTGGGGCGACCAGTTTCACGGTCTGAAGGAACTTGAACTCGCTTAACGCTACCATAGTCCTTGAAGACATCTCTGATATCTTCATCTGTTGCATCGTACGAAAGGTTTCCAACGTAAACCGACATATTTGACCTCCAAAATTAAATGCCATCTAGAGAGATTTCGGAAGGCCAGTAATGCCAGATGAAACATCACAAAAAAGCTCACCACTGAAAGCAAAAACTGTAACCTATACCTATTCTCGAACTAGATTATATCATAGACAGTTTTGGCTAAAAATTATACAGATTACAACTTTAGTCCAACTTAAAACTACCAGTAAAACTTTTTAAATTTTAGCTAAATAGAAATTTTATAAAATGTCTAGGCTAAATTATTCATCAAATTTTACAAGTTAAACAGGAATGCTATATTTTTTTTAGCTTTGCATAATTTATTTTTGATACATTCGACCAATAATTAATTTAAAAGCAATGATCAATTAGAGTGATACAACATTTACCCATCACTAAACTATTTTCCATTGAAACAACAAGATTATGTTATATTAAATTTATTTAGTGTTACTTACGAGTATACTTCTAGCAATTGCACAGTCTTCTTGAATTTTTGCTTTTAGTAAATCTAAAGAAGCAAACTTTTGTTCAGGTCTTAAAAACTCAATCAAATTTACCATTATAGTCTGACCATATAAATCTCCAGACCAATTTAACAAGTGAATTTCTGTAGTCGGGTGTAGACCATTTAATGTGGGGCGACAGCCAATATTCATTACTCCTAAGTGTGGACGATCGCCAGAAGAATTTTCCTGAAGTTGCTTCTGTCCAAAGATATAGGCCTCCACAGCATAAACTCCAAAACGAGGCAAAAATTTTTGTGGCGGTAGCTGTAGATTAGCTGTAGGAAATCCTAAAGTTCTACCTAATTTTTGTCCTTCCACCACCTGACCTGCTAAACTGTAGGGACGACCTAATAAACGATTGGATTTTTTCAGGTCTCCTTGCTCAAGAGCTTGACGAATTATAGAACTGCTAATACGTTCTCCATTTTCACAAGTGTATAGAGGTACAATCGTAACTTCTATATTATAGTTAGCTGCAATAGTCTGTAAATCTGTTGCTTTTCCTGCCCTGTTTCTACCAAAGCGGAAGTCCCATCCGACACTTACTTGACTTGCTTTTAAGTGTTTTACCAAAATTTTTTCTACAAATTGAGTAGGAGTTAAATTTGCCAATTCTTGGTCAAATTGCAGTAATACCACTTGTTCTACTCCCATCTGTTGAAAAAGAGCTAATTTTTCATCTAGTGGAGCTAACAATTTTTTTGGTTTTCCACTAAAAAACTCTTGGGGATGAGGATTAAAAGTTACAACAGTTGAATAAATTTTTGGCTCTTGACAATCATCATTTTTGTCCAATTCACTTTGGCAATACCATGATGAATTTAATAATTGAAGTTTTGTGTTTTTGTCTACTTCTGTATCTGTTTGTGATGGATAAACATAGAGTGAATTTTTTCTAGTATCTAATTTTAAAGTTGGTTGAACTACTTGCCTATGTCCTCGATGTAAACCATCAAAGTTTCCCAAGGCAACGGTAGTTGGAGTTAATACTGTAGCTAAAGAAGAAGTTACCCACACACCTTATATTTTTGTTGATTGAATCATTTTCTACTACATTTAATCTTTGTTCATCTATATTTTTTGTCAGCTTACTAACAAAATTAATATTAAGCTGAAACTTTAGATTTTTTTGGAGTGTTTGACTGCTGAATTATTGTCTTCACTATTGCTTGGAGGAATTAATTGAATTGAAAGACCTTCTCTTGCCATCAAACTATTAGGAAATTTTTCTGCTACTCGCTCTCCTACTTTATCTAAGAAATCATCATTATGTATAGGGTCATGGTGAAAAATCACTAATTTTTTAACTTGAGCCACTGTAGCAATTTTTACAGCCTCCTGCCAAGTTGAATGTCCCCAACCTATTTTACTAGACTTGTCCGAATAATATTCTTCATCTGTATAAGTAGCGTCGTAGATTAATACATCTGCTTGACGAGCCAAAAATAAAACATTTTCATCAAAGCGATCGGGAAAATGTTCTGTGTCAGTAACATAAGCTGCAGTGTATCCTTGCCAGTTGACACGATATCCTACTGCTTCTCCAGGGTGGTTGAGTAAAGCATTTTCAATAACTATATCACCAATTTTAATTGGCTGACTTATTTCCAAATCGAAAAACTTAAGTTCAGCCCCCATAACTTGCAAAGGTACAGGAAAATTAGGGTTGAGCATCTGGTCATTCAGCCTCTGTTGAATAGTAGCTCCATTTGGAGCAACTGCTCCATATATATAGAAACAATTATTTTTAACAAAAGCAGGTACAAAAAAAGGAAAGCCTTGAATATGATCCCAGTGGGTATGGGTAAAGAACATATGGGCTTTTACGGGCATTTGAGACATCAGGGATTGACCCAAAACTCGTAGGCCAGTTCCACCGTCAAAAATCAGGCGATGTCCACCAACTCGCATTTCTACACAAGGAGTATTACCCCCATATCTTACTGTTTCTGCTCCGGGAGAAGCAATACTACCTCTTACGCCCCAAAATTGAACTGTGAATTGATTTTGTTTAACCGACATGAGTTTTATCGCAGAATTTCTTGAGTAAGTCCATCGAGGAGATTTTACTTATTAGTCAAATTTTTGCCATCATAAAATGGCTTAATCTTTAGTGTAATGATATACTTTCAATATGTTAACTCTTATGCTGAATGAATCTATCAAAATTTGGGTGGAAGATGAGAGCTAAGGTTTTTAGCTATGCTGATATTTAGATGACTCGGGGAATTTTTATCGACCATTTTCTACATTTAGAATAATACTATTTGAGACTCTTCGCTTTAAAAAGACAAGTATTCTAGAGCTTCTCTGAAAGGGGTGAAAATCGCGTTCAAGATTCTTTCTAGTTACTCTTGGCTAACATCTTTTTTGTGAAAACTGGTATGATCAATTACTATAATGTCTCCTCATTCTAACTGAGAAATCAAAGAATATTTCAGCCAAGCTTCAAGTAAATCTTGATGATATGACCCTTCACTCAATTTAGAGGGGAAAATAATTTTTTTGACCTTAAAGCAGTTTTCAAATGGATAAACTAGTCCGACTCCCATAGATCGCCAATCATAAGGTTTCTCCTACCCAAAATATTTTGTGGTTTACTCAAACGAAAAGCCCTGTAAAGCAATAATTACAATCACTCTTTACAGTATATTTTGCCAAATTTAAAATCGTAGGATCTTTACTCCTAATACCAAATTTAAAAAAGGTATTTACAGTATTAATCTCTAGATTTCTACCAACATAGCAAACTACTGTAGCAATTTTTTATAAAACTGGTATAATTCTATAACCATAAGGATAATTTTCTTGTTTGTAAAATCCAGCTTCGCCTACATAAATTAGATTTTTATTATCTATTTTTGTCAACTTTGTTCTGAATTATGTTCACTTTTTTTAATCTACTTCTTGCTGGCCATAAGTTTTTTTGCAGGTAATTTGATCGCTTTTAACAGGAATAGCTAAGATAAGGTGCAGAATTTTATATCCGGCAGGTTTGATTAATTCTTCTTAATTAAGCAGAAACTTTACTAGCAGAGTGCTTTGGAATGTATAGCAGTCGAAGGAAAAGGAGCGGACATATCAAAAGCTTAAAACTCACACAACGCCAGATTTTTCCTTCTCTGGTAGATAACTAATCGCCTAGATAACTAAAACATTCTTCCTTCTACCATAATACACCAAAGCTAGAATATAACAGATTCTTTGTACTGCTATAGTTATGAGGACTTTATTTAATGTCTCGCTCTAGAATTTTTACATGGCGATCGCTGTTGACTATTAGCATAGTTTTAGGCTTGGTTTTACTACTAACAATTACTACTATACTTGCTGTTATTCGTCCACCTCGAACTAACACTAATTTATTACTATTTCCAGGTATTATTTATCAAAGATTTGCCTTTTCTCAACCACGCCCGGTCATGATTCATGTTGTAACTATAGCTCTGAACACCCCTGGAGTAAAAGCATTAGTCACACCAATAATTTCTACTTCTCCAGATATGAAAATTCGTGCCCGCACCACTTCTGAATTTGTCAATGAATTTGATTTACAACTAGCAATAAATGCCAATTTTTTCTCCCCCTTTTATGAAAAGACGCCTTGGGATTTTTACCCTAAAAGTGGTGATTTAGTTAATGTAGTTGGTCGGGCAATATCTAATGGTGATGACTACTCTATAATTGATAGAAACTGGCCTACTTTATGTTTGAGTGTTAATAATTATGCTCAAATATCAGATAACTCTATTTGTTCAGCTCAAACTATTCAAGCTATCTCTGGTAATTTAATTTTAGTTGCTAATGGTCAAGCAGTTTCTCTGCCAAAAAATTCACCTTTGAATCAAAAACCCTATCCACGGACAGCAGTAGCAATTAATCAAACAGGAGATAAATTATGGTTAATTTTAGTTGATGGTAAACAGCCTTTTTATAGTGATGGTGTTACTTTGGCAGAATTAACTAAATTTATTATTAACTTAGGTGCTGATCAAGCATTAAATTTAGATGGTGGTGGTTCAACAACTTTAGTAGTAAATTCTAATTCCCAAGCTAAATTATTAAATTCACCAATTCATACTCTTGTACCTATGCGTGAACGTTCAATTGCTAACCATTTAGGATTTTATGCTCTACCTTAGACCAGTTTGATAAATATTTGCTACAAATAGATAGTCTATTTCTTAGGAGTAAATCCACCCCTCGCCCCTCCCCCTCCTAGGAGGGGAAGTCAGGAGTCGTATGGGAATGGCTTCGCTATCATTTTTTAGGTCGTAAATTATCTTTTTTGTCAAAGGGACATTCAATATAAAGCCTTTTAATCACCCACATGATTCATAACATTCTTTTTTTTAATTGGAATTAGACCGGAAATAGAGAAAAAAATTGAATATTTTTCCCTTAACTAAGTCCTGACTACTACTTGCTAAAAATTATTGTAGTAATATTTTTTGAAAGTGTTATGAACCAGATATGAAATGATTGAAGAAGAAAGAAGGAAGGACTGAAGTTGGAAAAAGAAAAAAGTGGATGGGGAATACTCAAATAAGCAGCTCTGCTCGACGGAACTCCAACAAACTTGTAGACACTGCAGGTGAGGTGTGGGGTATTAAATCTTTAAAAAAAAGATAATGTTATAGTAAGTTTAGAAAAAAAATCTCACAAAAACAAATAATAATCACCTATATTATGGGTTGGCAAATAGTCTTAATTCCATTGATTTTTCTAGGTACTCTAATTCTTGTATTTTGGCAGCCAAAAGGTTTAGATATAGGTTTCAGTGCAATGATAGGAGCCTGCCTAACACTCACAACTGGTCTAGTTTCTCTAGCAAATATGCCTACATTGATTTGGGCAATTTTAGTAAATACTACCTTGACTTTACTAGGGTTAATAACTATTAGTTGGATATTGCAGCAAAAGGGAGTTTTTCGTTGGTTCGGTTTTCATATTGCTAATTGGAATCTGGGTAGCGGTAAACTTTTATTTGTCACACTGCTAATATTAGTAGCTCTAGTTAGTGCTATTTTCCCTAACTATGGTAGTACCTTATTATTTCTACCAATAGTAATTGAAGCTCTAATTTTACTCAAGTTTACCCCTAAAGAAATTATCCCATTTCTGATCGCTTGTGGCTTAGTTGCTGACATCAGTAGTCTACCATTTTCTATCAGTAATTCAGTCAATTATATTGCTACTACTACATACAATATTTCTTTTGGTAGTTATATAATTATAATGCTACCTATTAGTTTCGTGACAATTGCTGCCAGTATTGTTGTTTTGTTGTTTTACTTTTGGCCTGATATTCCTAGGAAATATAAAAAATTTAGATTCAGAAAAAATTATCTAGAAAGAGCATTACCAGCAACCAGTATAGAACGAAAAATTAGCCTGAAACTTGCGGATAAAAGTCAAAATAAGCATAATTTATACCTACAATCAGAAGAATTACTTGAGAGTGAAGAAAGTCACAAAATTTCAGTTAATAGTTTGCAGAATAATTATCAATTCCAAGATTTTATTTCTCAAACTAAATTTTTAACAAATTACTGTTTTTCTCTCTTTAAATTGATATTTTATCCTTTCCTGCCAGTGATTTTATTTATCTGGGCAATGTACATAATAGTTTTTGGTCTGAGTAACTATGGTTTAACAGATGTAATTAAATATTTGTTAGTTCAAATCTCTGGATGGGGATTTTCTCTAGCTATTATTGCTACTGGTTTTTTATCTGCATTTATTAGCGCAGTCTGTAATAATTTACCATCTTCTTTGATTAACATATTGACAATTCAAACTGCACCAATAATAGATTCTAATATTTCAGAAGCAATGGTTTATGCTACTATTATTGGCTGTGTTGTTGGTGCTAAAATTACTCCGATTGGTAGTCTATCTACTCTATGTTGGTTTTATATGATCAAGCGACATGGTTTTCAAATTAGTTGGAAAAATTACTGTGGTATTAGTTTAACTATCATTTTACCTATTTTATTTATTAGTCTTTTGAGTTTAATTATTTGGCTGCCAGGAATGCAAATTAATTAAATGCGAATATACCAATCATATAGAACCAATTTGTAATCTATTTTTAAATAGATGGGGAGATGGGGAGATGGGGAGATGGGGAGATGGGGAGATGGGGAGATGGGGAGATGGGGAGATGGGGAGATGGGGAGATGGGGAGATGGGGAGATGGGGAGAGGGGGAGAGGGGGGAAGAGCACACGTCTGAACTCGCGTCAGGGTTTAAGGGCCAACTCGTATGCCGTGTTGTTCTTGAAAAAAAAAAAAAAGAGGCACATAAAATA